>SFDT01000004.1 GCA_004558115.1 Clostridiales bacterium | reverse complement strand
GCAGACCGCACACTTGATTGTAACAGGGATTCTTATTCATCGCTTAAGCTCTTTTGAACCACTCGCTTAGCGAGTGGTTTTCTTTATACAAAAAAGCGGCTGCCTGAGCAGCCGCTTTTGTCAGTCTGAGATATCCATTGTGGCGTAGGCATTGAGGTCCATCCCCGCCGTATGTCCGGCCAGATACTCATAATATCCCTGAGCGCCGATCATGGCGGCATTGTCGCCGCACAATTTCAGCGGCGGCAGGTACAGTTGGCAACCCTGTTTTTCACAGGCGCGCTCCAGGTCCGCCCGGATGATGGAGTTGGCCGCCACGCCGCCGGCGGCGGCGATAACGGTGCGGCCCGCCAGTGCCGCCGCCTTCATGGCCCGGGGCACCAGCTCGTCGCTGACCGCCTGGGCAAAATCCCTGGCCAGTGCCGCCCGGTCCAGTTCCTCCCCCACCTGCTGGGCATGGTGCCCTAAGTTGACCACCGCTGTTTTCAGGCCGGAAAAACTCATATCCAGCTCCGCGCCGTCCACTTGGGCGTGGGGCAGCTTGTACACACCACCCCGGCTCCCCTGCGCCAGCTTGTCCATGGGACCGCCGCCGGGGTATGGCAGGCCCAGCACCCGGGCCGCCTTGTCGAAGCACTCTCCCGCCGCGTCATCCCGGGTGGCGCCCAGAATGCGCAGGTCCGTGTAGTCCCGCACATCCACGATGAGGGTATTGCCGCCGGAGATGGCCAGGGCCAGGAACGGAGGCTCCAGCTCCGGGAAAGCCAGGTAGTTGGCGGCAATATGTCCCCGCACATGATGGACGGGGATCAGCGGCACCTGGAGGGCATAGGCCACGGACTTGGCGAAGCTGAGGCCCACCAGTACCGCGCCGATCAAGCCGGGCGCATAGGTAGCCGCCACAGCATCGATATCCCGCCGGGTGCAGCCGGCCTCCCGCAAAGCCTGCTCTGTCAAGGCTGCGATGACCTCCACATGCTTCCGGGAGGCGATCTCCGGCACCACGCCGCCATACAGGGCGTGGATATCCACCTGGGAGGCGATGGCGTTGGACAAGATGCGCCGTCCATCCTCCACCACTGCCACGGCGGTCTCGTCGCAGGAGGATTCAAAAGCCAGTATCTTCATGGATCTGTCACTTCTTTCTCATTGGTCCCAGGCCACCTGTTCCCCAGGCGCCTTGGCCGGGTCGTAGGGGATGCGGACATATTTTGCATATTTTTCCGGTGTAAAACTGCCGCGGTAGACGAAATCATGCTCCGCCATCAGTGCCGCGTCCTCCACTTTATGGTCCGCCAGATACAGCGTTTTGTAGTGGACGCCGAACACCTCCGTGTCATAGCCGGCGGTTTGCAGGCCGTTCCGGGCGTAAAAGCCCAGGCGCCGCTCTGCCATGGCGGGGTCCGGGGCGTGCTCGGGGGCCTCCGCCTCGCCGAAGACCACCGTGCCCGGCTCCACCTCCCGGAGCTTTGCCAGAATGAGGGCGCCAAGACCGGCGTTGCGGGCCCGGCGGGACACGCACAGGTAATCCAGCAGCGCCCAGCCGGGATGTCCCAGCCACAAAAAGCACTCCCCCACGATGTCATCCCCGTCAAAGAGGCAGTAGGGCTTGTACCGCTGCTCCCGCCACATCCGCTGGATGGCGCTCAGGGGCTTCAGCTCCGCCGCCGGAAAGGCGGACTTCATGTCACTGTTATAAACGGTTTGCAGCTGCTCAAGCGTTGGGATCCGCAGTTCCATCCTCCGTGAACTCCTTTGTCATGATGATGGCATCCTCCCTGGGATGCTCGTAGTAGTTTTTCCGCCGGCCCACGCTGCGGAATCCACGGCTTCCGTACAGGGCAATGGCGTCATAATTGGAAGCGCGGACCTCCAGCGTCAAAAACGCCAGATGGTTGGCCTGGCCGAAGTCCAGGAACACCTGCAAAAGCTTTCCCGCGATGCCGTTTCGGCGGCACTCCGGCCGGACGGCCACATTGGTGATGTAGCCCTCATCCAGGATGACCTGGAGTCCGGCGTAACCCACCACCTTGCCGGCGTCATCCTCGGCCACCAAAAAGGCGGAACAGGCATTGTCCAGTTCCTCCGCCAGCATATTCCGGGACCAGGGGGTGGAAAAGCAGATGCGCTCCAACTCCGCTATCTCGTCCAGGTGGTCGGCGTTCATGGGAACGATGCGCACATGCATCCGGTTTTTTTCCATAGGTTTCTTCCTTTCCAAGCGTTCTATTCCGTGGCTACTCCGCCAGCCACCAGTCCGGGCTGGCGCCGAAGCAATCATACAGCGGCCGGTCCAGAGCGGCCTCCGCCTGCTCCGCCAGGTGCCTGCAATGCTCCATGAAGGCCCGCACCGTCTCCGCGTTTTCCCGGCAGATCTGCTCCCGGTACAGTGGGCAGCAGAACTTCAGCCCCGACAGGGCAATGCTGGCGCTCTGCCAAAAGTACGCCGGCGGCGCGGAATCAAAGGTGACTGTCAGCCGGTGGCCGCTGGGCGTCCGCCGGACCATTTCAAAGCAGCTCCCAGCTGTATGGCAATAGCGGTACTGTGTTTTCGGAAACACGGACAGCGCCAGCTGTTTTCCGGAAAGCCCCGGTTTTTCGCCCTTGGCATATCTCTCAATCTGCCGCAGGCGCTCTTCCCACTCCGCCGGATCACCCCTCCGTTCCCGGAACGGCGGCAGCGACCGCTTCACTTCCTCCAGCGTGGGGGCCAAAGCCTCGTTGGCGGCCGCGATCCCGGCCGCCTCCTCCAGCGACCACAGGCAGTAGGTGCCCTCCCGCCGCACCCTGGGAAACCGCTCTTTCAGTGCGACAACAACGGCGCTCTCGTCCCGGATGCGGGCCGGGCTGTCCGAATCTGTCGCCTCTATATAAAAGTGCACATGGCAGAAGCTGGTGCCGGCACAGTGGACCACATAGACGCCGTTGCTCAAAAAGGGCTGATGCCCTGTGTACTCCATGGGCGCCGCTTCCCCGCCAAACCAACTCACATCCTCAAACACAGCCTCCACCCGGTCGGGGTTGCAGGGCCGGGGGATCTTTTTGAACAGTGCCTTCAGTTCCGTGTCGGACAGTTCCGGATGGGTGGGCGACCAAAGCCGCCGGCAGGGATAGCCATGGCTCCCCAGGAACGTATCCAACGTGTCCAGAAGCTCCTTCATGGGGATCTCCTGCTTCACCGCGCACTGCCAGTATTCCCGGATGACCCGCATGGCTCACTCTCCCCTTTTCCACTCCGCGTCTCACTTTTGGTGTACAGCACGACGCCTGCAATCACAGCCACGCCGCCGAGCAGCGCCTGCATGGCCGGCAGCTCCGAAAACAGCAGCGCGCCCCAGACAGCGGAAAACACACAATCCATCAGCCGGGCGGTGGAGACGAAAGAGGGCGGAAAATATTTCAGCGCCCAGCTGAACACGCTGTGGCCCAGCAGGGTGCAGAATACCGCCATGGCCAAAGCGGTGGCCAGATTTTCCGCTCCATAGCCTGTCAGCGGCGTCCCACTGGCCAGGGCCAGCGCCAGCAGAGTCCCCAGAGCCGCCGTGTACACCAGGCAGGTATAGGCGGTGGTGGTCATGGTCCTGCGGCACACGGAGCCGATCAGCGTGTAGATACCGATGAGCATGGCGGACAGCACCGCCAGAAGATCACCGCTCAGGGCATTGTTTCCTCCGCCGGAGTCCGCCAGGGCCATGACCACCGCTCCGCCAAAGGCCAGGGCCATGGCAAGCCACGCCGTGAAAGGCAGCTTCTTTCGGAAGACCGCCACTGTGGCCAGGGCCACGAACAGCACCTCCATGTCCACCAGTACCGCGGCAGATGCGATGGAGGTGGTTTTCACCGCCTGAAAAAATGTGGCGAAATGCAGCCCCAGCGCCCCACCACTGGCCAGGCACAGCAACCGCGCCCGTCCTGAAAGGGCCGCCAGCTCCTTCCGGCGGCGCCAGGCCGCCGGGGCCACCAGCACCACGGAAAAGGCCATGCGGTACAGCGCCAGCACCAATGACGGCGCCGTGGACCACCGGACGAACACAGCGGACAGCGAGCCGCACAGAACGCCCAGCAGCAGTATCGAAAGTCTCATCCCTTGGCCTCCAGCCAGTTTTTGCCCCAGTGGGCCTCGGCGGTCAGGGGAACGGACAGCTCCACCACGTGCTCCATCTCCTCCTCCAGCAGCCGGGCGGCAGTGGCCGCCTGGGCCTCCGGGCACTCCACGATGAGCTCATCGTGGACCTGGAGCACCAGCCGGGCCTCCGGCAGTTCTGCTTTCAGCCGTTTGTGGGCCGCCACCATGGCCAGCTTCATGATGTCCGCCGCCGTGCCCTGGATGGGCATGTTCAGCGCCACCCGCTCGCCAAAGGCGCGGAGGTTGTGGTTGGAGGAGGTCAGTTCCGGCAGGTTCCGGCGCCGGTGGAAAATGGTCTCCACATATCCCGTCTCCCTGGCCTTTTCCACCACGGCGTCCATATAGCTGCGCACACCGGGGAACGTGGCGAAATACGCCTCCATATACGCCTTGGCCTCCGCTACGGTGACACCGATGTCCTGGCTGAGGGAAAAGGCGGAGATGCCATATACGATGCCGAAATTCACCGCCTTGGCGCTGCGGCGCATCTCCGGCGTCACGTCCGCCGGGGCCACATGGAACACCTGGGCCGCCGTGGCGGTATGGATATCGCCGCCGGAGCGGAAGGCCGTCCGCATAGCCTCGTCCCCGGAGATGTGGGCCAGGAGGCGCAGCTCGATCTGGGAGTAGTCCGCGTCCACCAGGACGCAGCCCTCGTCCGGCACGAACATGCGGCGTATCTCGCTGCCCAGGTCCGTGCGGGTGGGGATATTCTGCAGGTTCGGCTCCGTGGAGGAAAGGCGGCCTGTGGCCGTCACCGTCATCTGGAAGCTGGTGCGGATGCGGCCGTCAGGGTCGATGGCCTTCAAAAGTCCGTCGGCGTAGGTGGATTTCAGCTTGGCGTACTGGCGGTACTCCAGCACGGCGTCCACGATGGGCGCCTCGTAGCGGAGCTTTTCCAGCACGTCGGCGTTGGTGGACCAGCCGGTCTTGGTCTTTTTGCCGTGGGGCAGGCCCAGCTTGCCGAACAGGATCTCCCCCAGCTGCTTGGGAGAGTTGATGTTGAAGGTCTCCCCCGCCATGTCGTAAATGGCTTTTTCTCGCTCCGCGATACGCTCCGTCAGAGCATCGCCGAAATCCGCCAGGGCCCGGGCGTCCACCCGGCAGCCCGCCAGCTCCATTTCCGCCAGCACCTGGCAAAGGGGCAGCTCCGCCGCGGCAAACAGCTCCAGAAGGTGCTTTTCCTCCAGCCGGGGCAGCAGCGTATGATACAGACAGTCCACCGCCGTGGTATAGCTGTCAAAGGCGACCTCCGCCGCGGCACTGTCCCCCAGCAAAGAGAATGCGTCCGGCTCCAGGTGAACGGGCTTGGGCAGCTCCGTATTGTAATACGTCACGAACAGCCGCCCCAGGTCGTAGCTGCCTGCCGTGGCATCCAGCAGATAGGCGGCCAGAGCCGTGTCAAAGATAAAGCCCTCCGCCCGGAGGCCGCCCTCCAGCAGCCGCCGGGTCAGGTCCTTCACATTGTGGGACACCTTGGGGATGTCGACGGAGAACAACGCGTTCAAAAGGCCGTTCCAGTCCCCCTGGTACTTTTCAAAAAACAGCTCCGCCGTCAGGGTGCCGCCCTCGCTGTCGCAGACCGCCACCACACCGGTGAGGTCCGGCAGGGCCAGGACGGACACATGGTCCGCTTTCCGCCACAGCTCCAGCAGCTCCGCCGCCCGCGCCGGGTCTGTCACCTGCTCCACGGTAACGTTCGTCTCCTCCGGAGCCGCCGCTGCCGGGGCTTCGCTGGGGGTCAGGCCGAACTTGTCGATGAGCTTTGTAAATTCCAGCTTCAAAAACACGCCGTAGGCCTCCGGGCCGGGGGCGCGCACCAGGTTGTCCTCCGGACGGAAGTCCAGAGGCGCGTCCGTGACAATGGTGGCCAGCCAGTAGGACTGGCGGGCGCTGGCCTCCCCCTCCTGGAGCTTCCGCAGGGCGGCGGGCTTGGCCTCCACATCCGGCATGTTCGCGTAAAGGGCATCGATGCTGCCGTATTTCTGCACCAGGGCCATGGCGGTCTTTTCGCCGATGCCCGGGACGCCGGGGATATTGTCGGAGGTATCGCCCATGAGGGCCTTCAGATCGATCATGTGGATGGGGGCGAAGCCGTACTGCTCCCGGAAAGCAGCCTCGTCCATATCCTTCGTGGTGGTCTGGCCCATGCGGGTGGACACCAGCTTCACCTTCGTATGGTCTGTGATGAGCTGGAGGGAGTCCTTGTCTCCCGTCACCACCACGCACTCCCACCCGGCGGATTCGCACTTGCGGGAAATGGTGCCGATGAGGTCGTCGGCCTCCCAGCCCGCCAGCTCATAGCGGGGGATGTTCAGGCTGTCCAGCACCTCTTTCAAGACCGGCATCTGCATCCGCAGCTCCTCCGGCATCCCCTTCCGGGTGGCCTTATAGGCCTCCGATGCCTCATGGCGGAAGGTTGGGGCGTGGACGTCGAAGGTGACGCACAGGGCGTCCGGTTCCTCCTCGCTTTTCAGCCGCAGCAGCGTGGTGAGAAAGCCGAACACGGCGTGGGTGTACAGCCCGTCCCGGGTGGTAAGAGGGCGGATGCCGTAGTAGGCCCGGTTGATAATGGAATTGCCGTCAATGACCATGAGTTTCATGGGTTGTTCCTCCTGGCGGGGTGAGATTTCTATAGATAAAATAGTATACTCCAAATTTACACGTTCCGCAAGATTTGGATGAACCGGGTCCCTTTGCGTTGGCGGAAAACACTCCGGTGATTATCCGGCCGCCTCCGCCGGAACGGTTTTGCGGTATGGCATGATGCCTCATGAAAGCAGGGCGCAACAGCCGGTTGCTTGCCTGCCGGTCCGGTTTCTGCTATCATGGCCATATCAACGATTTAGGGGGATGCGGATATGGAGACTTGTGAGGTTTTGAGATCCCTGCGGGACCAGCACGGTCTGACGCAGGAGGAGCTGGCGGAGCGCCTGTTTGTCACCCGGCAGGCCGTTTCCCGCTGGGAAAACGGCGAAACGCTGCCCAACACCGATACGCTGCGGCGCCTCTCGGCTCTGTTCGGCGTTTCCATCAATACGCTGTTGGGCAGTCCACGGCAGCTGGTCTGCCAGTGCTGCGGCATGTCCCTCACTGACGACGGACAACTCAGCCGGGAGCCAGACGGCAGCTTCAACGAGGAGTACTGCAAGTGGTGCTACGCCGACGGGAAATTCACCTACGGGAGCATGGAGCAACTGTTGGAATTTCTGGTGGACCACATGTCCGGCGATCAGTTCCCGCCGGAGCAGGCCCGGGCCTACTTTACCGCCGCCCTGCCGAAGCTGAAGCACTGGAGCAAATGACGAAAGCGGCAGGAGGGGTCCCCCTCCTGCCGTTTCACTTCTTTTCCAGCCCGGCAGATACCTGGTCCGATGCCCGGGCGGCGGCCCAGCCCAGGAACGCTCCCAGCAGCGCCCCGCCCAGTACGTCGCTGGGCCAGTGGACATACAGGTACAGCCGGGAGGAGGCGATCAGGACCGCCACCGCCAGAGCGGGCTTCCACAGGGGACTGCCGCTCCCCCGCAGGGCGAACACCGCCGCGAAGGACGCCGCCGTGTGGCCGGAGGGAAAGGAGGCGTCCAGCGGCGGCGAAACAAGCAGCTCCACCGCCGGATTCACGGCAAAGGGCCGCACACGGCCAATGAGGGGCTTTAAAAGCAAATTGCAGCAGACCAGGTCCAGCACCAGGGCCAACGCCACGGTCCACCCCTGGCGACGGCTGCTTTTCCGCAGCACCAGGACCAGCGCCAGCAAGATCCAGAGCTCGCCGTGGTTGGCGGTCCAGCTGATGATGGGCAGCACCGCGTCCAGAAAGCCGCAGCGCAGATGTGCCTGGATCCAGTCCAGAATGAACAGCTCCATCGTTTGCATCCCTCACTTTTTGTTGTTATGTCAATCGTTTACCAAGCCCATATCATTACTATATCATAAACGATTCTCCTTTACCCGGAAACCTTCTCTGCGATTTCCACAAAAATTACCGCTTTTCCGGGAAATGCGGTTGACAGTGTCCGCCGGGAGTGATAGGATGTCCTCAAAATTGAATCGCTGAGATAGAGGCGCGGGGTTCATCAGTACCGCTCCGGCAAGGACAGGCAGCCGCCGGGGAGCGAAAGGGAACACCGCCGAAGCGTGGGAACGCGGCCTGGCTGTTCCATGCTGGGCCGGCAGAAAATATCTGCCGGACTGTCACAGAGTTTTTTGTGAAGCGCTATCAATGGCTGTTCGGAATGCCCCCTGCGGGCCCTTTTCCGTATATTCCATGGACCGCTTGACAAAGCGGTCCAATTTTTGTCCCGGCGGCGCGGGGCTGTACGCGCCGCAAAACAACAGATCAGAAAGGTGAATATCATGAAGAAGTTTTTGTCCCTGCTCATGGCCCTGGCCATGACCCTCTCCCTGGCCGCCTGCGGCTCCAAGAAGGAAGCAGCGCCCGCCCAAAGCGAGGCTCCTGCCGCGTCCGAGACCCGCACTCTGCGGGTGGCGATGGAGTGTGCTTACGCTCCCTATAACTGGACCCAGTCCGATGACTCCAACGGCGCTGTGCCCATCTCCGGCTCCTCTGACTATGCTTACGGCTACGACGTGATGATGGCCAAGTACATCTGCGAACAGCTGGGCTGGAACCTGGAGATCGTCAAGAGCGACTGGGAGTCCATCATTCCCGCCATCCAGTCCGGCACCGTGGACGCCGGCATCTGCGGCCAGTCCATTACCTCCGACCGTCTGGAAATGGTTGATTTCTCCGATCCCTACTATTATGCCACCATCGTCACCGTGGTGGCTGAGGACGGCGCCTATGCCGATGCCGCCTCCGTGGCCGACCTGGCTGGCGGCACCTGCACCAGCCAGCTGAACACCATCTGGTATGACAACTGCCTGCCCCAGATCCCTGACGCCAACATCCTGCCCGGTCAGGAGTCCGCTCCCGCTATGATCGTGGCTCTGACTTCCGGCCGTGTGGATTACATCGTCACCGACCAGCCCACCGGTCTGGCCGCCGTGGCCGCCAACCCCGGTCTGAAGCTGCTGGACTTCACCGGCACGGACGGTGCCTTTGAGGTTTCCGACGAGGACATCAACATCGGTATCTCCGTTCAGAAGGGCAGCACCGAGCTGTTGGACGCCATCAACGGCGTGCTGGCCACCCTCACCGAGGAGGACTACACCAACATGATGAACGAGGCCATCTCCGTTCAGCCCCTCAGCGAGTAAACTTGATTTCGCACCCTCTCACCGCGGGGGACGGTTCTGCCGTCCTTCGCGGTCATCCCATATTTTAAGAAAAGGAGCTGAGCCTCTATGTGGGCATCCGTCCAAGACGCCATCACCCAGCTTGTGGGCACCTCCGTGGGCAGCATGTCTTTCTGGGAGCGTATCCTTTATCTGATCGGCAAGTACGGTCCCTCCTACCTGGAGGGCGCCGGCAACACCCTGCTGATCGCCATCATCTCCACTGCCATCGGCTGCGTCATTGGCTTGGGCGCGGGCATCGTGCAGACCATCCCCGTCTCCAAAAAGGACAACCCCGCAAAGCGTTTCGTGATACGGTTCTTCCAGGCTCTTCTGCGGATCTATGTGGAGGTCTTCCGCGGCACCCCCATGATGATCCAGGCCGTGTTTATCTACTACGGTGCGGCCCAGATGTTCAACATCTACATGGGCACCATGTTCGCCGCCTTTTTCATCGTCTCCATCAACACCGGCGCTTACATGGCGGAGACAGTCCGGGGCGGCATTCTGTCCGTGGACCCCGGCCAGACCGAGGGCGCCAAGGCCATCGGCATGACCCACGTGCAGACCATGATGTCCGTCATCCTGCCCCAGACCCTGCGAAACATCATGCCCCAGATCGGCAACAACCTGATCATCAACATTAAGGATACCTGCGTGCTGTCCGTCATCAGTGTGGTGGAGTTGTTCTTCGTCCACAAGGGCGTGGCCGGCGCACTGTACACCTACTTTGAGTCCGCCACCATCACCATGGTCATCTACCTGACCATGACCCTGGTCTGTGCCAAGCTGCTGCGCTGGTGGGAGAAGAAGATGGACGGCTCCGACAGCTATGACCTGGCCACCACCGACACCTTGGCCCACACCACCGGCATGTACAACTACCCCGGCCAGGGCAGCCCCTACGATGAGCGAAGCCTGGAACACAAGACGAACGGAGGTGTGGGCCATGTCTGAGACCATCCTGCAAATCAATCACCTGTCCAAGTCCTTCGGCAGCCACGAGGTCCTGCGGGACATCGACTTCACCGTGGAAAAGGGCGACGTGACCAGCATCATCGGCGCCTCCGGCTCCGGCAAGTCCACCCTGCTGCGGTGCATCAACCTGCTGGAAACGCCCTCCTCCGGTGAGATCCTGTACCACGGAACGGAAATCACCGGCCCCAAGGTCAACGCCGCCGCCTACCGCTCCCATGTGGGCATGGTGTTCCAGTCCTTCAACCTGTTCAACAACATGACCGTGCTGGAAAACTGCATGGTGGGCCAGATCAAGGTCCTGAAAAAGGGGAAGGAAGAAGCTCGGGCCCACGCCATGGAATACCTGCAAAAGGTGGGCATGGCCCCTTACATCAACGCCAAGCCACGGCAGATCTCCGGCGGCCAGAAGCAGCGTGTGGCCATTGCCCGCGCCTTGGCCATGGACCCGGAAGTGCTGCTGTTCGACGAGCCCACCTCCGCTCTGGACCCCGAAATGGTGGGCGAGGTGCTGACGGTCATGCGGACGCTGGCCCGCGAGGGCATGACCATGCTGGTGGTGACCCACGAGATGGCCTTTGCCCGGGACGTCAGCAACCATGTGGTGTACATGAACCAAGGCGTCATCTGCGAGCAGGGCAGCCCCGCCGAGGTCTTCGGCAACCCCCAGCGGCAGGAGACAAAGGACTTCCTTGCCCGCTTCCGCCAGAACTGAAATCACCGTATCCATTGATACAGAAAAAGAGCAACCCGGTGTTCCGGGCTGCTCTTTTTTCTTTATTCCGCCGGGCTGGCCACGATAAACAGCATATCGCTGCCGCCTTCGCTTTCGGGGAACGCATCATACATCGTGAAGTTGTACATCAGCCGCTCCGCCGGATAGACGCCGTAGCCGTCCTGATTGTGGTCAGTGGTGTCATAGGGGTCCGCCACCAGGAACACATCGTCGTTTTCCGCCTCCGTGCCCATAGTATCGTAGCCCACGATGACCTGCCAGTGTCCGCCCCAGTCGTTCCAGCAGATCATGACCGGCTTGCCCTCCGCCAGCCAGCCCTGGATGTCCTCCATCCAGATGCCGTCCGGGCGGTCATGAGTGGTGACCATATCGAAACCGCCTACACCGTCGAAAATATCCATGGCCTGGTCCAGCGTGGTCCCGGGATAGCCCTCCAGTTCCGTGCCGTCCAGAGAATGGCGCAAAGCCGCCAGCGTCTCCTCGTTCCAGTCGTCCAGCTTGCCGTACCACTCCAGCACCATCAGGGCCGAGGTGACGCCGCAGGCCCATTCGCTGGTCTGCTGCTGGGTCTTGAAATTGTGGAGGACCGTCAGCGTGTCCGTGGATTCCAGATTGTAAACGTCCGGATGGGCAAAGTAGGGAGAGTTCTCATGGTCTCCCGTCCGCTCCACAGAATCCGCGCCGTCCTCCGGAGAGAGGTCGGTGGCGTAGGGGATTTTCATCTCATCGCTGAAATTTTCAGCATTCGTGATAGGATCCGTGTTTTCCGCGTTCTCGGCATTGTGAGCCGGTGTGTCATTGGCGCAGGCGGACATCAGTCCAAGCACCAGCAAAATGGTGAGCGCCAGGGTGACTGTTTTTTTCATTGTCGATCTCCTTTTCGGGGGTCCTCCCCCCCTGTCCGATTTTCCATGGTCTCATGGAATGATGGTATTATACGGGAGAGCCGCGATCAATGGCAATGCATGATTTCTCCTGTTTTTTCCAGCTTATCCAAACAAAAATCGTTCAATCTGCAAAAGGTGCTCCTTTCGCGCAGCCGGTCTCCGCCAAAAAGGGCTGCCTCTCTGTTTATTTCTCGTTTCCCTCTTGTTCTTGTGGTTTTACCGCGCTATAATAACAATATCTTGTGATTTGGAGATGAGCCCATGTACCTTTGCGGTCTGCAAAAGCTATCCATGGTGGACTACCCCGGCAAGCTGGCCGCCACGGTGTTCACCGGCGGATGCAACCTGCGGTGCCCCTTCTGCCACAACGCCCTGCTGGTGACGCGCCTGAACGAAACGCCGGAACTGCCGGAGGCGGAGGTGCTGGCGTTTTTGGAGCGGCGGCGGGGACTTCTGGATGGCGTAGTGCTCTCCGGCGGAGAGCCGCTGCTGCAGCCGGACGCTGCGGACTTCCTGCGAAAGGTCCGGGACATGGGTTTTTTCGTGAAGCTGGACACCAACGGCTGCTTCCCGGACCGGCTGGCCGGCATTCTGGAAGCAGGACTGGCAGACTATGTGGCCATGGACATCAAAAACAGTCGGGAAAAATATCCGCAGACCATCGGCATCCCCGGTTTTGACACCGCGCCGGTGGAGGAGAGCGTCCGCCTGCTGGCAAAAAGCGGCGTGGACCATGAGTTTCGCACCACCTTTGTCCGGGAGCTGCACACCGCCGCCGATGTGGAGGCCATGGGCCAGTGGCTCCATGGTGCGCCCCGGTACTTCCTGCAAAACTTCGCGGATTCCGGAAATTTGATCCAAGAGGGCTGGCATGGCTTCACAGCCTTAGAGCTGCAAGCCTTTGCCGATATTGCCCGTCCTTTTTTCAGTCGGGTGGAGATGCGGGGAATTGACTAAATATTGCGCAAGTTCGGCATTCTTTACAAAAAAAACACAATATATAGTGTTTCTATCTAATTGACTTCTTTGTACCGCATGGTACAATGATAGTCGCGGGGCGCCACCGGCGCCCATTTCTTTCGGAGCATAAGTAACAACTTTGATTTTAAATAGAAAGCAGGTCATCATTATGTATCAAGTGGTAAAACGGGACGGGAGCGTCACAGACTTCAACCTGTCCAAGATCAGCGTTGCCATCACCAAGGCGTTCGAGGCCACCCATATGGAATACAATCCGGACATCATCGACCTGCTGGCACTGAAAGTCACTGCCGACTATCAGAAAAAGATCAAGGACGGGCTCATCACGGTGGAGGATATCCAGGACAGCGTGGAAAACGTCCTCAGTAAGGCCGGCTACGCCGATGTGGCCAAGGCCTATATTTTATACCGCAAGCAGCGGGAGAAGGTCCGCAATCTGAAATCCACCGTGCTGGATTACAAGGACCTGGTGGACAACTATTTGCAGATCAACGATTGGCGGGTAAAGGAGAACTCCACCGTCACCTATTCCGTGGGCGGCCTGATCCTGTCCAACTCCGGCGCCATCACCGCCAACTACTGGCTCAGCGAGATCTATGACCCGGAGATCGCCGCCGCCCACAAAAGCGGCGACATCCACCTCCACGACCTCTCCATGCTCACCGGCTACTGCGCCGGCTGGAGCTTGAAGCAGCTCATCCAGCAGGGCCTCGGCATCCCCGGCAAGATCAACTCCACGCCCGCCAGCCACCTGAGCACCCTGTGCAACCAGATGGTGAACTTCCTGGGCATCATGCAGAACGAGTGGGCCGGCGCCCAGGCCTTCAGCTCCTTTGACACGTATCTGGCCCCCTTCGTCAAGGTGGACAACCTTTCCCAGAAAGAGGTCAAGCAGTGCATCCAGTCCTTCGTGTTCGGCGTGAACACCCCCTCCCGCTGGGGCACGCAGGCCCCCTTCTCCAACATCACCCTGGACTGGACCGTGCCCAAGGACCTGGAAAACCTGCCGGCCATTGTGGGCGGTAAGGAGCAGGATTTCACCTACGGCGACTGCAAAAAGGAAATGGACATGGTGAACAAGGCGTTCATCGAGATCATGACCGAGGGCGACGCCGACGGCCGGGGCTTCCAGTACCCCATCCCCACCTACTCCATCACCAAGGATTTCGACTGGAGCGACACGGAGAACAACCGTCTCCTGTTCGAGATGACCGCCAAATACGGCACCCCCTATTTCTCCAACTACATCAACTCCGACATGGAGCCCTCCGATGTGCGCTCCATGTGCTGCCGGCTGCGGCTGGACCTGCGGGAGCTGCGGAAGAAGTCCGGCGGATACTTCGGCTCCGGTGAGTCCACCGGCTCTGTGGGCGTGGTCACCATCAACCTGCCCCGCATCGCGTATCTCTCCCAGACGCCGGAGGAATTCTACCAGCGGCTGGACCACATCATGGACATCGCCGCCCGCAGCCTCAAGACCAAGCGCACCGTCATCACCCGCCTCATGGACGCGGGACTGTATCCGTACACCAAGTATTACCTGGGCACCTTTGACAACCACTTCTCCACCATCGGCCTCATCGGCATGAACGAGGTGGGCCTCAACGCCAAATGGCTGCGCAAGGACCTGACCCATCCGGAGACCCAGGCCTTTGCCAAGGACGTTCTGAATCACATGCGGGAGCGCCTTTCCGACTATCAGGAGCAATACGGCGACCTGTACAACCTGGAGGCCACCCCCGCCGAGTCCACCACCTACCGCCTGGCCAAGCACGATGTGGAAAAGTATCCCGACATCATCACCGCCGCCAAGCACCCCGGCGACACGCCGTATTACACCAACTCCTCCCACCTGCCCGTGGGCTACACGGAGGATATTTTCGAGGCCCTGTCCATCCAGGACGAGCTCCAGACCCTGTATACCTCCGGCACCGTGTTCCACGCCTTTTTGGGCGAGAAACTGCCGGACTGGAAGGCGGCCGCCGACCTGGTGCGGAAGATCGCGGAAAACTTCAAGCTGCCCTACTACACCATGTCCCCCACCTACTCCATCTGCCAGGACCACGGCTACATCTCCGGTGAGCACGCCACCTGCCCCACCTGCGGCAAGCCCTGCGAGGTGTGGAGCCGCATCACCGGCTATTACCGTCCTGTCCAGAACTGGAACGACGGCAAGGTCCAGGAGTACAAGGACCGCCGGGAGTATGAAGTGGAAAACTCCCGGCTGGAGGGCCGCCGTCTCTGCGACCGGGCGCAGACCGCCGCTGACACCGGCGACGCCAGCGTGACCGGCAGCGGCGCCGCCCAGGAGGACGGGCTGTTCCTGTTCACCACCAAAACCTGCCCCAACTGCAAGATCGCAAAACACGAGTTGGAAAAGGCGGGATTGGCCTATACCACCATGGATGTCAGCGAGCATTTGGATCTGGTGAGCCAGTATGGCATCCAGCAGGCGCCCACTCTCATCGTCCGCCACGGCGGCCAGGTGGAAAAGCTGGTGAATGCCTCCGTCATCAAAAAATACGCATCCACGGTTCATTAACAATTAAAAAGGAGGGACCGGGTCCCTCCTTTTTCAATGTAAGGAGATGTATCTATGCAAATCGCATTTTTCGGTCTGGGCAACATGGGCTTTCCCATTGCTGCCAACCTGCTGAAGGCCGGCCACAGCGTCACCACCGCTGTCCACCGGGATCCCTCCTCCGCCCTGCGGCTCCAGGAGCTGGGCGGAAGCATCGCCGCCTCTCCGGCGGAGGCCCTGCGCGGTGCGGAGCTGGTTTTCACCATCGTCCCCAATGACAACGCCCTGCTGGGCTTGCTGGACGATGCCTTCTTATCCGCCCTGCCCGCCGGCAGCGTGGTGGTGGAGATGACCTCCGCCTCCGCGGAGGCCGCGGAAAAAGCCGCCGCTCTCTGCGCCTCCCACGGCGTTTCCCTGCTGGACGCGCCGGTGTCCGGCGGCGTCAAGGGCGCCGCCAGCGGCACCATGTCCATGCTGTGCGCCGGAGACCGGAATGTGTTTGACCGGGTGGCGCCGGTGCTGGGGGACATTGCCGGGAAGCTGTGCTATGTGGGAGACAAGCCCGGTCAGGGCAAGATCATCAAGTCTTTGAATAACCTCCTGAGCGCCATCAACAAGACCGCCGTGGGCGAGGCCTGGCGGATGGCGGAGGCCCACGGTGTGGACCCGGACGCCTTTTTTGACGCCGTGTCCGCCTCCAGCGGCGATTCCGCCGCCCTGCGGGCCGCTTTCCCCAAGATCCGCTCCGGGGATTATGCGCCCGGCTTCACTGTGTCCCTGATGCGGAAGGACCTGGAGCTGGCCATGTCGCTGGCGGACGGCATGACATTGCCTTTGGGCGAAGCCGTGCTGGACTACTACCGCCGTGCCCGGGAATTTGACAGCGAGGACAGCACCGCCGTGGCCAAGGTCCGCTATCCCGACCGGAAATAAAGGTGCTGTGATGGAGCATTTTGACATTCTCATCGTGGGCGGCGGCCCCGCCGGCCTCACCGCCGCTATCTACGCCCGCCGGGCGGGGAAGTCCGTGCTGCTGCTGGAAAAGGAGGGCTTTGGCGGGCAGATCGCCTCCTCCCCCCGGGTGGAGAACTTCCCTGGCCTCATGTCCGTCTCCGGCGCGGAGCTGGCAGACCGGCTGTATAACCAGGCGGAAGCCCTGGGGGCCCGGCTGGAGCTGGAGGAGGTCCTGGAGGTCCGGGACGGCCCCTGCAAGACGGTCATCACGGACTACGGTACCTATACCTGCTCCGCCCTCATTTTGGCCACCGGCATGAAGCACCGCACCCTGGGACTTCCCGGCGAGGACACCATGGCGGGCATTTCCTTCTGTGCCGTGTGCGACGGTTCCTTTTATCAAGGAAAAGATGTGGCGGTGTGCGGCGGCGGCAACACCGCTTTGCAGGACGCGTTGTTCCTGGCAGACCTGTGCCGCCACGTGACCGTCATCCACCGCCGGAGCGCCTTCCGGGGAGACCCCGTTTTGGTGCAGGCCCTTCAAAAGCGCACCAATGTGTCCTTTGCCATGGACACGGTTGTGACAGCACTTCTGGGCGGCGACGCTCTGACCGGGCTATCCCTGCGAAACGCGGCGACCGGCGCGGAGACCTCCCTGGCGGTCTCCGGATTGTTCGAGGCTGTGGGACAGCTGCCGGAGACATCCTTATCCGCCGCTCTGACAGCGGTGGACGCAGGCGGCTTCATCCCCTGCGGTGAGAACTGCGTCACCTCCGCCGCCGGTGTGTTTGTCGCCGGTGACTGCCGGGCCAAAGAAGTCCGGCAATTGACCACCGCCTGCGCCGACGGCGCCGTGGCTGCCCTGGCTGCCTGCAATTACTGCAAATGCATATAAAAAGAAGACCTTCTGCTTCCCGCAGAAGGTCTTCTTGCATGTTACAGCTTGATGCCCACGGTCCGCAGCATTTGCCGCACCTGTCGGGCCGTGTCGTCGGCGCCGTCCCGGCTGGCCACGATGAGGTCAGCGTACTTGGCATACAGAGGCTCCCGCTGCTCATAGATCTGGCGGATGGTCATGCCCGCCGGAGCCGCGATGCCCCGGTCAACGAGGTCCGCCGGCATCCGCTCCATGATCTGGCTGAGGGGCGTTTCCAGCCAGACGATGACGCCGTTTTCCTTCAAATGCTCCATGGCGTCCTCATAGAGGACCATGCTGCCGCCGGTGGACACCACCGTGTCCGACCGGTCCAGCTCCACGCCGTTCTTTTCCTCGATCTTGAAAAATTCCTCCAGACCATCTTCCCGCAGAATTTCCGGCAGGGTCTTGCCCGTGGCCTCCACGATCAGGTCATCCATATCCACAAAGGTGTAGTCCAGCCGCTGCGCCAGGGCTCGGCCCACCACGCTTTTGCCTGTGCCGGGCATTCCGATCAGTACGATGTTTTTCATAGGTTCATTCCAATCCGTTTACGATATTGTCCGGCCGGTGGCTGTCGGCGATCCGCTCCGCGTTCCGCCACATGTGCAGGTGGCTGCGGCGGAAGCTGGCCTCCGTAATGCCGCCCAGATGGGGCGCCAGCACCACCCGGTCGCAGGCGGGGGCCGGCATGGTCACCAGGGGATTGTCCGCCGTCACCGGCTCCGGTGCCAGAGTATCCAGGCCGGCGCCGGCCAGTTTCCCCTCCATCAGGGCTTTCCGCAGGGCTAGGTTGTCCACAAGCTCCCCCCGGGCAGTGTTCACCAGGTACGCCGTGGGCTTCATCCGGGCCAGGAA
The DNA here is from genome assembly GCA_004558115.1 of Clostridiales bacterium. GTDB lineage: Bacteria > Bacillota > Clostridia > Oscillospirales > Oscillospiraceae > Oscillibacter. Next base: position 49,526 of record SFDT01000004.1, on the reverse strand, counting down.
CGCCCCGTCCACGATATTCCGGGTCTCCTCCGTCACGGCGCAGTGGAGGCTGATGATGTCACAGGAGGCCGCCAGCTCCTCCAGGGTCTTATAGGTGACGCCGCAGCGTTCTTCCTCCTCCCGATCCCGGCGGTGCTTCGTATAATAGTAGATCTCGCAGCCAAAGGGCGCCAGCCGCTCCGCCGTGGCCCTGGCGATATCGCCGAAGCCCACCAGGCCAACCCGGCAGTCCGACAACTCCCGGATACCCTCGGTCATGCTGCGCTCCTTCACCTCCATCTGGCGCCCCTCCCGGACGGCCCTGTCGCCGGGGATCTCCCGGCGCAGGAGCATGAGCATCAGCATGATGGCCTGCTCCGCCACGGCGCCGGCGTTGCAGCCTTTGTTGTTGCAGACGTATACGCCCCGCGCTCTGGCAGCCGCCAGGTCGATTTTGTCATAGGCCACGCCTTCGGAGTGGACCAGCTTCAGCTTGGGCATTCCGCCGATCAACTCCGCCGGCACCGGTGTGATGGCGTCCACGAACAGGATGTCCGCGTCCGCGTCGCGGGCAAGGAGCTGCTCCACCGGCGTGTCCTTGTCCCGAAACACCAGCTCCTGCTGGCGGATAAAAGGCAGCTGCGGCAGGTATTTTTCATACCTTGCCTGGGCGCCTAAAACCAGAATTTTCATTTGTCATCGCTTCCTTGGCACAGTGTTAATAACGGTATTATAACAGGATACGGACAAATGTCCACGGTCAAATCACACGAAAAAGCGCATGATTCCGGCACTTTGGCTGGCATCGGTGGCCTCCACAAGGGTCTTCGCGAAATCCGCTGCGCAAACTGTCGAATTTGTCAATTGCGTGGCCCATGCAAATTCGATACAATAGGTACGACCTTTCAATGGTAGTACCATTTTGACATTGTGATGAGGTGAATCGTATGAGCACTCAGCCCACCCAGTCCAAAACCATTCGTGCCCAGCTCCTCTCCGACATGAAGGACGGCGCCTACGCGGACTGCGAGCGTCTCCCCCGGGAAAGCGTTCTGGCGGAGAAGCTGGGCATCAGCCGCACGCAGCTGCGGGACATTCTGGCCTCCCTGGAGCGGGAGGGCTTCATTACCCGCCGCCACGGCGTGGGCACCATCATCAACCGGCACGTGCTGAATGTCCAGACCCGCATGGACATTGAGGAGGAATTCCTGGACATGATCCGCGAGAGCGGCTTCGAGCCGGCCGTGGCCTATGTCCGTGTGACTGAGAGCACCGCTGACGAGGCCATTGCCTCCCGGCTGCGCATTGAGGAGGGCACTCCCATCATCCGGGTATCCCGCCTGTGCACCGCCGACGGCCGCCCGGCCATTTACTGCGAGGACGTGATGGAAAAGGCCCTGGCCAAGGGAAACTACACCCTCAAGGACCTGAAGCTCCCCATTTTCCATTTCCTCCAGCAGTTCTGCGGCATCAATCCCTATTTGGACCTGACGGACCTGCGCCCCGCCGTGGCGGACGCCGCTCTGGCGGAGATTTTCCAGGTCCCTGTCGGCACGCCTCTGCTGAATATGGACGAGGTGGACTTCGACATCGACGGCAACCCCGTCTTCTGCTCCAACGAGTATTTTGCGGACGGCATTTTCCGCCTCACCGTCATGCGGAAAAAGCTCTGATGAAGGATTTACGGAGAAAAGGAGAGCAAAGCTATGAAAAAAGTCGCTGTTATCATGGGTTCCGATTCCGACTGGCCCGTGGTCAAGGGTGCCTGCGCCCAGTTGGAGGCCTTTGACATCCCCTATGAGGCCCACATTCTCAGCGCCCACCGCACCCCCGCCGCCGCAGCGGAGTTTGCCAAAAACGCCCGCAAAAACGGCTTCGGCGTTTTGATCTGCGCCGCCGGCATGGCGGCCCACCTGGCCGGCGCTTTTGCCGGAAACTCCACCCTCCCCGTCATCGGCATCCCCATGAAGGGCGGCGCCATGGACGGGCTGGACGCACTGCTGGCCACAGTACAGATGCCCAGCGGCATTCCCGTGGCCACCGTGGCCATCAACGGCGCCAAAAACGCCGCTGTCCTGGCGGCACAGATCCTGGCCGTCAGCGACGACGCCCTGGCTGCCAAGCTGGACCAGGCCCGGGAGGACATGGCAAGGCAGATCGCCGATAAGGAAGCAAAGCTCCAGGAAGAACTGGGCAAGTGAGCTCCGGTCCCCGGCTTTTCCGGGAACAGCTAGACAATATACATTTTAATTTGACATAGGAGGACAAACACCATGCAGAAGTTAGCGCAGATTTATGAGGGCAAGGCCAAGAAGGTCTACGCCACCGACGACCCCAACCTGGTCATCGTGGACTACAAGGACGACGCCACCGCCCTGGACGGCCTGAAGAAGGGCACCATCGTGGGCAAGGGCGTCATTAACAACCAGATGACCAACCGCCTGATGGCGAAGATGGAAAAGGCCGGCATCCCCACCCACTTCGTTCAGGAGCTCTCTGAGCGGGAGACTTTGGTGAAGAAGGTCTCCATCGTGCCCCTGGAGGTCATCATCCGCAACATCTCCGCCGGTCACTTCGCCTCCCGCTACGGTGTGGAGGAGGGCATTGTGTTCGAGCAGCCCACCATTGAGTTCTCCTATAAAAACGACGACCTCCACGACCCCCTGCTGAACGAGTATCACGCCCTGGCTCTGAAGCTGGCTACCCGTGAGGAGATCGACCTCATCAAGAAGTACTCCTTCGCCGTCAACGATGTGCTCAAGGCCTTCTGGGCGGAGTGCGGCGTCACCCTGGTGGACTTCAAGCTGGAGTTCGGCAAGACTCCCGACGGCACCATCGTGCTGGCGGACGAGATCAGCCCCGACACCTGCCGTCTGTGGGATTCCAAGACCCATGAGAAGCTGGACAAGGACCGTTTCCGCCGGGACATGGGCGGCGTGGAAGACGCCTACGCCGAGATCATGAAGAGACTGCTGGCCCATGATGCAGACTGATCTGACCGCGCTCACCGAGCGCCACATCCACGAAGAATGCGGTGTCTTCGGCATTTATTCCCAAACCACCGCCGATGTTGCGTCCATGGCCTATTACGCCCTGTATGCCCTGCAGCACCGGGGACAGGAGAGCGCCGGCATCGTGGTGAACGACGACGGCCTGTTCACCTCCTGGCGGGACGTGGGCCTTGTCAGTGAGGTGTTTCCCAAGGAGCGGCTCAAGTCCCTGGGCACCGGCAACATTGCCGTGGGCCATGTACGCTACGGCACCACCGGCTCTGACAACAAGCGCAACGTCCAGCCCATCCTGGTGAACCATTACAAGGGCCGCATGGCCCTGGCCCACAACGGCAACCTCACCAACTCCCACGAGCTGCGCCAGGAGCTGGAGAGCAAGGGCTCCATCTTCCACACCACCACGGATTCGGAGGTCATCTCCTATATCATCGTCCATGAACGGCTCCGCGCCCCCTCCATTGAGGCCGCTGTCTCCGCCGCCATGGACAAAATCGTTGGTGCTTACTCTCTGGTGATCTCCTCTCCCTCCAAGCTCATCGCCGTCCGGGACCCCCACGGCTTCCGCCCCCTGTGCATGGGCAAGCTGAAGGACGGCTCCACCGTGTTCGCCTCCGAGTCCTGTGCCCTGGACGCCATCGGCGCCCAGTTCGAGCGGGACATCCTCCCCGGCGAGATCGTGGTGGTGGATAAAAACGGCATTAAATCCGACACCAGTCACTGCGGCAAAGCCCCCAAGAAACTGTGTGTATTTGAGTTCATCTACTTTGCCCGTCCCGATTCCGTCATTGACGGCTCCAGCGTCCACATCGCCCGCCAGCGGGCCGGCGCTTTCCTGGCTCTGGAGCACCCGGTCCAAGCGGACATCGTCATCGGTGTGCCCGACTCCGGTCTGGACGCCGCTCTGGGCTATGCCCGCCAGTCCGGCATTCCCTACGGCATGGGCTTCATCAAAAACAAGTACATCGGCCGCACCTTCATCTCTCCCACCCAGGACATGCGGGAAAACGAGGTCAACATCAAGCTCAACCCCATCCGCTCCGTGGTGGAGGGCAAGCGGGTGGTCCTCATTGACGACTCCATCGTCCGGGGCACCACTTGCCGCCGGACCATCGACCTGCTGCGCAGGGCCGGTGCCCGGGAGATCCATATGCGGGTCAGCGCGCCGCCCTTTGTCTCCGAGTGCTACTACGGCACGGATATCGACGATAAGAACAAGCTCATCGCCAACCACCACACCGTGGAGGAGATCGCCGAGATCATCGGCGTGGACTCCCTGGGCTATCTCAGCCTGGACGATGTGGTAAAGCTGGCGGACAACACCGAATGCGGCTTCTGCACCGCTTGCTTCGGCGGCGGCTATCCCACCCCCATCCCCCAGGACGGCGGCAAGGACCGCTTTGAGTGCAAGATCAGTGAAAGGACGAAAGCGTAATGCGTAGTTTTTCTGACAGCTATCGTGAGGCCGGCGTCAACATCGAGGCCGGCTATGAGGGCGTAAAGCTCATGAAAAAGCATGTGGAGCGCACCCTGATCCCCGGCGTCGTGTCCGATATCGGCGGCTTCGGCGGCCTGTTCGCCCCCGACCTGAGCGGCATGGCCGAGCCCGTCCTGGTCTCCGGCACCGACGGCGTGGGCACCAAGCTCCGCATCGCCCAGCTGCTGGACAAGCACGACACCGTCGGCATCGACTGTGTGGCCATGTGCGTCAACGACATCATCTGCTGCGGCGCCAAGCCCATCTTCTTCCTGGACTACATCGCCATCGGCAAAAACGAGCCGGAAAAGGTGGCCGCCATCGTCTCCGGCGTGGCGGAGGGCTGCGTCCAGTCCGGCTGCGCCCTCATCGGCGGCGAGACCGCCGAGCATCCCGGCATGATGGCCGCCGATGACTACGACCTGGCCGGCTTCTCCGTAGGGCTGGTGGACAAGTCCAAGGTGGTGGACCACTCCGCCATGAAGGCCGGCGATGTCATCATCGCCCTGCCCTCCTCCGGCATCCACTCCAATGGCTACTCCCTGGTGCGGAAGGTGTTCAACGTGGAGCACGCCAATTTGAACATGTACTCCGACGAGCTGGGCCGCACCCTGGGCGAGGCGCTGCTGGAGCCCACCCGTATCTATGTCAAGCCTGTTCTGCGCTGCATGGAATCCGCCGCCGTCCGCGGCGTCAGCCACATCACCGGCGGCGGCTTCTTCGAGAACATTCCCCGCTGCCTGCCCGATGGCCTCACCGCTAAGATCGACAAGGCCGCCATCCAGACGCCCCCCATCTTCCACATGCTCCAGCGTATGGGCGGCATTTCCGAGCACGATATGTTCAACACCTACAACATGGGTGTGGGCATGACCGTCATCGTGCCCAAGGAGGACGCCGACCGGACTGTGGCTGCCCTGGACTGCGGAGCCTACGTCATCGGCGAGATCGTGGAAAGCGACGAGCGGGTGACCTTATGCTGAAAAAAGCCAATATCGCCGTGCTGGTCTCCGGTGGCGGCACCAACCTGGAGGCCCTGCTGAAGGCCCAGGAGGAGGGCCGCATCCCCCACGGGCAGATCGTTTTGGTCTGCGCCAGCAACGAAACGGCATACGCACTGACCCGGGCCGCCAACCATGGCGTGCCCGGTGTCGCCATCCCCAGAAAGCAGATGAGCCAGGAGGCCTTTGAGGCCACTCTCTCCTTGAAGCTGGCGGAATACAAGATCGACGTCATCATCCTGGCGGGCTTCCTCTCCATTTTGTCCGAGGGCTTTGTCCGCCAGTGGCCGGAGCGCATCCTCAATGTGCACCCCTCTCTCATCCCCTCCTTCTGCGGCAAGGGCATGTACGGCCTGAAGGTCCATGAGGCGGCCTTGGCCAAGGGCGTGAAGGTCACCGGCGCCACGGTGCATCTGGTGAACGAAATTCCCGACGGCGGCCGCATCCTGCTGCAAAAGGCCGTGGACATTCTTCCCGGCGACACGGCGGAGGTCCTCCAGCGCCGGGTCATGGAACAGGCGGAATGGGTGCTGCTGCCCCAGGCCGCCGAGATGTTATGTAAACAAATTTCAGAAAGCTGAGGAGCGTTTTCATGAACGAACTGGAACTGAAATACGGCTGCAACCCCAATCAAAAGCCCTCCCGCATTTTTATGAAGGATGGCTCTGACCTGCCCATCACGGTCCTGAACGGCAAGCCCGGCTACATCAACTTCCTGGACGCTTTTAACTCCTGGCAGCTGGTCAAGGAGCTGAAGGCCGCCACCGGCCTGCCCTCCGCCGCCTCCTTCAAGCACGTTTCCCCCGCCGGCGCCGCCGTGGGCCTGCCCCTGAGCGACACCGACCGTAAAATTTACTTCGTGGAGGACGGTGCCGAGCTCTCTCCCATCGCCTGCGCTTACATCCGGGCCCGGGGCGCTGACCGTCTGTGCTCCTACGGTGACTGGGCGGCTCTCAGCGACGTGTGCGACGCCGCCACCGCCAACTATCTGAAGGCCGAAGTGTCCGACGGCGTCATCGCCCCCGGCTACACCGACGAGGCCCTGGAGATCCTGAAAACCAAGAAGAAGGGCAACTACAACGTGGTCCGGATCGACCCCGATTACGTGCCCGCGCCCCAGGAGTACAAGGATGTGTTCGGCATCACCTTCCAGCAGGGCCGCAACAACTTCAAGATCGACGAAGAACTGCTGGGCAACATCGTCACGGAAAACCACGACCTGCCCCAGCAGGCAAAGATCGACATGATCGTCTCCCTCATCACGTTGAAATACACCCAGTCCAACTCCGTGTGCTACGTAAAGGACGGCCAGGCCATCGGCGTGGGCGCCGGCCAGCAGAGCCGCATCCACTGCACGCGCCTGGCGGGCCAGAAGGCAGACAACTGGTATCTGCGCCAGCATCCCAAGGTCCTGGGGCTCCAGTTTGTGGACAATATCCGCCGCCCCGACCGGGACAATGCCATCGACATCTACACCTCCGATGAATATGAGGACATTCTGGCTGACGGCGTGTGGCAAAACACCTTCAAGGTGCGTCCCGAGGTGCTGACCGCCGAGGAGAAAAAGGCCTGGATCGCCACCCAGTCCGGCGTGACCGTGGGCAGCGACGCCTTCTTCCCCTTCGGCGACAATGTGGAGCGGGCCCGCAAGTCCGGCGTGCAGTACATCGCCGAGCCCGGCGGCTCCATCCGGGATGACCATGTCATCGCCACCGCCAACAAGTACGGCATCACCATGTGCTTTACTGGCATGCGCCTTTTCCATCATTAAAGAACGGAGGCTGCTTCATGAATCTTCTGGTCGTCGGCGGCGGTGGCCGCGAGCACGCCATTATCAAAAAATTAAAAGAAAATCCCAGCGTGGAGACCATTTACGCCCTGCCGGGCAACGGCGGCATCGCCCAGGACGCCGTGTGCGTCCCAGAGATCGGCGCCAAAGATATCTCCGCCATCGTGGACTTTGCCAAGTCCCACGCCATTGACTTTGCCGTGGTGGCGCCGGACGATCCCCTGGCCCTGGGCTGCGTGGACCGGCTCCACGAAGCCGGCATCCCCTGCTTCGGCCCTGACGCCAAGGCCGCCCGCATCGAGGCCAGCAAGGTCTTTTCCAAGAACCTGATGAAAAAGTACGGGATCCCCACCGCCTCCTACGAGGTGTTTGATGACCCCGCCAAGGCGCTGGAATACCTGCGGGGCGCCTCCTTCCCCATCGTCATCAAGGCCGACGGTCTGGCCCTGGGCAAGGGCGTGCTCATTCCTCAGAACTTTGCCGAGGCGGAGGCCGCCGTCAAGACCATCATGGAGGACAAGGCCTTCGGCGACTCCGGCAATGAGATCGTCATCGAGGAGTTCCTCACCGGCCCGGAGGTCAGCGTGCTGGCCTTCACCGACGGCACCGCCATCGCTCCCATGGTGTCCTCCATGGACCACAAGCGGGCCGGGGACAACGACACCGGCCTCAACACCGGCGGCATGGGCACCGTGGCGCCCAACCCCTACTATACCGCCGATGTGGCCCAGGTCTGCATGGATACCATTTTCCTGCCCACCCTGACCGCCATGCGGGCGGAGGGCTGCCCCTTCAAGGGCTGTTTGTATTTCGGCCTCATGATCACCCCCAACGGCCCCAAGGTCATCGAGTACAACTGCCGCTTCGGCGACCCGGAGACCCAGGTGGTGCTGCCCCTGCTGAAAACAGACCTGCTGACGGTCATGCAGGCAGTGGAAAACGAAACGCTGGCGGACCTGGATGTGGAGTGGCACAGCGGCACCGCCGCCTGCGTCATTCTGGCCTCCGGCGGCTATCCCAGCCACTACGAAAAGGGCAAGGTCATGACCTTCCCTGAGAGCCTGCCCGCCAACGTCACCATTTATCACGCCGGTGACAAGCTGGCGGAAGACGGCCGGCTGGTCACCAGCGGCGGTCGGGTCCTGGGCGTTACCGCCACGGCTCCCACGCTGCAAAAGGCATTGGCAGACGCCTACGCTGCCGCGGAGACGGTGGCGTTTGACGGCAAATACATGCGCCATGACATCGGCCGGCGGGCGCTGGCCGCAATGGAGGGATAAACACATGGTACGACGCATTTATGTGGAAAAGAAGCCGGCTCTCCGGCAGGAGGCCGCCGGCCTTTTGAATGAGCTGCGGTCCCTGCTGGGCATTTCTGCCCTGACGGGGCTGCGGCTGCTGAACCGCTACGACGTGGAAGGTCTGGATGAGGAGACCTTCCAGCGGGCTGTGCAGACGGTATTTTCCGAGCCCCAGGTGGACGACGCCACCGCCGCCCTGCCCGCCGAGGATGACATCGCCTTTGCCGTTGAGTATCTCCCCGGCCAGTTCGACCAGCGGGCGGACTCCGCCAGCCAGTGCATCCAGCTGATGACCCAGGGAGACCGCCCCGCGGTCCGCACCGCCAAGGTCTATCTGCTCTCCGGTGACCTGACCCCCACGGATGTGGACAAGATCAAGCACTACGTCATCAACCCCGTGGAGGCCCGGGAGGCGGGCCTGGAGACGGTGGACACCCTGCAAATGGAGTACGCTGTTCCCACCTCCGTGGAGACCGTGGAGGGCTTTACCGCCATGGACGAGGCGGCGCTGACGGCCCTGCTGGACAAGCTGGGCCTGGCCATGGACCTGGACGATCTGAAATTCCTCCAGGCCCACTTCCGGGACGACGAGCACCGGGACCCCACCATCACCGAAATTCGCGTGGTGGATACCTACTGGTCCGACCACTGCCGCCACACCACCTTCTCCACCCACATCGATTCCGTAGAGATCCTGGACGAGGAGACCAAGGCTGCCTACGAGCGGTATCTGGCCGCCCGGGAGGAGGTCTACGGCAAGGAAAAAGCCGCCCTCCGGCCCCAGACTCTCATGGACATGGCCACCATCGGCGCCAAGACTCTGAAAAAGCGGGGCCTGCTTCAAAACCTCGACCAGAGCGAGGAGATCAACGCCTGCTCCATCCATGTCACCGCCACGGTGGACGGCGAGGAGCAGGACTGGCTGCTGATGTTCAAAAACGAGACCCACAACCACCCCACGGAGATCGAGCCTTTCGGCGGCGCCGCCACCTGCATCGGCGGCTGCATCCGGGACCCCCTGTCCGGCCGCGCCTATGTGTATCAGGCCATGCGCGTCACCGGCTGCGGCGACCCCCGCACGCCCGTGGCGGACACCATTCCCGGCAAGCTGCCCCAGCGGAAGCTGGCCCAGACGGCGGCCGCCGGCTACTCCTCCTACGGCAACCAGATCGGCCTTGCCACCGGTCAGGTCAGTGAAATTTATCACCCCGGTTACATTGCCAAGCACCTGGAAGTGGGCGCCGTGGTGGGCGCCGCTCCGGCGGAGAACGTGGTGCGGGAGCGCCCCGCCCCCGGCGACGTGGTCATCCTGCTGGGCGGCCGCACCGGCCGGGACGGCATCGGCGGCGCTACTGGCTCCTCCAAGAGCCATAACCGCAAGTCCCTGACCACCATGGCCTCCGAGGTCCAGAAGGGCAACGCCCCCGAGGAGCGGAAGATCCAGCGGCTGTTCCGGGACGGCAATGTCACCCGTCTCATCAAGCGCTGCAACGATTTCGGCGCCGGCGGCGTGTCTGTCGCCATCGGCGAGCTGGCCGACGGCCTGGAGATCGACCTGGACAAGGTCCGCAAGAAGTACGAAGGCCTGGACGGCACGGAGCTTGCCATCTCCGAATCCCAGGAGCGTATGGCCGTGGTGGTGGCCGCGGAAAATGCCGCCGCCTTCATCGCTGCCGCGGAGCAGGAGAACCTGGAGGCCTATCAGGTGGCCGTGGTCACCGAAAGCCCCCGCATGGTCATGAAGTGGAACGGCGTCACCATTGTGGACCTGAGCCGTGCCTTCCTGGACACCAACGGCGCTGACAAGCACACGGCCGTGGCCGTGGAGGCAAAGGACCGCGCCGCCCTGGGCAAAAGCGGCGTGAGCTCCCTCAGGGAGACGGCGTCCAGCCTGAAATGCGCCTCCCGCCGGGGACTTTCCGAGCGGTTCGACTCCACCATCGGCGCCGGCTCCGTGCTCATGCCCTTTGGCGGAAAGACACAGCGCACCCCCGCCCAGGCCATGGCCGCCCTGCTGCCGGTACTGCCGGGCCAGGAGACGGAGGACTGCTCCGTCATGGCCTGGGGCTTTGACCCGGAGCAGATGTGCGTGGACCCCTATGTGGGTGCCTACCGCTCTGTCATCACCTCCGTTGCCAAGCTGGTGGCCGCCGGCTGCGACTACCACACCGCTTATCTCACCTTCCAGGAATACTTTGAAAAGCTCCGGGAGGAGCCTGACCGCTGGGGCAAGCCCTTCGCCGCCCTGTTGGGCGCTCTGGACGCCCAGCTGGACCTGGGCGTGGCCGCCATCGGCGGCAAGGACTCTATGTCCGGCTCCTTCCTGGACATGGATGTGCCCCCCACTCTCATCTCCTTTGCCATCGCCCCCTCCAAGGCCGGAAAAGTGCTGTCCCCCGAGTTCAAGGCGGCAGGCCACGGCGTGTATGTCTTCCTGTGCGACGGCACCGCCGACGGCCAGCAGGCCGCGTGGGAAGCCTTCCACGCCCTCAGCGAGGCCGGAAAGGTGTGCGCCGCCTGGGCCGTGGACAACAACCTGGCGGAGGCCGTCCTGAATATGTCCTTCGGCAACAACATCGGCTTTGCCGCCGACCGCGTGGGCGATATCTGGTACTCCAGTGCCATGCCCGGCGCCATCGTGGCGGAGCTGACGGAGGAGATCTCCAGCGAATACGCCGTCCGCCTGGGCGTCACCACCCAGGAGCCCACGGTGGCCATCGGCGACGACCGGGCCTCCATCGCAGAGCTGCTGGCTCTCAATGAAGGTGTGCTGGAGGATGTGTATCCCAACCGCACCGCCACGGTGTCCGAGTCCGTCCCCGTGCTGGAGGCGCCCGCCTTTACCCGCGCCGCACCCAAGGTGGGCGTAGCAAAGCCCAAGGTCCTCATCCCCGTGTTCCCCGGCACCAACTGCGAGTACGACAGCGCCCGGGCCGTGCTGCGGGCGGGCCTCACGCCGGAGATCCTGGTGGTGAACAACCAGTCCGCCCAGGGCGTGGCCGATTCCGCCGCCCGCTTCGCGGAGGCCGCCCGCCAGAGCCAGATCATTTTCATTCCCGGCGGCTTCTCCGGCGGCGACGAGCCGGACGGCTCCGGCAAATTCATCACGGCCTTTTTCCGCAACCCGGCCGTGAAGGACGCCACGCATGAGCTGCTGAACAGCCGGGACGGCTTGATGCTGGGCATCTGCAACGGCTTCCAGGCCCTCATCAAACTGGGTCTGGTGCCCTACGGCGAGATCATCGACACCGACGATACCTGCCCCACTCTGAGCTACAATGTCATCGGCCGCCACCAGTCCAAGATCGTCCGCACCCGGGTGGCCGCCAACCGCTCCCCGTGGCTGGCAAAGATGCAGGTGGGTGACATCGTGAACGTCCCCATCTCCCACGGCGAGGGCCGTTTCCTCTGCCAGGAGGAACTGCTGCGCAAGCTGGCGGAAAACGGCCAGATCGCCACCCAGTATGTGGACCTGAACGGTGCCCCCACTATGGATGTGGACTTCAACCCCAACGGCTCCGTCTGGGCCATTGAGGGCATTACCTCCCCCGATGGGCGCATCCTCGGTAAGATGGGCCACGCCGAGCGGGTGGGTCCCGGCCTGTACCGCAATGTCCCCGGTGACTACGACCTGCACCTGTTTGAGGCCGCCAAGGATTATTTTGCGATTTAAGTTGCTTTTCCGCATATTTGTGGTAACATAGTAAAAATACTTTTCAGAATACTTTGAAATGAGGTGGCCCCAATGGCGTATTTTTTCAAGGAACCTTCTCATACCTTCAGTGAATATCTGCTGGTTCCCGGTTACTCCTCCTCCGAGTGCATCCCTGCCAACGTCTCTCTCAAGACCCCGGTGGTGAAGTTCAAAAAGGGCGAGGAGTGCCCCCTGACCATGAACGTCCCCATGGTCTCCGCCGTCATGCAGTCTGTCTCCGGTGAGAAGATGGGCATCGCTCTGGCCAAGGAGGGCGGCATCGCTTTCATCTATGTCTCCCAGCCCATTGACCAGCAGGCCGAAATGGTCCGTAAGGTCAAAAACTACAAGGCCGGCTTTGTATTCAGCGACTCCAACCTGCGCCTGGGTGACACCCTGGCGGATGTGCTGGCTTTGAAGGAGCGCACCGGCCATTCCACCATGGCCGTCACCGATGACGGCACCGGTACCGGCAAGCTGCTGGGCCTGGTCACCAGCCGTGACTACCGGGTCAGCCGCATGGACCCCTCCACCCCCGTCAGCCAGTTTATGACCCCCGTGGAGAAAGTCATCTCCGCTCCCGAGGGCACCAGTTTGAAAGCAGCCAACGACATTATCTGGGACCACAAGCTCAACGCCCTGCCCATTGTCTCCGATGACGGCCATCTGGTGAGCTTCGTGTTCCGTAAGGACTATGACTCCCACAAGGGCAACCCTCTGGAGCTGCTGGATTCCCAGAAGCGCTATGTGGTGGGCGCCGGCATCAACACCCGGGACTATGCCGAGCGGGTCCCCGCCCTGGTGGAGGCCGGCGTGGATGTGCTGGTCATTGACTCCTCCGAGGGCTATTCCGAGTGGCAGGCCCGCACCCTGAAGTGGATCCGGGATCACTACGGCGACACCGTGAAAGTGGGCGCCGGCAACGTGGTGGACGGCGAGGGCTTCCGCTTCCTGGCGGATGCCGGCGCCGACTTCGTGAAAATCGGTATCGGCGGCGGCTCCATCTGCATCACCCGGGAGACCAAGGGCATCGGCCGCGGCCAGGCCACCGCCGTCATCGACGTGGCCCAGGAGCGGGACAAGTACTTTGAGGAGACCGGCGTGTATGTGCCCATCTGCGCCGACGGCGGCATCGTGCAGGATTACCATATCACTCTAGCCCTGGCCATGGGCGCGGACTTCTGTATGCTGGGCCGCTACTTCTCCCGGTTTGACGAGTCCCCCACCAGCAAGGTCCTCATCGGCGGCAGCTATATGAAGGAATACTGGGGCGAGGGCAGCGCCCGTGCCCGCAACTGGCAGCGCTACGACCTGGGCGGCGCCGCGAAGCTGAGCTTTGAGGAAGGCGTGGATTCTTACGTTCCCTATGCCGGCGCTCTGTCCGACGGCATGGCCACCACCCTGGCGAAAGTTCGCTCCACCATGTGCAACTGCGGCGCTCTGACCATCCCCGAACTGCGGGAGAAGGCCAAGCTGACCCTGGTGTCCTCTGTTTCCATCGTGGAAGGCGGCGCGCACGATGTGCTGCTGAAGGATACCACCAACTCCGGCAACCGCAGCTGAGCACCCTTTTGACACCAGCTCCGCCTTCCACGTCCCGCGCGTCTGCGCGTCCAAGCGTTTTGCCTTGGCAAAACCTTGAAATGGACGGGCTTTGCCCGGCCATTTGAGTCCCATGCGGGGTCCCCGCGGGACTTGTCCCGTGGGGTGCGGCGGCGCACATGATGTGCTGCTGAAGGATACCACCAACTCCGGCAACCGCAGCTGAAAACACTTTCCTGACTCGGAGCAGTCCTTTTGGACTGCTCCGAATTTTTATCATAAAAAATTCAAACCTTCCGTTTTGGCTTTTGCAACCAGACAGTTGAATAGTCTTGACCGTCCCAGCTCCAGGTAAATTTTCCCTCTGAATTTCTCTCTATTTAATCGTTTTTCTTTTAACTTTTCTAAAAGGTCTTGTATTTTTCCAGCAATGTCCTATAATAAAACTTACCCTACTCAAAACAGGAGCTAATGGACATCATGCATCATACAAGACCTCGTATTTTAGTCGTCGGCAGCTTTGTCATGGACGTTATCGCCACTACGGAAAAGATCCCCGCCTCCGCCCAGACCGTATACGGAAAATCCTTCCATATGGCTCCCGGCGGCAAGGGCGCCAACCAAGCCCTCCAATGTGCCCGCCTGGGAGCGGACGTCACCATGATGGGCTGCGTGGGGGATGACCTGTTCGGTCAAACCCTGCTGGAGACACCCCGCCAGGCCGGCGTGGATGTGAGCCATGTGCTGGTGCGTCAGGGCATCAGCTCCGGCGTGGGCCATGTGACTCTGGAGGTGACGGAGCACACCGCTCAAAACCGCATCGTGGTCATTCCCGGCGCCAACCGGACGCTGACCGTGGGGGAGGTGGAATGGATCCGGGAGGAGATCAGCTCCTATGACATGGTGCTGTTACAGCTGGAGGTCCCCATCGAGGTGAATCGCGCCGTGGCCGGCTGGGCCAAGGCAGCCGGCGTACCGGTGATGCTGAATCCCGCCCCTGCCACCGACTTGGATGACGAACTATTGAGCCTTGTCACTTACCTGACCCCCAACGAGCAGGAGGCCTCCATGGAGACCGGCCTGCCCCTGCGGACAGAGGAAAACGGCCTTTTGAAGGAGTCTGACCTCCAGGCCATCGCCACGGCTTTGTGGGCCAAGGGGGTGGAGAACGTCATCATCACCCTGGGCGGACAGGGCTCCGCCGTGGTGGACGCCGGCTCCATCCAGTACATCCCCTGTGTCCACATGGACCATGTGGCGGACCCCACCGCCGCCGGTGACTCCTTTGTGGGCGCTCTGTCTGTGGGCCTGACCGTGGGGCTGCCCCAGCGGGAGGCACTGGCCTTCGCCAGCCACACCGCCGCCATCACCGTGTCCCGGATGGGAGCCATGCCCTCTCTGCCCACGCTGGACGAGGTGGTGGCCCTGCTGCGGCAGCGGAATTACGACGGCTTTGACCTGTCCCTGCTGGACACGCTGAACGCATAAAGCAGCCGCCGCGGTCATCTTCCGCGGCGGTTTCCCTTATGGTTTCCCACTCCGGCAGCACCAGGCAAGTGCTTACCGCTTTTTCCAGCTCTCCGGCTGCTGAGAAAGCTGTTTGCGCTCCGCATTTTCTGATGCTTCGATCCCGCCGGAGCTTTAATACCGCAGATAGGAGGAAATTATCATGTCCCGAACCGTACTCTGCTATGGAGATTCCAATACATACGGCTACGACCCCCGTTCCTTTTTAGGTGACCGCTACGCCAAGGACATCCGCTGGACCGGCATTTTGGACGGTACGTCGGACTGGTCCGTGACCTGCTGCGGCCAAAACGGCCGGGAGATCCCCACCCAGCCCCGCCAATGGGAGGAGGTCCGGGAGCTGCTGCGGCAGGCTGGCCCGGATGTGTTCGCAGTCATGCTGGGCAGCAACGACCTGCTCTGCCGCCCCGGCTTTACCGCCGAGCATGTGGCCGCCCGGATGGAGGCCTTTCTCACCGCTCTGGCCCATCCCCGGACCTTGCTTATCTCCCCGCCGGCTATGGTGCCGGGCTCCTGGGTGACCGAGGAGCGCCTGCTTACCGAATCCGCCCGGCTGGCTGGCTGCTACGAGGCTCTGGCGGGAAAGCTGGGCTGCGCCTTTGCCGATGCCGAACGCTGGGAGATCGGTCTGACCTTTGATGGCGTCCATTTTTCAGAGGACGGCCACAAGGTCTTTGCCCGGCACATTGCCGAAACCCTGGACGCCCTTCTCCCCACAAGTCCCGCCCGTCCCCAATGTCCATGAAAAAAGGAGGCCGCCATGCATCCGATTGTCAGTATCATCGTTCCCATATACAATGCGGAAAAGACCCTGGCCCGCTGTGTGGACAGCATTTTGAACCAGACGTATCAGGATTACGAGCTGCTGCTGGTCAATGACGGCAGCACGGACTCCTCCGGCGGCCTGTGTGACAGCTACGCCGCCCGGGACCAGCGGGTCCGGGTGTTCCACAAGGAAAACGCCGGCGTGTCCAACGCCCGGAACCTGGCCCTTGCCCAGGCCCGGGGCACCTACCTCCAGTTTTTGGACAGCGATGACTGGATCACACCGGAGGCCACCCTATCTCTGGTCCGGGCAGCGGAGGACCACCAGTGCGACCTGGTCATCTCGGATTTTTACCGGGTGGTGGGAGAACGGGTTTCCCACAAGGGGGACATTGACGAGGACTCCGTTCTCACCCGGGAGGAATACGCCGCCCACATGATGGAAAATCCCGCGGATTTCTATTATGGCGTTCTTTGGAACAAGCTGTACCGCCGGGAGATCGTGGAGGCCCACCACCTGCGGATGGACCCGGAGATCAGCTGGTGCGAGGACTTCATGTTCAATTTGGAGTACATCCGCCATGCCCAGCGGTTCTATGCCCTCCAGGTCCCCATTTACTACTATGTGAAGACCAAGGGATCTTTGGTAAACAGCCAGGGTCTCAGCATCTCCAAAACCGTACGGATGAAGCTGACGGTCTTTGAGTATTACCAGCGGTTTTTTAAGACGGTTTTGGACGAGGAAGAATACGAAAAGAGCCGCCTGAAAGTGTACCGCTTCCTGGTGGACGCCGCCGGAGACGGCGCCGTGCCTCCCACCATTCTCCCCGGCTCCACCCGTCTTGGCAGCGAGCGGCTTCAGGTCTCTCCGGATATTCTGGCGGGAGACAGTCCCCTCCACGACAGTTTCCGCCTGCGGAAGATGCTGGACCGCCACCTGGAGCTGGTGGCCTTGAAGCACGACCTGCCTTTGAAAGACACCCGGCTGCTGCTGTACCTGACCCAGATGGGTCCCTCCACCTCCCGGAAGGACCTGGCGGACTTCACGAACCAGTCCCGCAGCAGTGTCACGCTTTCCTTGCAGCGGCTGTCTTCCCGGGAGCTGATAAAGCTGGATGACCCCCGCAGGGAAGAATCCAGAAAGGAAGCCGCCCGCAAGGATGAACCGGAGAAAAAGCGGCTCCTCATCACGTTCCTGCCTGCGGCAGAGCCCATATCGGAAGATTTGGACGGTGCCCTGGGGGATATACGGCAGGAGCTTCTGACCGGCTTTACAGAGGAAGAAGCAGAAGCCTGCTTTCAGTTCAACAGCCGGATCCAGGACAATATCCGAAAAGCACTCTCATAAAAATACCGCCGGGAAGCAGCTGCTTCCCGGCGGTATTTTCATACAGGCTCATCCGTAAAGGACTCCTGTTTCACATGCTTGAAGGCGGAACGGAACATCAGCACCACGAAAACCAGGAACACTACCATGGCCATGCCGGTGCCCCGCATGGCGCAGGCATCGTAAAAGCCATGGAGCAGCACCGACGTGCCATAGGCCCGTATCAGGCTCCCCCGGCACCGGCGCCGGTCTCCCCAGGCCTCATACAGCTTGGCCCTGCCATAGAATAATCCCATAAATACCGCGAAGGACATATGGCCCGGAACGGTAAAGATAGCCCGGGGCAGCGCCACAGATAAGCCGTAGTGCAGCACATACTGAATATTTTCAAAGGCGGCAAAGCCCAGGGAGACAAACACCGCGTAGACGATGCCGTCAAAGCGGTAGTTGAAGTTGGGGTTCCGCCAGGTCCTGGCGTGCAGGAACAAAAACTTTGTTCCCTCCTCCACCAGAGCCACCACGAAAAAGGCCAGCAAGACGGTGTAAAGCGGACTGCCGGGGTCCACCAGGCGGTACAGCACCGCCTCTCCCAGTCCCTCCAGCACACCGGAGCACAGAGCCGCGGCCACCCCCATCAGCAGCAGCGACGCCAGCAGACCAGCGGGCTCCTTTTCCACCGTGTCGTGGCGGTAGATGTAGCGCAGCAAAAACCACGCCGGCAGCACCGCCGCCAGGATGTAGACCGCCAGAATGTAAAATCCCGGCATGGCAAAAAAGAAAAGCGGCATTTTCTCTCATTCCTCCCCGATATAGGTGAACCGCCGGGCCGTGACGCCGTCCCGGGTCACCTCTTCCTTCCACATGGCCGCCGGCCGCACCCAGATGCCGTGGTCCCCGTACAGCGCCTGGTACACCACCATGGGCTCCAGGGTCTCCGAGTGGGTGGCTGTGTACAGCACCCGGTATTCCTTTCCCTTGAAATGGCGGTAGCGGCCGGGGCGCACCGCGTCCTCTCCGCAGCGGCGGCTCAGGGCGGCGTTGGTATAGGCGCTATCCTGTGTGACCTCTCTGCCGAACCACTCCGGCGGCTGAAAGGCCAGGGCTTCGGCCTCCGTGGGGAATTCCACCTCCGCCATTACCAGCGGCGCGAAGGGCGGCGCGAATACGTCCAGTTCAATGGTATAAGGACCGCAGGGGATGCGCCAGCGGTCCTTGGTGATGACCGTGCCGTCCGCCTTGGCCAGCAGGCGGCCGTAGGCCGCCGCTGTCAGGGGCATCTCCTGTTCCTCCCGGCTGAGGAAGCCGGGGCCCTTGCAGGTGAGCACATATTCCTCTCCGCTGCGGCGCACCCGCACCACAGGGTCCGTGGAAAGATACGCCTGCTGGATGCGCCGCTTGGGATATTGCTCCAAATGCTCCGGCAGCGTTTCCACCAGGAATTTCCGTTCGATCTCCATAATGTTCCTCACACCTCCACCCGAAGCCACGGATTTTCCATTTCCGCGTCCTTCAGCACCTGAAAAAGGCCCTGGGCCACAGATCCTAGCTTTTCCGCCAGTGCCTCCTGATGCGTCACCCGGAGGACGGTCTCCTCTCCCAGCTCCGTCAGGCAGTCATACAGGGCGTCCAGGTTCCTGCCGTACAACGCCGGCAAAGCCAATTCCCGGGCCAGGGCGTCGTGAAGCTCCTCCCGGGTGGAGATGGCGTCCCCGTCTAATACCGCGATGCGCATGGTCATTCCTCCCCGTACAGCAGCTCAAAGGAGGCATAGTGGTCCTCCGTATAATAGATAAGGCCGTCATTGGAAAACACGATGCGCTTGGCGCCCCGGCTCTCCGCCCCCAACGTGTCGATGTCGCACTCCGTGTAGGTGCGGCCCTCCGCCTCCGGCAGCAGACCCTCATAGTTTCCAAAACGGCTGCCGCCGATGCATTTGCCCGGTGCGTAAGGCTCCAGGGAGCCGCCGGGCCACCCCAGCTTTTGTGCCTCTTTTTTCGTGATGAAGTTATCAGGCAAATGGCCGTACAGATGCAGGTACAGGGCCACATCCTCCTTTGTGGTGTAGGCTCCGTCCTCCGGCAGCGCCGCTTCCCCGCTTTCCTGGGACTCCGGCGGTTCCTCCGGTGCCTGCGTTTCCTCCGCCGGGTCTGTCTGCTCCGCCGGCTGTGCCGTTTCCTGCTCCGCCGGCTGCGGAGACTGGGGCGTTTGGGTACCGCCGCAGGCGGTCAACGTCAAAGCCAGCACCAGGGCCAGCAGTCCCGCCAGCCAGTTCTTTTTAAAAAGCTGTTTCATGATGGTTCTCCTTCGTATTGGTATTTCCAGTATACCGCGCCCATCAGGCTCTGGCAACCAAAAAGCGCCCTGTTTCCCAGGGCGCTTTCCAAATTCAGCGTTTTGGGGGACATACGCTGTCCGCCAGGGCCATGGCTACCTGTTCCACCTCGGTCCGCCGGGGCTTTTCCGGTGCGGCGTCCGCCTTGTTCACAGGGCTTGTCCCGTGGCGGGATAAGGCGGCACAGCACACAAAGGCCAGCAGGCACGTGGCGCCTGCCCGCCACACCAACTGCGTTATGGCATCATACCCCTGCCACACGGTGGGCAGCACCAGGTCCGCAAGGCCCAGCACCAGCGCCGCCGCCAGAATAAACACCACGGTTCCCGGCCGCAAGATCTCCTTCAGCGGCAGGTCCGGCAGGGCTGCCTTCACGGAAACGGCAAATACCGCCAGCAGCGCCAGGGAAAGGCACAGCCAGCTGAGCAACCGTTCCACCACAGGCGCCGCGCCGCCCCACAGGAGAGACAGCGCCGACAGCAAGACCCAGCCAAGTGCCCACAGCGGCACACCCACCAGCAGCCGCACTGCCGCCGGCAGGCTCCAGATCCAGTTTTTCACCCGGGAGGCCGGCGCAGTCCGCCGGGTCTCCTCCGCCCCGGTACCGTCCCCGTCGTCTGGCAGGACCTCCACCACGGCGTCCGGTTCCGGCGCGTTCATCAGCTCCGCCGGGGTATCAAACAGGGCGCCGGTGACCATGCCGGCCGCCGCGGCCGTGGTGAGCGCCGCCACCGCCGCCTTTTTCCGCTTGTTCATGATACCGCCCCCTTTTTCCGCCATTGTACCGCCATTTTCCAGAAAAGGCAAGATTTTCCCACGGTCTTCTCTTTTGGGGAAAACTGTGGTATGATACCCACCAGTAATTAAAGGAGCTGATCCCATGGAGCAGGAGCACAAGCGCCGTGTCCGCTACAAAGGCACCCATCCCCGCAGCTATCAGGAAAAGTACAAGGAGCTGAACCCGGAAAAATACCAGGCGGATGTGGCAAAGATCGTCCAAAGCGGCAAGACCCCCGCCGGGACCCATATTCCCATCATGGTGGAGGAAATTCTAGAGTTTCTCCAGATCCAGCCGGGGCAAGCCGGCTACGACGCCACCCTTGGCTACGGCGGCCACACCCGGCGGATGCTGGAGGCCCTTCAGGGCCAGGGGCACCTGTATGCCACCGACGTGGACCCCATCGAGTCGGAAAAGACCCGGAAGCGGCTGGCGGATTTGGGCTACGGTCCGGATATCCTCACCATCCGCCGCATGAACTTCGCCCAGGCGGACCAGGTGGCCCCCGGCGTGAAATTCGATTTTGTGCTGGCGGACCTGGGAGTCTCCTCCATGCAGATCGACAACCCGGAGCGTGGCTTCACGTTTAAGTTCGACGGTCCTCTGGACCTGCGGCTGGACCCCTCGGCAGGCGTCCCCGCCGCCCAGCGGCTGCGGGAGCTGGACATGGAGGAGCTGACCGCCCTGCTGGTGGAAAACGCCGACGAGCCTTACGCGGAGGTCATCGCCAAAGCCGTCATGAAAGTGTTCAAGTCCGGCGGGACCATCGAGACCACGAAGCAGCTGGTCGCCGTCATTGAAGGTGCCCTCTCCTTCCTGCCCCAGCCGGAGCGGAAGGAGGCTGTGAAAAAGTCCTGCCAGCGGACCTTCCAGGCCCTCCGCATCGACGTGAACAGCGAATTTGAAGTGCTGTACAGCTTTTTGGAAAAGCTGCCGGATATTTTGAAAAGCGGCGGCAGGGCGGCGGTGCTGACCTTCCACTCCGGGGAGGACCGGCTGGTGAAGCAGGCTTTCCGCCAGTACCAGCGGCAGGGTATTTTCTCTGAGGTGTGCCAGGACGTCATCCGCCCCTCCGCCCAGGAGTGCTTCCAAAATCCCAGAGCCCGGTCCACAAAGCTGCGCTGGGCCATCCGCGCGTAAAGGAGGAACACAATGCTGCGGGACGAGACCATCGCCCGGGTGGTAAAATTCCGGGATGAGCGCAATTGGCGCCAATTTCACACTCCCAAGGACCTGGCCATCTCCATGAGCCTGGAGGCGGCGGAGCTTTTGGAGCTGTTTCAGTGGAGCGGCACGGACCTGGAGTGCCGGGACAAGCTGCCCCAGCTCCGGGAGGAGCTGGCGGATGTGCTGAGCTACTGCATTTTGCTGGCGGATGTGTGCGGGCTGGACCTGGACGAGATCATGAACGAAAAGGTCACGAAAAACGAAGCCAAGTACCCGGTGGAAAAGGCCTGGGGCAGCGCCGCCAAGTATACGCAGTTTTCCAAGTGAGGCACTGCTCCGTCAGCCGTGTTGAAAAATTTACATTTGTCTGCTACACTGATTCATACTGCTGGCTCAGCCATAGAGAAAGGGTGGAGGTTTTGTCTGATTCCAACATTACAAAGCGGTCGCTGGCCTCCGCCTTGAAGGAACTGATGGAGGAGATGCCCTTCGCCAAGATCACCGTGGCCGATATCTGCGAAAAATGCGGCATGAACCGCAAGAGCTTTTACTACCACTTCCGGGACAAGTACGACCTCGTCAACTGGATCTACGACACGGAATTCATCTCCGTGGCCCGCAGCAGGCAGTATGCCTCCGGCTGGGACCGCATTGCGGACCTGTGCGCCTATTTTTACGAAAACCGGCGCTTTTACTGCAAGGTACTGGCCATTCAGGGGCAAAACTCCTTTTCCGACCACTTCCGGGAGCTGATCGCGCCTGTGCTGGAGGAGGTCCTGCGGGACATTCTGCCGGAAAAAGATGTGCTGGAGTTCCACATCAATTTTTTCTCCGACGCCTTCATCTGCGCGCTGGAGCGGTGGCTGCGCAGTAAAAACAGTGTGCCGCCGGAGGAATTTATCGCCTTGCTCCGCTCCTGCATCCAGATCGCCGCTGCGCGGAGCCCGGATTTTTGAATGCAATGGAAACAGCCTGTGGGAATACTCCCACAGGCTGTTTGATTCATCCGTTGGTTTTTCGGGGAAAATTCCGCTTCAGCAGGGCCGGAAAGCCCAGTGCGAAGGCATTCTCCTCCGTTCCCTCCAGAAAGCCCCGCCTGTCCAGGGTGACGGTACAGGGCGCACCTGAAAGGACGCTGTCCACCAGCCGGCCGTCCCGGACCGCCTCCCAGGGAATGGTACGGTATGCCTGCCGCCTCCGCTGGGAAAGCACGGAGTCATAGACCCGCTCCTGCGCCTGCGGCGGACAGTCCCTGTCCGGCAGCAGCAGTGTCAGGGGCGCGTGGCAGTTTTCCGCCCAGCTGTACCACTCGCCGCAGGCAATGTCCTCCGCCTCCGCCGCCCCATAGCGAATGGACAGCGCGTATAAAAACCGTTTTTCCCGCAGCAGGGCGCAGGCCTCCTCCGCCTGCTGCCCATACGGCGCGAACACCAGATTGTGAACGTTCTCCGCTTCCTCCGCCGCTGCCGCTGTCACAAGCTCTCCGCCGCAGGCCAGCAGGAAAAAGCAATCCGGAAAGGCTGCCGCCAGGTCGATGAGCTCCCGGGGCTCCCCATCCGTCAGCAGCAGGCAGCCGTGGCTCCCCAAGGTCCGGGCCTGCTCCAGCAGTCTCCGGTAGTCCGCTCTTTGACTGGGATAGGCGCCGCTGTCTATGTGCAGCGTTATAAGCCACGGGATATTGCAGCCGTGCTCCGCCTCCGCCGCCCGGATGGTCTTGGCTCCCCGGACAAAGCCCTGGTAGCCCAGTGCCATGCCGAAATCCAGCAGCCGCTCCTCGTCCACATGGGCCAGCAGGTCCCGCAGCAGCGGATAGTAGGCGCTTTGTTCATTGCGCAGCATCTCCTGGGCCACGGTGAAAAAATTGCGCTGATCGCGGCCGTCGGAAAAATACAGCGCCATATCCACCAGGTTCCGGACGCTCCGCTCCGGCGCGTCTTTTGCCTCCCGCAGCATTTTCCGGACAACGGTTTCGATCAGCGCACGGGAAATATCTCGGGCCATACGTCCGCCCCTTTCCGAGTGTTTCTCACGTTTTTTACCAGTCTACCCGCATCCTCTCCGGGACGCAAGGGACAATTATCCCCCACTGTCCCAAAAGGCCATCAGCAAATGGCGGCAGGTCGGGACCTGCCGCCATTGATGATTGCATATTGGATGTTACAGCGGAGCCTCCCCGCCGATGACCACCTTTCTGCCGCCGTTTTCTTCGTACAGGCGGTGAGAGATGGAGAGGACCGTCCGGTGCAGAGACGCCGCCTGCAAGGCCGCGAGCACCTGGGCTTCAGTCTTGGAGTCCAGATTGGCGGTGATCTCATCCAGCAGCAGCAGCTTCGGCTCCAGGACAATGGCCCTGGCAATGGAGAGCAGCTGCAGCTGTCCCTGGGAGAACAGCCCCTCGCCGCAGGGGGTGTTGATGCCCTCCGGCAGGTCTTGGACCGTATCCCAAAGTCCCACGGTGACGAGGGCCTTTCGAATCTGTTCCTCCGAGACCTGCGGGTCCCTCAGGGAGACCTGATCCCCCACGGTGCCGGGGACCGGGTGGAACTGCTGCTCCACGTAGCCGAACCAGCGCCGCTTTTCCGCCTCCGGGATACCGGCGGGCGGCGTTCCGAACACCCGCACCTGCCCCGCCTCCGGCTCGTACAGGCCCAGGATCAGCTTCACCAGAGTGCTCTTTCCGGCGCCGGTACGCCCCGCCAGAAGAACGGACTCCCCCTCCTGTACCGTCAGGTCAAAATCCCGCAGGATCTCCCGCTCGCCCTTTCCATAGCTGAAGGAAACACCGGACAGCTGGACGGCGGGAACGCCAGCGGGCACACTGCCCGGCGCCTTTGCGCCCGCTTCCCGTTCCGGCTCCCGCAGAAATTCATTGATGCGGCGGACGCCCGCCACGGCGGATTGGATATTTTGTATCTCCATGCCGATGCTCTCCAGCGGGTCGAAGAAGCTGCCCACGTAGGCGATGAGTGCGGCGGCGGTGCCGGCAGACATTCCGAAAAACGACCGGGCCGCGCCGCCCTGGGCGGAGGCCGCCATCACGATGCCAACGAGCAGCGCGCTGACCGTGACGACGATGGGCGAATAAACGGCGTCATAAAAATTGGATCTCTCCTGGGCCCGGTAGCCCTGCTCAATGGCGTCTCCGTAGCGCCGCTGCATATAGTCCTCCCGGTGGAATACCCGGATGGTACGGATGTTTTTCAGAGTCTCCGGGATCTGCTGGTTCGTCCTGCCCACGGCCATGCGGCTTTCCATCTGGGCCGCCAGCATCCGCTTTTGAAAGACCCGGGTCATCCAGAACAGCAGCGGCGCCGCCGCCAAAAGCAGCAGCCCCAGCCCCGTGCTTCTGGTGAAGATGACCAGCAGGATGCTGAAAAGCCTGCACACATCCGCCGCCATGCTGATGACACCGGAGGCAAAGAGGCTGTCCACGGTATTGACATCGTTGACAAAACGGGAGGCCGTCACGCCGGGCTCTTTTTCGATGTAATAGGCGGCCGGAAGCCGCAGCAGCTTCGCGCTCATGGCGGAGCGGACCCGGTGGGTGACTTTTTGGCCGAACACCGTGATGAGGCTCTCCTTGGCCGCGTCCAGCAGTCCGGAGGCCGCCACCAGCAAAAAGTATCCGGCAGCCAGGGAAACTGTCACCTGCCGCCGCTCCGCCAGGGCATCCACGATCTGCTCCAGGACCAGGGGCGGCAGCAGCGCAAACAGCACGGAGCCGGCGATGGCCGCCAGCAGCAGTGCGCTTAAAGCCTTGCTGGCACGGATGGTGCCGCCGATGATGCGTGTCACGGAAGTTTCACTCCGCATTCGCCTCCGCCCCCTTTCTCTGGGATTCATACAGCATCCGGTAACGTTCTTCCCGCTCCATCAGGCCGTCGTGGGTGGAGACCCGGACGGTGCCGTGCTCCATCCAAAGTACCTGGTCCAGCTTTGGGAACAGGGCGAGCCGGTGGGAGATCAGCAAAATGACACTGTCCCTCCCCCACTGGCGCAGATTCTCATAGATCTGCGCCTCTGTCTCCATATCCACCGCGGAAAACGGATCGTCCAGCACCATGACCGGCCGCTTGTGGTACAGGGTCCGGGCCAGGGCGATGCGGGCCTGCTGGCCGCCGGAAAGGCGGACGCCGCCGCTGCCGATCCGGGTGCGGGGCCCATCCGGCAGCTCCGCCACCTCCCGGTCCATGCACACGGCCCGGAGAACCGGGGCGATATCTCCGGGCTTTCCCAGGCAGATATTCTCCTCAACGGTGCCGCTGAACAGCTCCGGCTGGTGACCCAGATAGCCCACCTGATTCCCCCAGTGCCCGCCCCCGGACGGAAACACCGCGTTTCCCAAGGCAATGCGCCCCTGGTACGGCAGTTCTCCGGTGAACAGTCTGCCAAGCGTGGACTTTCCGCAGGCCACTTCTCCGGTGACGCCCACGATCTGCCCAGGCTCCGCCTGAAAGGTTACGTCCGTAAACAGGGGCTTCTGCCCGGGATACGCAAAGGAAAGGCCGCAGACCGCCAGCGGTGCCGGCGGAAGGAGCGGCTGCTCCGCCTCCTCCGGCACAGAGGCCAGGTACGGCTGGATGCGTCCCCAGGACACCCGGGCCTTCTGCACGGCGTTAAAGAGCTTCGCCGCCTTGGAGGATTTCACCGCCAGCTTTTTATAGCAGGAGAAAAACGAGGAAAACGCCGCCACGTTCCAAACCGTCCAGCCGGTGCCCAGCACATTTTTGCCGCCGAACCAGATGATCATCACCGTGCCCAGCATGGAGATCACCTGGTAGACCGGCTGCATGGCGTTTTCCCACACGTTGGCCATGACGGCCTTTTTTTCATAATCCGTCAGATGCGCTTCATAGGCGGCGTTCTGCGCCGCCTCCTGTCCATACACCCGGTACGTCAGGCCGTTGGTGATCCGCTCCAGCGTGGCCGCGTTCAGCCGCCCGCCGCTTTCCTTGCTGGCGGCGGCATTTCTGGTGACGATGCCCTTCAGCCGCTCCGCCAGGAAATACGCAACGGGCGGAAACAGCATGGCCAGCAGCGTCAGCCGCCAGTCGTAGGACAGCAGCATGGCCAAATAAGCCACCATGACCACGCCGGTGTCAAATACCTCCGTGGTGAATTTCCGCATGCCCTCCACGCAGGCGTCCGCGTCGGCGATGAGCTTCGTCATCATGGCGCCGGCGCCTTCGTGCTCTGCCTGCTTTCCATACAGCAGGTTGCGGTACAAGGTCATTTTCATGCGTTTGCTGATGTTGTTGGCAAATTTCCGCACGTACAGCCGCTTGATATAGCGCATGAACTGCACAAATAGGATGGTCAGCACATAGCAGATAGCCAGCCGCAGCATGGCGGCAGGGGCCCGCCGCCCTCCCAGGATATCGCAGAGGTACTGCACCAGCTGCCCCTCAAACCAGGGGCCCGCCACCATACCGATGTTATAAAGGATGCCTGTCACGGTCACCACCAGCAAAAGGCCCGTTTCCCTGCGAAAATAGTAGCTGATGCGGCTGGTGTCCTCTTTTTCCGCCTTACGCATTTTCGCTCTCCCCCTCGTTTGCAAGCAGCGCCGGCATATGGGGAAAGCCGGCGCGGCTCTCCTTTTTCGCCCGCAGGTACAGCTGATTCAGCGTATCGGTAAAAGCAGTCTTTTCTGCCTCCGACAGCTCCGCCAGCAGCCACTCGTAAAAGGCGGTCTCCACCGCCGCCTTGGAGGTCTTCAGCTGCTCCGCCTTCTCCGTGGCGTACAGCAGCTGGCTCCGTCCATCCGCCGGGTTGCTCTTTCGGACCAGATACCCTTTCAGCTCCAGATTGGCCGTCCGCCTGGCCACGGCGCCCTTGTCCATATTCAGCTGGAGGCACGCCTCCTTTTGGGAGATGCCCGGGTGGTGCCGCACCAGATGGATGAGGTCCATCTCTCCGGAGCCGATGCCGCTGTCCTTCATGGTCCGAATGACCAGCTTATTCACTTCCCGGGCAATTTTCGTGATCTGCCGTTTGGATGCGTCCATATGTGCCCCCCTATTCCCTTTATAAAGATGAAGCATCAACTATTTTTGATGATACTACAACTATATAGTGCTGTCAATGGCTCTCATCTTCCAATCGCTCTCCTGTACCAGAAGTTTCCTACGCTCCCGAAGAACTGCGGAAGTTTCGATTGAAACAAATGTATCCGCGATGTATAATCAATAAAAGGAAACTTGTCTTTTGTTCCATTCTTCTACTGCTATTTGTTGAAAGTGGGTTCTGCCATGCCGACCATCGACTTGAAGACATTTGCATATACCTCCATCAAGGAAAAGCTCCTCCACTGTGATTATGAGCCCGGTTCGGTCCTCAACGAGACCGCGCTGTGTGAGGAATTGAAGATCAGCCGCACGCCCATCCGCGAGGCACTGAACAGGCTGTCCCAGGAAAACCTCATTCAGGTGCTCCCCAAAAAGGGCATTCTGGTCTCGAACATCACCATCACGGACGTTCGGGAAATGTATCAGGCGCGGAAGCTCCTGGAGCCTTTCATCGTGAAAGAAGCCGGTCCCCGGCTCACGAAAAAGCGCCTGCTGGAATTCAAAAAGCGCTGTGAGAAGTCCATTCCTCCTGCCCAAGGCTTTTTGCTGGGCGAGCTGGATACCGATCTTCATATGTACCTGGCAGACAGCTGCGGCAATAAATTCCTCACAGACACCATGCATAAGCTGTGGGACCAGAACACCAGGATCCAGTTTTACTCCAACGACTTCACCCGCTTTGACAGTGCCCAGGGGGAACATATCGAGCTTTTGGATGCTCTGCTGGACGGTCAATTCGACCAGGCGGCGGACATCATGAAGCGCCACGTGGAAAACTGCATGAACTGTTCCTTCCAGCGGCTGACAAATTGACCGGTCACACAAAACAGGCTCCCCTGCTGACACAGGGGAGCCTGTTTCCATTATTTCGTATATTTGCTGCTGACCTGTCCAAAAATTTCGCAGCCCTTTTCAATATCCTCGATACTGGGACGGGAATAATTCAGGCGGAACGCGTGTCCGGGATTGTCCCGGTCCGGCGCAAACGACGCCGACGGCGCCAGCCCGACGCCCATGGAAAGCAGCTCCTTCCACATTTCCATGGCATCGACCTCCTCCGGCGCGGTCACCCACATAAACAGGCCTCCCTCCGGGTCTGTCCGCACCCAGCCTTCCGGCAGGCAGCGGTCCAGCGCCTCTTTCATGGCGCGGGCCTTCTTCCCGTAATAGTCGCAGGCCTTTTGGATGTGGGCATCCAGGTCATACCGCTCCATGTACTTGGCCATGACCATCTGTGCAAGGTTCGACGCCACCACCACGTTGCCGGCGGCGCAGCTCAGCTTCGTGTACAGGCTCTTGTCACACACCACATAGCCCACCCGCAGTCCGGCGGAGAGGATCTTGGAAAAGGAGCCGGCATAGACCACCCGGCCATCCGTATCCAGGGATTTGACCGTGTCCA
This sequence comes from Clostridiales bacterium, assembly GCA_004558115.1. GTDB lineage: Bacteria > Bacillota > Clostridia > Oscillospirales > Oscillospiraceae > Oscillibacter. The sequence goes on along the minus strand of SFDT01000004.1, from coordinate 20,369 downwards.
CCGGCGTTCCGCTGTACCGCAGCTCGCCGTACGGGTCATCCTCATAGATCATGATGTCGTATTTTTGGCTCAGCGCGTACAGCGCCTTCCGCTTTTCCATGGACCAGGTGATGCCCGTGGGATTGGAAAATGTGGGGACGAGATAGATGAACTTGGCCCTGGGATGCGTCCGGAGCTTTTCCTCCAGGTCCGCCATGTCCATGCCGTCGTCCTCCATCTTCACGCCCACAAGGCTTGCCCCCATGCAGCGTGCCGAACCGATGATGCCGGTGTAGGTGAACTCCTCCACAATGATCTCATCTCCGGGGTCACAAAACGTCATCGTCATCAAGTCCATGCCGTGGCCGGAACCCGGCGTGATGAATAAGTCATTGTCGTCATCGGCCTTCAGGATGCCCCGTTTCACCAGCCGCTCCCGCACCAGGGCGCGCAGCGGCGGATAACCGGGGTTTTCTCCATAGGGCAGGCAGCTCTTATAATTCTCCGCCAGGACCTCATCCGCCAGTTCCCGAAGCTCCTTGGCAGGGAATGTCTCAACAGACGGATTGCCCACTGAGAAAAAGATGAAATCGGGATTTCCGGCGGCATAGTCATTTGCCATCCGGATCAGTGTAGGGGCCGCAAACCTGGCACGGCCGGCGTATTTATATTCCACAATGATACTTCCCTTCTATTCAGGTAACTGGCTCGTCCGCTTTTACTTGCCGGCCGCTTTTCTGGCAGCCTCCGCCCGCTCATACTCTTCCTGGTCATAGAAATACCGGAAGTCAGGGTCGATCTGGCCGATGCCCAGATACCGCGCCTTGTAATCCTTCACGAGTTTGATGAACGTGCCGCTCATCAGCACCACGCAGATGATATTCAGGCAGGCAGGCACGGAGCAAAGCAGGTCCGTGATGGTCCAGACAAAGCTGGTGGACGCACCGTAATTGACGGTGAACCAGATCGTGAGGAGCATGGGGATGGGGAACACCACGCGGAAGCCGGTAACGATGGCGTTCTTCAGCTTCACATTTTTACCGCACATAAAGCGCAGGATGTTGTCATAATACGTAAACCAGCCGGTGATGGTGGTCAGGCCAAACAGCAGGACGAAAACGGAAACAACCTTGCCCGCCCAGGGGCCGAAGGTGGTGCTGAAGGCGGAGATCGTCAGAGTGGCGCCCTGGGCGCCGGAGGACCAGGCACCGGAGATCACGATGGCCAGGCCCGTGAAGAAGCACACCAGGATGGTGTCCACAAACACCTCAAAATAACCCCACATGCCCTGCTTGAAGGGATGGTCCACATTCGCCTGGGAGTGGATCATGGTGGAGGAGCCCTGGCCGGCCTCATTGGAGAACACAGCGCGGGAGATGCCCTGCGTGATGGCAGTCTTCACGACGACGCCGGTGAAGCCGCCGACGGCAGCGGTGGGCGTGAACGCGGAGCGGACGATCAGCGCGATGGCGCTGCCAAGGTTGCTGATATTCGTCAGGACGATCAAGATCGCACCCAGGATGAACAGCACGCACATGATGGGCACCAGATAGCCGGCCACCTTGGCAACACGCTTCGTGCCGCCCCAAACCAGGATCCAGATCACGACGCTCAGCACAACACCGCAGGCCAGGATATCCAGGTTCCACGCAGGCGCGAAACCCTCGCAGATGGTATAGCCCTGGACGCCGGAGAGGAAGTTGCACATAAAGCAGAAGCCCCAGATACCGCCGATCACGGCAGCCGCCTTTTTGAACTTCTCGCCGAACACCTGGGGAAGGCCTCTGGAAATGTAGTAGCAGGGGCCGCCGTAGGGGTCGCCCTTCTCATCGGTCTTGCGGTAAAACACGCCCAGCGTGACTTCCGCGCACTTCAGAGCCATGGCGAACCACGCCTCGATCCACATCCAAAACAGGGCGCCGGGACCGCCGGTGGCCACTGCCGTGGCGACGCCACTGATATTGCCCACGCCCACAGCGCCGCCCACTGCCGTGGACGCAACGTCCAGAATGCTGATATGGCCGCCCTTGCCGTCCTTGGAAACGGAACGGGTGTCCTTGCTGAGCATCTTGCCGAAGGTCTCCTTGAAGAAATGGGTGAAGTGGCGGAACTGGAAGCCGCCGGAAGCGATGGTGAACCAAAGGCTGGAGCCCAAAACGGCGATCAGCATCGGCGTGCCCCAGATCCAGTAATACGCGTTCTGCATCCATTCAATGATCGATGACATTGATATCCCTCCTAAAAATCATACACACAATTGGTTGATAAGCTGCGCGTTGTTTCTCCCTATGAATTTGCCAAGGCTTTTTCTGATTTCATATCACGCTCCATATCGTTGCCGTTGTCAGGAAGCACTTACGGCTGCCACGCCCGCGTCAATGGCCCGAGCGTTCAGCTCCGCCATTTCAGGCCGCTTTGCCAGTGCCTGTCCGATCAGCTTTTTAATGGCGTCCACATCATAGATGCCGGTATAGCCGATATACGCACCCAGCATCACCATGTTCGCCACTTTGGGACTGCCTACTTCACCTGCGATCTTTGCGGTATCCACGGTCACAGTCTTCACAGACGGGTCCGGTCTTGCCTCTACCAGCGAGGAGTTGATCATCAGTGTCCCGCCGGGCTTCAGGGCACCAGCGAAACGGGTGAAAGACAGCTCATTCATAATGATAATGGTGTCAAACTGCTCCCGCAGCGGGCAGTCGATGGGTTCACTGTCACTGACAATGACCGTGCAGTTGGCGGTGCCGCCCCGCTGCTCCGCGCCGTAGGCCGGGAAAAATGTGGAGAATTTGCCGGCATCCACAGACGCATGGCTCAGTGTTTTTCCAATGAGCATGACGCCCTGTCCACCGAAACCGGCGATCAGCAGAGATTGTTCCATACGTCAGATCTCCTTATCCTTGAATACGCCCAGGGGGAATATTTTTTCATTCTGCTCCCGGATCTGCCGGACCGTCTGCTCCGGAGACATTTTCCAGTTGGTGGGGCAGTTGGTCAGCATCTCGATGAACGCATATCCGCCCTTGAGATTGACTTCAAAAGCCTTTTCAAAGGCCTTTGTGGCCTTCAGAACGTGGGCGGAATCGTAAAGCGCCACCCGCTCCACATAGGCGGGAGCCTCCAGCTGGGCGATCATCTCCGCCATCTTCAGCGGATAGCCCTGCCGGTCCACACGCCTGCCGCCGGGTGTCGTGGTGGAATTCTGCCCCACCATCGTCGTAGGCGCCATCTGGCCGCCGGTCATGCCGTAGGTGGTGTTGTTGGCGAAGATGACCGTGATGTTCTCACCACGGGCCGCCGTATGGATCGTCTCCGCGATGCCGATGCCGGCCAGGTCGCCGTCGCCCTGATAGGTCATCACAAAGGATTCCGGGCTGCAGCGCTTGATGCCTGTCGCCACCGCGGAGGCACGTCCGTGTGCCGCCGAAATATAGTTGGCCGTGGCCTCGTAAAGGCCCAGTCCTCCGCAGCCCACCGGGTTCACGATCACGATCTTGTCCAGCAGCTGAAACTTTTCGATGGTATGCATCAGGATGTTCATGGCCACGCCATGCATGCATCCCGGACAATAGCTGTGGGTCTTTGCAGTGCAGCCGGAAGGAAGTCCAAATACCTTTTCCATGTCCGCTCCCTCCTTAAATCAGCATGGTTCTGACCGCGGCCAGAGCCTCCTCGGGCTTCATGAGGATGCCGCCGCTGCGTCCCCAATGGGAAACCGGGATGCGGTCATCCACATAGGCCCGGATATCCTCCACCATCTGACCGGGAATGCTCATCTCCAGGCAGATGACCTGCTTTACCTTCTCCGGGTCCAGAGCCCGGTAAGGCGCCTCCGGGAAGGGGAACAGGGTCTGGGGCCGGAGCAGTCCTGCCTTGATCCCATCCGCCCGCAGCGCCTTGATCACCTCTCTGGCAATGCCGGCGCTGGTGCCGTAGGCGGCAAACACCACCTCCGCATCCTCCATGCGGTACGCCTCATACCGGGACTCCGTCTTTTTCCAGGCCTCGTACATCTCCGCCATGTGGATGTTCTGGTCCTCCACCAGCTTGATGGGCACATAGCAGGAGGTGATCATGCGCATGGAGCCATCCCCGTTGCGCTTCGTAATGACCCAATCGGACTTGTCCGGCAGCTCGCTGAGCTCCCGCATCCGGGGAAGCGTGACGCCGCCCATCATATTGCCGATGACGCCGTCGCACAGAAGCAGGACTACGCAGCGGTACTTGTCCGCGATGTCGAACGCCTCATAGGTCATATCCACCGCCTCCTGCATATTGCCGGGAGCCAGTACGAAGGCCCGCGCGCCGCCGTTGGAAATGGCCTTTGTGGCGTAGAAGTAATCCTGCTGGGCCGGGAGGATGCTGCCGAGACCCGGCCCGCCCCGGGACATGTCGATCACGACGCAGGGGAGATTGGCGCCGGTCAGGTAACCAAAGCCCTCTGTCTTCAAAACGATGCCGCAGCCGGAGGAGGAGGTCATGCAGCGTGTTCCGGTGCTGGAGGCGCCATAGACCATATTGATGGACGCCACCTCGCTCTCACCCTGGATAAATGTGCCGCCCACCTCGAACAGCCTGCTGGACAGGTACTCCGGGATCTCGTTCTGCGGTGTGATGGGATAGCCGGCGAAAAAGCGGCATCCGGCCCGGACGGCCGCCTCGGCGATCGCCTCGTTGCCCTTCATGAATTGAATTTCACTCAACTGCTCCACCCCCTCTTTACCGATACACGGAGATCGCCATATCCGGGCAGATCACCGCACACAGCTTGCAGGCGGTGCACTTTTCCGCTTCCACCTGCTCCGCGATGGCATAGCCGCTGCTGTTGGTGACGCTGCCGATCCGCAGGATGTGCTTCGGGCAGTTCATCACGCAGTAGCCACAGCCTTTGCACCGCTCTTTTTCCACTTCAATTTTTGCCATGAGTGCCTCCTTTTCCCCTCATACCGGGTGCTTCTCAGCGCAGCACCCGAACAGTAATCACATACGGACCGGCTCAGTCGCCCAGGTAGCCGGCCTTTCTCGCCTGAAATTCCAACTCATCCCGGAAGTCCGGATGGGCAATGGAGATCAGCGCCTTGGCCCGCTCGTACCGGCCCTTGTTTTTCAGATCGGCGACTCCGTATTCCGTCACCACGTACATGACATCGCTCCGTGGGACGGTGATGACCGTGCCGGGCTCATGAAACAGGCAGATCTTCGAGATCCGCGTTCCGTCCTTTTTCTCCGCCACGGAATGCATGGCCAGGAAGGACTGGCCTCCCGGTGACAGATTGGCCCCCCGGACAAAGTCCAGCTGGCCGCCGGTGCCGCTGTACTGCACCGGACCGATGGACTCCGAGCAGACCTGCCCGGAAATATCCACGGACATGCAGCCGTTCACCGAAACGAAATTGCTGATCCTGCTGACGACCACCGGATTGTTGGTATAGTAATGGGGCCGGCTGATGACACGGTCATTGTGGTCCAGGAAGTCGTACATCTCCTGGGAGCCGAACGCGAAACCGAAACAGGTCTTGCCGGTGTCGATCTCTTTGCGGCTGTTGTCGATGACGCCCTTTTTCATGAGATACATCAGGGAGTCCGTGAAAAGCTCCGTATGGGCTCCCAGATGCCGATGGCCGTCCAGGCTGTACCCAATGGCGTTGGCAATGCCGCCGATGCCGATCTGGACCGTGGCGCCGTCCGGGATGCGCTCAATAATGTGGCCGGCGATCTTCCGGTCGATGTCGCTGGGCGGAACGGTGTCCACCGTGGTCAGCGGCTGGTCCAGCTCCACAATGGCGTCCACCTGGGAAATATGTACCTTCTGCTCCGGAGACTCCACATAGGGAACGAACCGGTTCACCTGAACGATCACCTCGCGGGCACTGTCCAGGACCACGTCCATTTCATTGGCCGCGATGCCGAAATTGAAATAGCCGTTTTCATCCATGGGCGTCGTCATCAAAAACAGTACATCCGGCCGGTAATCCTCCGTCAGCACCTCCCGCAGGCGGCTGAGCTGGTAGCAGATGTTGTTGATAGACCTGCCGGCCTTCATGGCGGCCCGGTCCGGTCCGCTCATAAACAGCGTCGCATAGTGAAAAATCCCCTCCGCGTCCAGAGAAAACAGCTTGTAGTTGTCACACGCCGTGGACGCCAGGATCGACACGTCTGAGAGCTCGTCCTTTCTGGCGTACAACGCATCCAGAAGCGGCACCGACGCCTGGTTGGAATGCATCGGATACACATGGTCGCCGCTTCGCACCCGCTTGACCGCGTCCTCGACAGTCGTGACCTTGCTCCGGTATTCCTGCTGATACTTTGTCAATTCCATCCCCCTCTTTTTTCGCGGAAGCTATTCCGCCTGTTCAAACAGATTTTTTCCGCCTGTCTCCCGGATCAGGAGCGCGCAGACAAAGCCAACGATGTTGCAGACCGCCAGCAGGGCAAACGCCTTTGCGTACAGCGGCGCGCCGGACAGTGCCATGGAATGGCGGTCCAGGATCTTTCCCACCGCCACAGGCCCCAGCGAGCTGCCCAAAAACCCCAGAAGTCCCACCAGGGAGGTGGACAGGCCGGAATGCGCGGCATCGTTGGATTCTTTCACCACGGTGTAGGGCAGCGTGTAGGCCGCCAGCGATACGCCGGACAGGAAATACAGAGCCTTCATGGCCGCCAGCGGCGGCTGTGCCCCCCGCAGGAACACCACATAAGCCCAAATCACCGCCGCCACGCCGGAGAAAACCACCATGTAGACCTTGCGCCGCTTGGTCAGGTCCGAAAGGAAGCCGATCCCCGCGGCACCGACCGCGATGCCCACCGTCATCCAGGCTGTGTAGCCGGATGCTTCCACCGTGGTCAATTCATATACATCCCGGATGTAGGCGGTCCCAAAGGAGCCTGTCAGTGTCGTGACGGTAACGCACAGCGCCGCGCAGATCAAAAACGGAGGACAGTTGGCCCGGTTGGCCAGCACTCCCGCCAGGTTTTGCAAAAGCCCCTGCTTTTGTTCGTTCTTCTCCGTCCCGGTTGGTGCCGCAGGCGACGCCAACGGCGGATACCCCTTCTCCTCCGGGGCGTTTCGGACGAACACAAACACCAGCGCCGCCATCATAACGGACAACACCGCGAAAAACGCAAAGGTCCCCCGCCATGTGAACTTTTCCACCAGCAGCCGTAGCGGCGTCTGCGCCAGGAGACTGCCCATATTGCCGATGAAAAACGTCAGCCCTGTGATCGTGGCAAACTCCTCCGCCCGAAACCACTTTGCCTGCACCTTCAGCGTGGACAGGTAAGAGACCGAGATCCCGATCCCGATCAGAAAGCGGCTGGCATATGCCAGCGGCAGCGTATTGGCCATGGAAAACATCATCGACCCCGCCGCCGTCAAAAGGCAGCCGGCTGTCACCGTCATCCGCGGGCCAATCGTATCCACCAGGATGCCGGTGGGTACCTGCATGACCATATACGCGTAAAACACCATGCTTCCCAGGTTCCCGAAGGACGCGGCTGTCAGTCCAAAGACCGCCGTCAGTTCCTCCTGCATAACGCCGGTGGCCAGCCTGTGAAAATTTGCCAAAAAATAACATAAGACCAAAAGTCCGTAGACCACCCAGCGGTACAGCGGCGCTCTCTGCTCCGCTCCCTTCGCCGGTGCCTGTACTGTTCCCCGCATAACGGTTCCCTCCGTTATATCGAATATTTATTAAATATCATTTGTATTTGTGTTGTATACAAGATTTACAAAAGAAAAAACGGCGTCGAGAGGAAAACCTCTCGGACGCCGTTGCCCTGAAGCTATGTCAAAAATAGCACAGCAGATGTCTCTTGTCAATCACTTTTTTCAAAAATCGACCGGAAATTCTCCGGCTGCTTCCTCTTGCCGCGCAAGCCGCTCAAAGGCTCTTTTCCAGCCGCTCCGCCGCCGGCGCCAAGCCGTCGAAGCCCACACAGCGGCTGGGCTTTTCATTGACGGCCCGGTCCAGCAAGGGCTGCTCCCAGCTGGTCTCATCCAGGCAATAATCCAGCGCCAGCACATCCTCCCAGGCGCGATTGAGAAACGCCACCTCCCGGCGGCCATGGGTCCTGGTGAGAACGCACGCTCCCGCCCGGTGGAGATAAGATGCCGCTTCCGCCTCCGGCACCCCGGCAGCCAGGAAGCTCCGGCGCAGGCCCGCAAGAAACGTCTCCGGCAGCTCCGCCCACGCGGTTTCAGGCAGGTCGAACAGCACAAAGGTATACCGGCTGTGACAGTGCACCGCCAGCAGGCTCTTTCTCCCCCGAAGGCGGATGGTATGGAGGTCCCAGCAAAAACGCCGGTCCGGCTCTGCGCCGCGAGGCGGCGCAGGCAGCTTTTGCTGCCGCTGCAGCGGGATGGTCAGGCCCAGTTCCATGCTTCTTCCCCTTTTAGGCCGCAAAGCCCCGGCAAAGTTATCGTTTTTCGGCGCATATGCTTAAAAGCTCGTCCGGTACAGCGGAAGCACATTGATGACCGGCTCCTCATAGGGGTGGACGCGCTTCACCGCCTCCACCACCGCGTCCACCCGCTCCGTGGGACAGGTGACCTCCACCTTTAGTTCCGGCGCGGTGCAGACCTCTCCGATGGTCCCAAGATACGGCGCTGTTCCCTCCAGCGGCCGCCAGCAGCCGGTGACCGGGCTGTAAGACAGGCAGCAGTCATACTGCCCGATATGCCCGGCGTCCGCTTCCCGCAGCGCCTCCTGCAAGACAGCCAGGTGGGATTCCGGGATAAAAATCTCCAGCTTACAGTAACGAAACGCAGTCACAGGCGGCCTCCCAGCTCATCCAGGCGGTCCAGGATCTCATCCGCCAGGTCCTCCAGCGCTTCATGCCGGTCGCCCCAGCTTTCGTATTCCTCACTGTCCATATCCTCCGGCTCCTGCTCATCCAGCAGGGCAATGCGCTCCCTGACGGTCTCCCAATACTCCTGAAGCGCCTCCCGGCTCATCTCACGCAGATCCGGTTCCTCCGCGTACTGGCTGAAATCGATCCTATCGGCCATATTGCCTCCTCCTTGCTCATCGGTTATCCCTGACGGCCGCTGTCCGGCCAGTTTATATCGTTTCTCCTCCACAGCCGCATCACAGCAGATGCAAAACCAGCTTGACCAGGAAAATGGCCGCCAGCACCCACAGGACCAGGATGGGCAGCGCATAATACCACCGCTTCGGCTTTCCGTCTGCCCACATTCCGGCGGCCTCGCCGCGGCAGCGTTCAAAGGTCTCCTTGGGGATACACCGCAGCGCCAGCGCCGCCAGGGCAGGCAGGATGACGAGGTCATCCAAATAGCCCAGGACCGGGATAAAATCCGGGATCAGGTCCACCGGCGAGAGGGCATAGCCCACTGTCACCGCCGCCAGGACCTTGGCCAAAAGCGGCGTTTCCTTTTCCCGCAGGCAGAGCCACAGGGCCGGGACATCCGTCTTCAATTGTTCCGCCCGGGCCTTCCAGTCCATATACTTTCTCCCCGTTGACGTAACGCCAGATGGCGATCTCTATGCCGCGCCTTATGCCAGCTGTCCCGGCTGCTTTTTCTTCTCCTTGGGCGGGAAATCCGCGTCAAAGGCGTCCACAGCGGCGTCCTCCAAAAAGTATCCCTCCGGGTCTTTGTAAACGCCGGTAATGTCCCGCAGGAAGCCATCTTTCAGCTCTTTCACCATAAAAAACGGGGCTTCTTCACCGCGGGAAACGCCGTCATAATAAACGCCCAGCCGGCTGCCGCTGACGAAGCCGAACCGGTGATAATATCCCGGGTCGCCGGTGATGGCCACGGCGCCGCAGCCCATCTTCTCCGCCAGGTCCAGTGTGTGGCGGATGAGCTGGCTCCCATAGCCCTTGCCCTGCTCCTCCGGCAGAACGCTGACCGGGCCAAAGATGAGGATGGGGACGGTCCGCCCATTGTCCCCGGTGATTTGGGCATGGCTGTACATGATGTGGGCCACGATCTTTCCCGCTTCCTCCACCACATAGTCCAGTTCCTTCACAAACTCCGGGCGGCTGCGGTAGCAATGCAGCACATAATGCTCCATGCAGCCGGGGCGGTACTTGTTCCAAAAGGCCTCCCGGGTAAGATTCTCCACCTCGCGGTAATCTTGGGGTGTCTCCAGGCGGATGGTCACATTCTCCAACTTCCTTTCCATACGTCAGCTGTCTGCGCCGCGTTTTGAAGCCGGATCATTACCGCTTGCTCTCCGCGAATGCCCAGGCCTCGTTCAGCCACTCCAGCAATTCTTCATCGACTTGAGATGCTTCCGAAACAAGCACATGGTTGGTCCAGCGGCCAGGGTACGGCTCCACGGACACGGCGGCCCGGGGGGACTCCAGCGGATGCGAAAGCCCGATGGTCACCACGATACAGTGCTCCGGCCAATTTTTCTTTCTGCGCACCGGCAGGGACACAGCGCCGAAAAGGTGCCTGCCGTAAAAGCTGATCTGGCTTTTTTGCACCTTGACGGACGCATCGGGAAAGACCTCCTCCATGTGCCGGAACAGCGTTTCATACAACGCCAGCTCCGCCGGCTTGCCGTCGAAGAAAAACAAAACGTCAGGCGCATAATGCGCAGGTGTTTTCATAGCAGCCTCCCTCCGTCACGCGGTCAGCCCGGAATGACATACTGTATTCTTGTTTTCAGTATAACACCGCAGGCCTGATTCGTCGAGACACATTTCCAGGGAACAGCACCTCGGTCACCGTGCCTGCTGATACCATTCCCATACCGCCGCCAGATTCTCCTCGCTGACACGGCTGCCGCCGTGGAGCATCAGTTCCAGCATAGCGTCTTCATCGGGTGTGCGGTCCTGCTTCTCCGCCAGGCCCTTGCCCGCGGTCTTGACCATGACGGTCATCATCAGCTTGTAGACGCCCCGCAGGCGGGCCATATCAAAACCGCCCTGCAAGGTAAAAACAGGCATGGAGGCCGGCAGCGCGTTGGCTCTGCGCAGGTCCTGCGTCTGAGAGCCGGTAGCCCCCATCCCCACGCCGCAGACCGCCGTCACGTGATAGCATTTGGAAGCCTTGGCATACCCCTGCACCTTCCCGGCCATGAGCCAGCCAAAGTAGATCACGGCATTGCCCCGCGCCAGCTTCTCCATGGCCTCGTCAAGAGAATACACCGGGAGTCCTGTCTTTTCTCCCATCAGCTTGGCATATTGCTGTGTATAGCCCGTATTCGATGTATATACAATTGCGTTTGCTCTCATGGAAAATTTCCTCCCTTACCGCACATTCAAGTACTAGATACCGGTGCATCCGCCAGCTTATTTCGCTTTGCCGCCTCCAGCTCCGCGCCGTAGCGGAAGATCAAGGAGGCCAGGATCAGCGCGATACCCAGGGATACACTTGACAAATTGCCCCCATCCGCCATGGCAGCCCGTGAGACATCAAACACCTCATAGAACAAAGCGGACAAGATCACCGCCACAAGCGGCAGCACGATGGTCCGTATCCCCAGCCGCTTGATCTGCTCCGCGCCCCCTTGCGTGAAAGGCGTGCCGTCCATCTGCTCCTGTTTGCAATACCGGAATGCAAGCAAAAACAAGGTCCCGTCCGTCAAGGCAAACACCAGGTCGGACAGCAGAACACCCATCATCCGGTTCAGGCTGTCTGTCGTGGTCAAATATTGCAGCGTCTCCCGGCTGGCGCCAGCGACACTGCCGCCGGAATACCACGCGATGCCGCACAGAAGTCCGAGCGCGGTGAGCCCGGCCCACACGAAGGACAGGATCATGGCCACCTTGGAGATGGTTTGAAATACCCGAAAGGTTTTTTGAAGCGTATGCAGACTGTTCATATATGTTACCCCTTTTTTGATGCAGCGGCAAGCCCGTATGAAAGCTCCGCCGCTCAAGTGTGTTCCTGCTCCGGATTGCGGGGGATGATAACAGCGGCAATGATGTAGGCAAGGAAGCCGCTGCATCCCATGGCGCAGGATATCACCCAGGCCAGGCGGACCAGTGTGGGGTCAATGCCGAAATACTCCGCGATCCCGCCGCAGACGCCGTCCACGATCTTGTTCTCATTGGATTTATAAAGCCGCTTGTTCATCATTCGTATCCTCCGTTGTATTACATAACTTTTCTTCTTTCACCCGAAAATGGCAGGCGGCAAAAAACATACAGGAAGCTCCCGCCAACAGGCTCCCGCTGTATGCAGGCTCGCCCAACAGCGCCATCAAAATACCGGAAACTGCCAACAGCGCGCCCGCGCACATCAGCAGCCCGGACGCGAAATGCAGGTCATTTTTCATATCGCAAGTCCTCCCGAAGTGTCTGATCGAGAAACAGGCGGCAAGTTCGTTCAAATGCCGCGCGCTTCCTGTTTTCACCCTTATTTTATGAGATCTCCCGCCCATTCGATAGGCACATTTTGCAGGGGAATGTGTTTGTTTTCGATACAAAGAAAAACGGAGGCACAGGGCCTCCGCTTTACTGGTATGCTATTCTCCTTTGGACCGCTTCCACCGGAATTCCTGAACAGGACTCCCAAATTCCTCTGTGAGCCTTCCCTCTGTAAAGCCCAGCCGTTTATAAAAAGCCCGGGCCGCCGCCCCCTCGGGCACGCCCTCCCGGTAGGTGGTGACGGCGATCTCCCGATCCGGCTCCAGAAACGTCAGCATATACTCCACCATGCTTTGGGCGATGTGCCGCCGGCGGCACCTTTCATCCACCGCCAGGAAGCAGAGCATTCCCGCCTTCTTGGAAAACAGCAGCGCCCCCACCAGACGGCCGCCGTCCACAGCGCAGATGGCCTCGTCCCGTGCAAGAAACGCCAAAACCGTCTTCCGGTGCTCCTCCATAGCCTCCCGGCTCTCCAGGCCGGGAAAGCTGTCCCTCACCTGCTCCACCAGCGCCAGCCAGCCGGCGGTGTCCCCTGTTCCCGCCAGTCTGATCTCCATGATTACCTCCCCTCTCCGCTTCCGGTACTCTCCAGAAAATCCCGCCGGTACTGGGAGGGCGTCACGCCCTCGCTCTTTTTGAACACCTTTGTGAACACCCGGTAGTCCCCGTAACCGGACCGCTCCGCCACCTCCGCCACGGACAGGGGCGTGGAGAGCAGCAGCTTCTTCGCCTTCTCCATGCGGATATTGGTGAGATAGGCCAGAAAACCCACGCCGATCTCGTTTTTGAACAGCTGGCTGATATATTGGGGATTCAGGTGGAACCGCTCCGCCAGGACGGAGAGGCTCACCTCCTCCGCCAGATGCTCCTGCAAATACCGGGTAATGCCGGTGATGGGCCGCTCCTCCCGGGCCTCTGCCGGCTCCTCCGCCACCCGCCGCTCAAACAGGGAGATCTTCAGGTTGTCGATGCAGCCGCCGAACTCCTCATAGTTCACGGGCTTGAGGATATAATCCGTGATCTGCAGCCGCAAAGCCTGCTGGCAGTAGGAAAAGTCATCATAGCCCGACACGATCACATAGGCGATCTGCGGGTGTTTGATGCGGCTGAGCTGAATGACCTTCAGGCCGCTCATGATGGGGATGTTGATGTCCATGATGACGATGTCCGGACAAAGGGCGTCGATCTGGGACAGAGCCTCCATGCCGTCGGCAGCCTCGCCCACCACCTCGCAGTCGTGGGCCTCCCAGTCAAAGAGCCGCTTGAAGCCCTCCCGGATCATGATCTCATCGTCCACCAGCAGCACGCGCAGCTTTTTCATCACACTTCCTCCTCCCGGGCCGGCAGCAGCAGGTGAGCCGTCACGCCGCCCGCCGGATTTTCCGTGTACCAAAGGCCGTACTCCCGGCCGCACAGCAGCTTGATGCGCTTTTGCACATTCAGGATGCCGATACTGTTGCCCTCCAGCTTGGCCGGCTGCTTGGCATAATGCAGCAGCATTTCATCGACAGCGGCCTTTTTCCCCTCCGTGAAGCCGCTGCCGGTGTCGGCCACCCGGACCTCCATGCGGCCCTCCGCCGTTTTCTCCGCCGTAACGGACACCGTGCCCCGGTAGCCCTTGTTTTTCAGGCCGTGGAGCAGGCTGTTCTCCACGATGGGCTGCAAAATGAAGTTGGGCACCTGCGCGCCCCCCAGGTCGGGGTCGATGTCATATTCGCACCGAAGCTCCGGGTACCGGCAGCACATCAGCTCCAGATAGGCCTCCAGCAGCTCCAATTCGTCATCCAGGGCCACCATCTGCCGATCCACTTTCACACTGAGCCGGAAAAAGTCCACCAGCCGCATCAGAAGGTCCGCCACCTTTTTATCCCCATCCAGCTGGGCCTGGATACGGATGGTGTCCAGAGTATTGTACAGGAAGTGGGGATTTACCTGGCTTTTCAGGTACAGCATGGACATTTTCTGCTCTGTCAGCTCCGCCCGGAGAATGTCCGGGTTCTCCAGCGTCAGATAAAAGGCCAGCGTCATCAGCGTGATACCCATGCCGCTGATGAGCCAGGTGTGGTGCAGCCCCTGCAATGCGCAGACAGTAAATTCGATGAGCAGCGCCGCGCCGATGGCAAACTTCCGCTTCCGGTCAATGGCCTGCCAGTTGACCACCAGCAATCCCGCGCACAGCAGCAGGTAAAAGGTCACGGCCCCGTAAGGCATCGTGACATACAGCCCGGCGGAGTAGTTTCCGGCGGGGGTGCGCATGTACTGGATGGGCAGCAGGAAGCTGCCAAGCACCGCAGCCGCCAAAAACAGCTTCGCCGCCCTGTCCAGCCGCCGGGGCTTGCCTGTCTCCTCCTCCACCAGAATGGCGATGTACTGGTAGAACAGATAAATGACCAGCACCATGCTGCCGATAAACAGCCGGTGGACGGCATCGTTCAGGAGCCGGGGCACCGTGTCCAGATGGTTCACTGTATGGACCGTGATCCCGTCCAACACCAAATGCACCAGCGCTGTCACCAGCAGCGCGGAAAAGGTCCTGTGCAGCTGGGTATACTGTTTCTCTGCGGAAAAATAGATGTACGCCACAAACGCCAAAACCAGAAACAGCGCGATCTCCATGCGCAGCATACGCTCTCACCTCTTTCTCCTATTGTAGACGGTATCCCGTTTCAAAAACAGGCAGATCATGCAGATGATTGTGTCAATTTTATAGGTGCCGGGCATCAAAAGCAAATCGCTGAAAAACTCCCCTGTGAAAGCCCATACGTTTCGTTTGCAGCGCAAATCTTATTGTTTTTATTATAGGTGAAGGAACTCCGAATTACAAGGAAATCGCATACGCCCCAGCCGCCATAAGCACAAAAGCCCCGCCCTGTTCTGCCGCGGCAGGGCTTCTTTTTTTATTTAAATCCATAAAAAGGCTTGACCATTCCCTTTCTCCCGCAGTATTATGGGAAACGGTGTTTTTTCCATGTGAAAGCAGCGCCGCAAAGGCATAAATTCCCAACCTGTTGGAATAGCGCCGCAGCGGTCCGTGGAAAACACAGAGCATTCTTTTATGTTTCAAGGAGAGTTTTTATGGCAGCAGAGACAAAGAAAAAGAAACAAATGCCGCATGTATTCGTGATCCTGTTTTTCCTGGTAGCGGCAGCAGCCGTTCTTACCTGGTTGATCCCGGCAGGAGAGTTTGACTACGAGGCTGTCGATGTGAACGGCACGGTGCGGAATCTGGTGGTTCCCGGTTCCTTCCATTATGTGGATAGCGGAAAGCACGCCACTTTGATCGATTTCCTGGGTTCTTTTCACAAGGGCCTGATCTCCGGTGCGGACGTCATGATGCTGATCTTCATCGTGAACGGAGCGTTCTCCATGGTGATCAAAACAGGCGCCTTCAACTCCATGATGGGCGGCCTGCTCCGGAAGTTTGACGGCAAGGAGAAGTTCCTGGTCCCCATTTTCTTCCTGTTCTTCGCCATCTGCGCATCCCTGTTCGGCATGTGGAACGACTTCAACGGCCTGATCCCCATCATGGTGGGCATGGGCATTGCATTGGGCTATGACGCGATGTTCGGCTTCTCCATTATCCTTCTGGGCATAGGCGTGGGCTTCGCGGCCGCGCTGATGAACCCTTACACCATCGTGGTGGCTCAGTCCATCGCTGGTATTCCCATCTATTCCGGCATGGGCGTCCGGGTGGCGATTTTTGTGGTGTTCAGCGCCGTGGCCGTCTGGTGGATCTTCAGATACGGCAAAAAGATCAAGGAAGACCCTTCCAAGAGCCTGATGGCCGGTGAAGAAAGCCTGTTCTCCTTTGACAAGGAGGAGCTGAAAAAGCTCCCCATGGGAAAGAAGGAGATCGCCACGTTCCTGGTGATCCTGGCAAGCCTTGTGTGGATCTTCTACGGCTTCCTGCGCCAGGGCTGGGGCAACACCCAGCTCACGGGCGTCTTCCTGCTGATGGGCATCGTGGTGGCGCTGATCTACCGCTGGAGCGCCGATAAGATCGCCAGAGAATTCATCAACGGCTGCAAGGACATCGTGTTCGGCGCCATGATCGTGGGTGTGGCCAAGGCGGTCCTCATCATCATGCAGGACGGCAAGATCATTGATACGATCATTTATTTCCTCTCCAGCCAGCTGGAGGGACTGCCCCCGGTTGTCTCCGCCCTGGGCATGCTGGTGATCCAGACCTTTATCAACTTCGTGATCCCCTCCGGCAGCGGCCAGGCTGCCACCATCATTCCCCTGATGGCGCCTCTGGGTGACCTGATGGGCCTGACCAGAGAGGTGACAGTGCTGACCTTCCAGTTCGGTGACGGCTTCTCCAACCTGCTCTGGCCCACCGCCAACATCGCCATCGGCTGCGGTATCGCCGGAGTACCTCTGAACAAGTGGTGGAAATTCTTCCTCCCCCTGTTTGGTATTTTCTTTGCGATTCAGGTGGTATTTGTGGTCGGCGCCGTACTGATCGGCTTCTGATGCGGCATCCTGAAAACGACAATGCAGGACCGCCCCGGGCGGTCAAGGAGATTGACTGATATGAATTTGCTGGACAAAGCACAGGCGATTCAAGGGGAAATCACGGAGATCCGCAGGCATCTGCACCAGTACCCGGAGCTTTCCGGTCAGGAATACGAAACCGGAGACTATATCTGCCGAAAGCTGGGCGAATGGGGGATCCCCTTTGAACGGGGCGTGGCGGATACGGGCGTGGTCGCTCTGATCGAGGGCGGAAAAGCGGAGGCTTCCTCCGGCACCGTCGCGCTGCGGGCGGATATGGACGCGCTTCCCATGGAGGAGATCACAGGGCTTCCCTTTGCCTCCTGCCGTCCCGGCGTCATGCATTCCTGCGGACATGACGGACACACGGCCATTGCGCTGGGAGCGGGAAAACTGCTTTGGGACATGCGGGAGGAGCTGGCCGGCAATGTGAAGCTGTTTTTTCAGCCCGCGGAGGAGACCACCGGCGGCGCTTTGCGCATGATCCGCCAAGGCTGTCTGGAATCTCCCCATGTCTCCCATGTCCTGGGCCTGCACATGGACCCGTCCCTCCCCTGCGGAGAGGTGGAATTCCGCCACGGTAAGATGATGGCCTCCTCCGATGAATTCACCATCCGGCTTACCGGACGGGGCTGTCACGGCGCCCACCCGGAGAAGGGTTGTGACGCCATCGCCATGGCAGCGCAAATCGTCACGGCATTGCAGACGGTGGTGAGCCGCGGTATTTCGCCGGTGAATTCCGCGGTGGTCACTGTGGGAATGATCCATGCGGGAACAGCAGGCAACGCCATTGCACAGACGGCTGAGCTTACCGGCATCATTCGCTGTCTGGACCCGCAGACCCGCAGCCTTCTGCAAAACCGGGTGCGGGAGATCACGGAGCATACTGCTCTGGCCTTCGGCGGCCGGGGCGAGCTGATCATCCGTCCCTCCTATTCCGCGCTGATCAACGATGACGCGGTGACGGATACCATGATTGGCGTGGCATCTTCCCTGCTGGGCGCCCATCATGTGCACCGGATGGAAGCTCCGGATATGGGAACGGAGGATTTCTCCTTCTTCGCCCAGGAGCGGCCCTCCTGTTTTTGGCATCTGGGCTGCGGCATTCCCGGACGGGAGGTAAATTATGATATTCATAATCCCGCCTTTGAACTGGACGAGAACTGCCTTCCCATCGGAGTGGCTGTTCAGACAGCAGGGGTTTTGGCTTTGCTGAGCGAGAGCACAGCGACCTCTGAGCAGCTGTGACGGAAAACCCGGTCGATAAAAACACGCCATGCCCGTAAGCGACAGCTTGCGGGCATGGCTCTTTTTATCATAACGGTTGATTTTCTATGATTTACCGGAGCCGGGAGTTGCCAGGAAATACAACGCCAGTACGGCAAACATCCTCAGAGTGAAGGTGTGCGATGCCCATGGAGACTTCACTTCGCAAAATGCTTTCCATGATGGCCCGATGAAATCAACTGATTTTGGAAGGAATAATTCGGGCCAAGATTCGAACCTGCGGCATCTTGCTTCCAAACAATCCGGAAAAACTTTTTCCGGTCGTTTCTAATGGTTTTTAGCCTTTTCCTCTATATTTCAATTACTTTTCGGTGCTCTTAATTCCACTGTTTCCGAGTGTTCCGCCGCTGTCTGTGGTCATTTATGTGGTCAAAAACGCTTCCCGCCCCAAACCGGTGATTTTTCACCGGCCCAGGACGGGAAGCATTTTGCGTTTCAGGTTGGTTGGATTGTAACTCTGACCAAGGGGTTATGCAAGTGTTTTCTACGGAAGAAGCAGCTCAAAGTTTGCGGGGCAATAAGCAAAGAAAAACCTATTTCATAGCGAGCGCTTATTTATAATATCCTGCCACAATACGTGCCACCACTGTTAACACTGTCGCCAGACTCCTTAGAACTCTCGTTAGTAACAGTTGAATCAGGGAACTGCTCGCTCAACCTTGCAATGGCATCCGCTGCCGCCAATCGCAGTTCCTCTCTTTTCTTCCGATCAGATTCGGCTTTTCTGGATTCTTCCGCATCCTTTGTCTGCTGTTTCTCAAGTTCCAGTGCAGCCTGCTGGGCCTGCCATGCGAGTTCTCGCCGCCTCTCTTCAGCCGTGGGCATCGTATGTACCGGGGCGTGGATTGTTTTGTGGCCGCCTTTAGGTATTTGAGCAACAGTCGTCACAGCTGAAGACTGTTCCTTTCGGGGCGCTGCTTGTTTTGCTTTAGTTGAAGTTCTCGTGGTTGAAGCTTTTTCCTGATCTATCACATGAGCAACCGCAGAGCGTTTATTTGAATTTGTCGGAAAAGTACGCTTGCTCTGAGAGGAGCCGCTGTTTCTAGTCGCAATTCTAGATGCTCTCTTCGCATCGCGTTTCTCTATATGGCTGACCAGCATCAACGCCAGTGGAGTTAGATAAACAATGCATAGCAGATCCACAAAGAATCCATCTGCTCCTTTTAGATGGCTCCGGTTACCCTTATATCTTCGATTGCCAATGAAGGTGCTTAGGAATACAAATAGCCAGAATGTCCGCCAGTCGAACTTCTTCCGTCTCCGCATAGTTAACCTCCAAGCGTTCCAAAAGCGCAAACTGCCAATTCAGCTGAACTCCAACATAACCAGTTCCTCTTCTTAATTATCGGCCATGATAAGGTGTGTCCTGAAAGCCGGATTTATTGAGGTGGGAAACAAATGAATCCAGGGCTCTTTTGACAGTTTTTTGGAACAGTGTTTTTGCCCCGAGATGTTGAACCAGTTCAGGCGATACAGCGTAATAACCACGAATGAACAATCGGCCAGCCAGGCTTGCTCTGAGGACCTCATCACGGAATCGTCTCAGCGTCCAGACTTCCGGACAATCATACGAACCATAGACAGCCGTCGCAATATAGCAGCCGTCTGAGCTACCTCCATGAACGCTGCTACTTCTTCTTGAATCGCGTCTGCCAGCCTCGTAACCCTCATCATAACCTTCTTCATAGCACTCTTCGCACTCATCGAAGTAGTCGTCGCAGAAGTCGTCGAAATCGTGTCCATCGCACATGATCACACCTCATACTTCAGCTCAAGGTCGAAAATCTCGTCATTGATATCTGAAATTTGCTCCTCAAGCTGCTCTTTTCTGGACTCCCACCGTTCATACCGAGCCGATAAAATATCATCTGGTTCACTGCACTCCAAATCTACCAACTGCTCCTCCAGTTCCGACAGTTCCTCACGCAAGGATTCAAGTTTTTCGATTCCCGATTCGCACTCATCTTCATTGGACTCGGCAAAATCGTCATCGTCGATGTCATCAAAATTCGAATCATCCTCATCAACTGTACTTGCTTTATCATCCTCGCCAATGGATAAGATGAGACTTAGTCCAAGGCCCATCTCAAACGCATCGGTGTTTCCATTGCCATCGAAGTCAAACAAATCGCCAAATAATCCCATACAGATGCTCCTTTTAGGATAATGTAAGATAAGTTGCGCAAATTGAATAAAGGATAAAAAGAGACATGGTTTGCAGACCTCTGGTAGAATGAAGTTACCACACACCATTCTGAAAG
>SFDT01000038.1 GCA_004558115.1 Clostridiales bacterium | reverse complement strand
TTATATCAAACGAAAAAACCATTGCAAACATTAGAATCGCCGAAATAATCCTCTTTGAGCTTTTCTTCGTTTTCATCATCGAGCCCCTTTCTTTTATGCATTTTCCATTTTTCTTACATCATTTTTTCACTAGCTCTACTTCTCTTTATCACCGCCCTTGTTTGTTTTTACACACATAACCATGTGGAGGATCCAACGCACCAGCAGACAGATCATCGTGATGACGCCTGCTGTGACAGATACGAACAAGGAGATCGCTATGGAATGTGTGAACACTCCAAACACTATCAGTCCCACCGCAATGATCATTCCGATCAATAACCATATCCTGATCTTCCTGCCATCGCTTCCCGGAGCTCCCTCGCTTTCCGCGTTTTGTTCTATCCTGCTCCCGCTTCTTCTATTTTCCT
The DNA here is from genome assembly GCA_004558115.1 of Clostridiales bacterium. Lineage (GTDB taxonomy): Bacteria > Bacillota > Clostridia > Oscillospirales > Oscillospiraceae > Oscillibacter. The sequence goes on along the minus strand of SFDT01000038.1, from coordinate 14,232 downwards.
TGAACGTTTCTTCAAATGGAACAGGGTCCGTGCTTTCTTCATTTACTAAATAGTCGATTGAAACCCCGTATAGTCGACTGAGAAATCGCAAATTTTCGATCGACGGGACCGCCGCCCCGACCTCCCATCGTGAGATGGCCTGCCGGGATACATTCATCATCTCTGCCAGCTTTAATTGGGACAAGCCTTTGGCTTTTCGCAGAGAAACCAACTTTTCTTCCAGCTTCATCTTCATACCTCTAAAGTAAGCGAACGCTCATGAAATGTAAACCGCTTGCGGTTTACATTTTGGCAACCGCAGATTGCTTTTCGTATATTTGTGGCAGTCCTCCAGGCGTTCAGATGTATATGGTATTTCCCGACCGCCTTTCGATCACGGTTAATAAAGCAATTATATCATCTGTCTGCGCCGGTCGCAAGAAATCCTGAAACGGATATCCCATCCTTATGAAAGCCGCAGGATCTCCTTTTTCAGCCGGGAAATGATGCGCTTTTCCAGCCGGGAGATGTAGGATTGGGAAATGCCCAGCCGGTCCGCCACCTCCTTCTGGGTCTGCTCCCGGCCGCCGCCCAGGCCGAAGCGCAGGGAGATGATCTGCTTTTCCCGGGGAGAGAGGACGTTGATGGCCGCCGCCAAAAGGCTCCGGTCCACGTCCTCCTCAATGGGCCGCATGACTGTGTCCTCCTCCGTTCCCAGCACGTCGGAGAGAAGCAGCTCGTTGCCGTCCCAGTCCGTATTCAGCGGCTCATCAAAGGACACCTCTCCCTTTCGGTTGGCGTTTTTCCGCAGGAACATGAGGATCTCGTTTTCAATGCACCGGGAGGCGTAAGTGGCCAGTTTGATGTTTTTATCCGTCCGATAGGTCCCCACCGCCTTGATCAGGCCGATGGTACCGATGGAAATCAGGTCCTCAATGCCGACGCCGGTGTTTTCAAACCGCCGGGCAATGTATACCACCAGCCGGAGGTTATGTTCAATGAGCTCCTGCCGGGCCGGTTCCTCCCCCAGCCGGGCCAGCAGCTCCGCCTCCCGCTCCTTTGTCAGCGGCGGCGGCAGCGTGTCGCTGCCCCCGATGTAATGCACATCCCCCTGCTCCAAAAGCCCCAGCCGCGTCAGCAGCCGCCGCACCTGTTGCCACATCCCGCTCATACCGACCTCTCCTTCCCACCTGTCCGCCCCAGAGGGCGTGATATTCTGTTCCCAGCTCCGTGGGCGACAGAGCCACCGACAGGCCCGGATACCGCCTGCCGCCCACCGCAGTCCACTCCGACCGCACCGCCAGCAGCAGCCCTCCCTGGACCCCCACCGCCCGGTAGGGCAGCAGGTAAAACCGCAGGTCCGGCGCCGTCCGGCGCAGCGGCTCCAGCAGGTCCGCCGGCAGGCATAGGCCGCGCTCCGTCAAAAGGCGCCGCACCGGCGGCGGCAGCAGCGGGTCCAGTACGCCCCGGGACACCACCAGCACCGGCTGTCCGCTCACCGGGTCTGAAAGGCTGGTGCCTGTGTCCCGCAGCGCCGTCAGGCGGACGGTCTTCCCCCGCAGGCATACCTCGGCCCGCAGCAGCTCTCCCCGCACACCGTGGCGTGCGGCGGCGCGAAAAATGACGGTCAGCACCAGATACGCCGCCGTGGCGGCCACCAGCAGCGTCCCGGCGTCCACATCCGTATAGAAAATGCCGTTGACCGACGGCACGCCCCCTGTCACGAGCCCCAGCCCCAGCACACAGCCCGCCAGGGCGCAGGACACGGCGAACAGCAGCAGCGTCAGCCGCAGCAGCCGTTCCTCCCCGCCGAAAGCGGCCACTGCCAGCAAAACCCCTGCCGTCAGCTTCACGGGAGAGGTGGAAAGAAACTCCAGCCCCGGCAAAAACACCGCCGCGGCGTACAGCCCGCCTCCCACGGCAGAGAGGGCGTAGCGCCAGCGGCGGGGCGGAATGCCCGCAAGGCACGCCGTGCCCAGCAGCAGCAGATAGTCCATGAGGGCGTTCAGCAAAAACACGCTGTCCAGATATACCACCGTCACCGCTGTTCCCTCCTCCTTCCGGTCAGACTGCCGATACGCAGTATTATAGGACACCCCCGGCGGAAAAGCCGTCGCAAAAGGGATGGCACGGCCATAAAAAAAGCAGCCTGGCGGGCTGCTTGTCCGTCAGGCTGATTTCCTTTACAGTTCAGGCGATATAAGGAACGATCATGGAGGCCACCATGGCCACGATCATGACTACCACCAGCACCAGCGCCAAGGCGCGAGTCTTTTTGCTCATTGCTTTTCCTCCTCCGTCACGATCTTGCGGATGCTTTTTTCCGCCTTGCTGCGGGGCAGCATCAGCTCATGGCCGCAGCCCAGGCACCGGAGCTTGATGTCCATGCCCACCCGCAGGATCTCCCACCGGGTGCTGCCGCAGGGATGCGCCTTCTTCAATTCCACTTTGTCATGCAGATGCAGGTCCATACCTTTCCTCCTGTCAAACCCGTCTTTCCGCTTGCATATCATATATCAAAACGCCGCCGTGCGGCAGATAGGATGAGACATAACATGCCGGAAAACAATCTTTTTCCGCCGGAGGGACTGCGTCCCCAGCCGGTTTTTTCCCTTCAGACGCTCCAGCAGGCCATGGAGGCCGGAACGATCCTGGAAGCCCCGGTCCAGCGGTGTGATGCGGAGAAAAATCTTCACATCTCTCTGGGCGCGGTGGCCGCCGTCCTGCCCCGGGAGGAGGTCCTCGCTCCCTGGATCAGCGGTGCGGACCGGGATATTTCCATATTATCAAGAGTTGGTAAGTCAGTTTGCTTTACAGTTAAAGCTATCCGCCCCGATGAAAAAGGTGCGCCGGTTGCCCTTCTCTCCCGCCGGGAGGTCCAGGAGCGGGCCGCGGAGTATTTCTTCTCCCACCTGCGGCCAGGGTCCGTGGTCACCGCGAAAGTGACCCATCTGGCCGCCTTCGGGGCCTTTTTGGACATTGGCTGCGGCATCATCGCCATGCTGCCGCTGGAGCAGATCTCCGTCTCCCGCATCTCCCATCCCAGAGACCGTTTCCGGGTAGGGCAGAAAATTCTGGCAGTGGTGGGCGGCGTTGACCGGGAGCGGCACCGCTTCACCATGACCCACCGGGAGCTGCTGGGCACCTGGCTGGAAAATGCCAGCTGGTTCCAGCCGGGCGAAACCGTCAGCGGCGTTGTCCGCAGTGTGAAGGAATACGGCAGCTTCATTGAGCTGACGCCGAACCTGTCCGGCCTTGCGGACTGCCGGGAGGAGCTTTCCCCCGGCGACCCGGTGTCTGTGTACATCAAGAGCATCCGTCCGGAGCGGATGAAGATCAAATTGCAGCTCATTGAAAAGCTGCCGGGTCCCGCGTCCCTGTCTCCCCTGCGGTATCAGATCACAGACGGCTGTCTGGACCGCTGGGTCTACTCTCCGCCCAATTACGAAAAGGCACCGGTGGAAACGGTGTTCACAGCTCCTTCCCCTTGATCTTCTCCCAGTAGGCCTTGGCGGCCTGCTCCGTTTTGTTGTCGCCCCATTCGTAGTACTTTACGTCCTTCAAAACGTCCGGCAGGTATTGCTGCTCCACCCAGCGGTGGGGGAAATCATGGGGATAGAGATAATGCTGCTGGTTGTCAAAGCCGGTGGTATCGGCGTGGACATTTTGCAGCTGCCGGGGGATATCGCCGCTTTTTCCCTTTTTCAGGTCCGCCATGGCGGCGATGATGGCGTTGTGGGCGGTATTGGACTTGGGCGCCGTGGCCAGCAGGATGGCGGCCTCCGCCAAAGGGAGCCGGGCCTCCGGCAGTCCCACCTGCAAGGCGGCGTCCACACAGGCTTTTGTAATGGCCATGGCCATGGGATACGCAAGGCCCACATCCTCGGCGGCGATGACGAGAAGCCGCCGACAGGGAGACAGCAGGTCCCCCGCCTCCAGCAGCCGGCCCAGGTAGTGGACCGCCGCGTCGGGGTCGCTGCCCCGGATGGACTTTTGCAGGGCGGAGAGGATATCATAGTGGGCGTCGCCGTCCCGGTCGTAGCGCATGGCGCTGCGCTGGGCCACCTGGGCGGCGTCTGCTTTCGTGATCCGCAGCGCGCCGTCCTGGGGCCGGGCCGCCTGGCACAGCAGCTCCACGGCGTTGATGGCCTTGCGGACATCGCCGCCGCAGGCAGTGGCGATCTGGAGAGGCACCCCTTCCTCCCAGGAAAGGGGCAGGGAGCTGCGCTCCTGCTGGATGCGCAGGGCCCGCAGAACAGCCGGCTCCGTCTCCTCCGCCGGGACGGCCTTGAACTCAAACACCGTGCTGCGGGACAGCAGGGCGCTGTATACGTAAAAATACGGATTTTCCGTGGTGGAGGCGATGAGCGTCAGCTTGCCGTTCTCCATGAACTCCAGCAGGCTCTGCTGCTGCTTTTTATTGAAGTACTGGATCTCATCCAGGTACAGCAGCACGCCGCCGGGGGCCAGCAGCGTGCCCACATCGGCAATGATATCCTTGATGTCCTGCAAGGACGCCGTGGTGGCGTTGAGCCGGTAGAGGGTCTTATTTGTTTTTTCCGCGATGATGTTGGCGATGGTGGTCTTGCCGGTGCCGGAGGGACCGTAAAAGACCATGTTGGTATCCGTGCCGCTTTCAATGAGGCGCCGCAGCACCGCGCCGGGAGCCAGCAGATGCCGCTGGCCCACCACCTCATCCAGGGTCTTGGGGCGGATCTCATCCGCCAGGGGACGCTGCATGGCTGTCCCTCCTTTCTGATTTCAGTATCTTACCATAGTTCTCTATGGATTTCCATGGTTTTTTCCCTGGTCATTTGGCGAAAGTTGTGGTATCCTGTCACAGAGGTGATGACTATGGCATCCAAAGCCGCGATCAAGCGCATCATTGAGACATTGAAGGACATCTATCCCGACGCCCTTTGCTCCCTGCAATACGATAAGGACTACGAACTGCTGTTCGCCGTCCGCCTGTCCGCCCAGTGCACCGACGAGCGGGTAAACAAGGTGACGCCCGCCCTGTTTGCGCGCTTCCCCACGCTGGAGAGCTTTGCGGAGGCGGACCCCAAAGAGGTGGGCGAATACATCCACTCCTGCGGCTTTTTCAACGGCAAGGCCCGGGACCTGGTGGCCTGCGCCCAGCAGCTTCTGGAAAAGCACGGCGGCAAGGTCCCCGGCACCATGGAGGAGCTGACCGCCCTGCCCGGTGTGGGCCGCAAGACCGCCAACCTCATCCTGGGCGACATTTTCGGCCAGGAGGGCTACGTCTGCGACACCCACTGTATCCGCATCACCGGGCGTCTGGGCATCACCGACGGCTCCAAGGACCCCCTTCAGGTGGAGCGGCAGCTGCGCCAGTGCATCCCGCCCAAGGAGTCCAGCAATTTCTGCCACCGGATGGTGCTCTTTGGACGGGACACCTGCACCGCCCGGTCTCCCAAGTGCGAGGGCTGCCCCCTGGCCAAGGACTGCGCCGCCTTCAAAGCCGCGGCCAAACTGAAAAAATAACTTCCCGTGCCTGTACAGCCGCCTGTACAGGCACATTTTTCTGCCCCCGCTCATATACTGCTTTGGAACACGAAAACACCACGCGATCCAGGAGGTCATATGGACGAAAACACAGCCAGACTGGCAGAACAGCTGAAAAGCAACCCCGCCCTGCTGCGGCAGCTGGCCCAGTCCAAGGACGGGCAGACCCTTATGCGGATGCTGACGCAGCAGGACCAGGGAGCCGCCCTGCAAAAGGCGGCCCAGTCCGCCGCCCGGGGCGACACGGCGGACATGGTGCGGATGGTGACCCAGCTGATGCAGAGCCCCGACGGGGCGGCACTGGTGGAGCGCATTAACAAAGCCCTGCGGAAATAAACATATTTGGGGGAAAGGCAGGTGGCGGCGGTGGCCGAATTTGACGAAAAACTCAACAGCATCCTGTCCAATCCCGACGCCATGTCCCAGATCATGCAGCTGGCCCAGTCCCTGTCCGGCGGACAGGAGCAGCCATCCGCCCCGCCTTCTCCGCCGCCTCCGCCCACGCCGGCGCCCCGGCAGAGCGCCCCGGCGCAGGATATGCTGTCCTCCCTGGCCGGCGGCTTGGACCCCAAGCTCCTGACCCGGCTGCTGCCCATCATTCAGGAGCTGGGCGGCCAGCAGGACAGCAACGCCCGGGCGCTGTTGTACGCCCTGCGGCCCTATCTCCGGGAGGACCGGCAGGAAAAGGTGGAGCGGGCCTTGCAGCTGGCCCGGCTGTTCCATTTGGGGAAGAAGTTCCTGACGGGATGGGAGGGATAGGCCATGTATAACCGCTACATCCGCAATGACAACGGCTCCTATACCCGCATCCCCCAGGAGGAGCCGCCCAGGCCCCAGCAGGGCGGCCCCCAGCAGCCAAAGCAGGAACCGCCGTCCCCGCCTCCAAAGCAGGAACCGCCTGCCCGGGACGGGCCGCGCCGCGAGCCGCCTCCGCCCCCTTCCGCCGGACGGGTGGCGGACGGCCTCACCGGACTTCTCCGGCACATTCTCGACCAGCTGCATCTGGACCATGTAGACACCGGGGACCTGCTGCTCCTGCTGCTGTTGTTCTTCCTGATCCGGGAGGACGCGGACGAGGAGCTGCTGGTGGCACTGGGCCTGCTGCTCATTTTGTAAACACCCTTCGCGGCGGCGCGGAGGGTGTTTCTTTCCGCCAAGAACGGATTGCACTTTCCATAACACCGTGATATAATGTATTAGTTAAATTGTCGCTTTGTATCCTTTGTGCGGGGCGGCGTTGAGTTTGAGGTGTTTTGCAATGGAAAATCAAGTGCAGAAAAAGAGAATTTTGAGCGGCATCCAGCCTTCCGGCGACCTGACCCTGGGCTCCTACCTGGGCGCCATCCGCAACTGGGCGGCCCTGGCCGATGAATATGACTGCTACTACATGCTGGCGGATATGCACACCATCACAGTGCGGCAGGTGCCGGCGGACCTGCGCCGCCACACCCTGACCCAGGTGGCCGCCTACATCGCCAGCGGCCTGGACCCGGAGAAAAACACGCTGTTCGTCCAGTCCCACGTGCCTGCCCATGCCCAGCTGGGCTGGGTGCTGGACTGCTACACCATGTTCGGTGAGCTCAGCCGCATGACCCAGTTCAAGGACAAGTCCGCCAAAAACGCGGACAATATCAACGCGGGATTGTTCACCTATCCCGCCCTCATGGCGGCGGACATTCTGCTGTATCAGGCGGACCTGGTGCCCGTGGGCGGCGACCAGAAGCAGCACGTGGAGATCTGCCGGGATATCGCCAATCGCTTCAATGGCATTTACGGCGACACCTTTAAAATTCCCGAGCCCTACATCCCCCAGGTGGGCGCCCGGGTCATGAGCCTGACCTCCCCGGAAAACAAGATGTCCAAGTCCGACAAGGACCCCAACGGCTGCGTCTATATGCTGGAAAAGCCCGAGGACATCATGCGCAAATTCAAAAAAGCCGTCACCGACTCCGACGCCTGCGTCCGCTTCGACCCCGCCGCCAAGCCCGGTGTGTCCAACCTGATGCAGATCTACTCCGTGGCCACCGGCCGCAGCTTCGATGAGATCGAAAAGGAATTCGACGGCCGGGGCTACGGCGACTTCAAAAAGGCCGTGGGCGAGTCCGTGGTGGAGCTGCTGCGCCCTATCCGGGAGGAGACGGAGCGCCTGCTGGCCGACAAGGCCTATCTGGAGAGCGTGTACCGCGCCGGTGCCGAAAAGGCCTCCCGGGTGGCGGACCGCACCGTTGCCAAGGTCTACAAAAAAGTGGGCTTCCTGGCCCGCTGACGGAGGGCCGCTATGCGTCTGGACAATCAACTGATCGCCTATGTGGTCCTGGCTCTGCTGGTGGCCCTGGTGGTGAGCTTTCTCATGACCCCGGTGGTCAAGACCTTCGCTTACAAGGTGGGCGCCATCGACGTGCCCAAGGACGCCCGCAGGATGCACAAGGTCCCCATTCCCCGCCTGGGCGGCCTGGCCATTTTTATCGGCTTCATGGTGAGCATCCTGCTGTTCGTGCCCATCACCTCCGAGATGAAAAGCATCCTGCTGGGCGCCGTCATCATCGTGGTGCTGGGCGTGGTGGATGACATCATGGCGCTGCCCGCCATGCTGAAGTTCGTGGTGCAGATCGTGGCGGCGGCCATTCCCGCCACCCACGGCGTCACCATTCTGGCCTTCTCCAACCCCAACATTTTCTCGGACAACCTGTACTGGGTGCTGGGCAGCCTGTCCGTTCCCTTCACCATTCTCTGGATCGTGGCCATCACCAACTCCGTGAACCTCATTGACGGTCTGGACGGTCTTGCCAACGGCGTGTCCGCCATCTCCGCCACCACCATGCTGGTCATCGCCCTGCTGGCCTCCGAGGCCCAGGTGGCCATCGTCATGGCGGCTCTGGTGGGCGCCTGCGTGGGCTTTATGCCGTACAACCTGAATCCCGCCAAAATGTTCATGGGCGACACGGGTGCCACCTTCCTGGGCTATATCCTGGCCACCATGTCCATCCAGGGCCTGTTCAAGTACTACGCTGTGATTTCCTTTGTGGTGCCTTTCCTCATTCTGGGCCTGCCCATTTTCGACACGGCGTTCGCCTTCATCCGCCGCATCGCCCACGGCCAGAGCCCCATGCACGCCGACCGCAGCCATATCCACCACCGGCTCATTGACATGGGCCTGAGCCAGAAGCAGGCGGTGGCCACGCTGTACGTCATCTCCGCCATTCTGGGCCTTTCCGCCGTGGTGCTGACCACCGGCGGCGAGGAAAAGGCCATGCTGTTTTTCGCGGCACTGTGCATCGTGGCCGTGGTGGCCGCCCGGGTGGTCTTCCCCAAAGAGGTCAAGGAGGAGCTCCATGAGGAGCTGGAGGAGCTGAAAGAACACGGGCACCACGAGGAGCCCGGGAAGGACAAGGAAGCGTAAATATGGACAAGCTTCGTATCATGAGCGTCTTCGGCACCCGGCCGGAGGCCATTAAAATGTGCCCGCTGGTGAAAGAGCTGGCCTCTCATCCGGAGATCGAGAGCCTCTGCTGCGTCACCGCCCAGCACCGCCAGATGCTGGACAGTGTGCTGGAGGTCTTTGACCTGAAGCCGGATTATGACCTGGATATCATGACCCCCCGGCAGACCCTCTCCACCATTACCAGCAAATGCCTCACCGGTATGGATGAGGCCATCGAAGCCCTGAAGCCGGACATGATCCTGGTCCACGGCGACACCTCCACCACCTTTGCCGGCGCCCTGTCCGCCTTTTACCACCAGGTGCCGGTGGGCCACGTGGAGGCGGGGCTGCGGACCTACGACAAATACTCCCCCTTCCCGGAGGAGATGAACCGCAAGCTGGTGTCCGCCATCGCGGACCTGTACTTCTGCCCCACCGTCAACAACAAGAACAACCTTCTGAAAGAGGGCATCACCGACGGCCTGTTCGTCACCGGCAACACGGTCATCGACGCGTTGAAAACCACTGTCCGGGAGGATTATGTGTTTTCTACGGAGGAGCTGAACCATCTGCCCTACGGGGAAAAGAAGGTCCTTCTGGTCACCTGCCACCGGCGGGAAAATTACGGCGAGCCCATGAAGAACATCATGCTGGCCCTGCGGCAGATCGCAGAGCAGAACGAGGATGTGGAGCTGGTCTACCCGGTGCACCTCTCCCCGGTGGTACGGGAGGCAGTGGACAAGTACCTGCGAGGCGCGCCCCGGGTCCACCTCATTGATCCCCTGCCCGCCGATGAAATGCACAACCTCATGGCCCGGTCCTATCTGGTACTGACGGATTCCGGCGGCCTCCAGGAGGAGGCGCCCGCCCTGGGCAAGCCCGTTCTGGTCATGCGCCGGGAGACAGAACGGCCCGAGGCTGTGGAGGCCGGCACGGTGAAGCTCTGCGGCGTGGTGCAGGACGATATCGTCACCATGGCGGAGCGTCTCATCCACGACCCGGAGGCCTACCGCAAAATGGCCCACGCCGTGAACCCCTACGGCGATGGCCATGCCTGCGAGCGTATCGCCCAGGCCATTCTCTGGCACTTTGGCCGGGGTGAAAAGCCGGCGGATCTCAACGCATAAACCTGCCGTCCCGCGGAAAGGAGGGTCCCCATGGACAAGCGGAAGCTGAATCGCATCACGGCGGTCTTTCTGACGCTGCTGGTCCTGGTGGTGGCCTTCATGCTCTCCGGCAGTTTCCGGCGGACCTCCAGAGTGGTCCTGCCCCAGGAGTCCCAACAGGATGAGCAAATTTCCGGCTTCCCCGGTGATTCCACGGACGTATTGACTGTGGTGGCCGTGGCGCCGGACACGGTACAGGCCGCCATAGAGACTCTGGCCCGGCCGGAGCAGTACCGCCAAACCGTCAGTGTGCAGCAGTTTTGGAGCGGCGGCAACGGCACCTCGGAGACTACGGCGGCGGTCCTGACCCCCTGGAGCCGTCTGGACCGCCAGTTGGCGGATGGCCGCCAGCGCCACGTTCTCACAGACGGGGAAACGACTTATCTCTGGTACAACAGCGAGCAGTCCGTCCTCCGTGTCTCCGCCGGCTCCATCACCGCCGATATGGAGCAGTCCATCCCCACCTACGAGGATGTTTTGCAGCTGCCGGTGGAAACCATCGCCGCCGCGGATTACCGCACCATCGGCGACCAGGTCAACTGTATTTATGTGGAAACCGCCGCCGATGAAGCGGGCTATACCCTCCGCTACTGGGTCAGCGTGGACACCGGACTTTTGGTGGCGGCGGAAAAGCTCAGCGGCAAGGAGACGGTCTACCGGATGTGGCAGACCGCCATTGACCTGGTTCCGGTTTTTACAGACGAATTCACCCTGCCGGACGGGACCGTCCTGGCTGAACCCTGAACGAAAAAACACGCCGCGAAAGCGGCGTGTTTTTCTTGCTGTGATGGACAATCCAGCCTTGACAAGTCCCCCTGGAAAAGAGATAATGTAGAGTGTTGTATTGCGTAAATTACTGGCATGGAGGTACATTCATGGCGCTTGATATGAAGTTTTTTGACGAGATGGAAGCTCGTATCCCCAAGGGAAAGGTCCGCACCCGGTTCGCTCCCTCCCCCACCGGCTATATGCATGTGGGCAACCTGCGCACCGCCCTGTACACCTGGCTCATTGCCCGCCACAACCACGGCACCTTTATCCTCCGCATTGAGGACACGGACCAGGGCCGTCTGGTGGAGGGCGCCACGGACGTCATCTACCGCACCCTGGCCGAATGCGGCCTGGACCATGACGAGGGTCCCGATGTAGGCGGCCCTGTTGGCCCCTATATTCAGTCCGAGCGCCGGGGTCTTTACGGCAAGTATGCCGAACTGCTGGTGGAAAAGGGCGCGGCTTACTACTGCTTCTGCGAGAAGACGGAGTCCGAGGAAGACTCCGGCGACTGGGAGCGTGCGGATGACCCCTGCCGCAGCCTGAGTCCCGAGGAGGTCCAGGCCAACCTGGCCGCCGGTAAGCCCTATGTCATCCGCCAGCGCATCCCTCATGAGGGTACCACCACCTTCCACGATGTCAGCTTCGGCGACATCACCGTGGAGAACAAGACCCTGGACGACCAGGTGCTGCTGAAGCGGGACGGCCTGCCCACCTACAACTTTGCCAACGTGGTGGATGACCACCTGATGGGCATTACCCACGTGGTCCGGGGCAGCGAGTACCTGTCCTCCGCTCCCAAGTACAACCTTCTGTACGAGGCCTTTGGCTGGGATATTCCCACCTACGTTCACTGCTCTCCCGTCATGCGGGACCAGCACAACAAAATGAGCAAGCGCCACGGCGACCCCTCTTACGAAGACCTGATCGCCAAGGGCTATCTGACCCCCGCCGTTTTGAACTATGTGGCACTGCTGGGCTGGGCGCCCAAGGGCGAGCGCAGCGAGCAGGAGATCTTCTCCCTGGAGGAGCTGGTGGACGCCTTCGACATCGCCGGGATTTCCAAGTCTCCCGCCATTTTTGACATTGTCAAGCTGGACCATTTCAACGCCCTGTACCTCCGTGCCCTGCCGGCGGAAGAATTCGCCAAGGTGGCGGAGCCCTATATCCGCCAGAGTGTGAAGAACCCCGCCATCGACACCGCCGCCATCGCCGCTTTGCTGCAGGCCCGGTGTGAAAAGCTGACGGATATCCCCGAGAAGGTGGACTTCTTTGACGCTTTACCGGAATACAGCGTGGAATTCTATACCAACAAGAAATCCAAGACTGATTCCGCCGTTTCCGCCGCCATGCTGGAGGCCGTGATCCCCGCTTTGGAAGCCATCACCGGCTGGACCATGGACACCGTCCATGACACCCTCATCGGTCTGGCCGCGTCTCTGGGTGTGAAGAACGCCACCCTCATGTGGCCCGTCCGCATCGCCGTGGCCGGCAAACTGGTGACTCCCGGCGGCGCCGTGGAGCTGTGCCACATTCTCGGAAAGGACGAGACCCTGCGCCGCCTGCGCTTTGGTCTGGATATGCTGAAACAATGAGTCAGCTGGAACGCCAGTTTCAAATTCTGGCTGATCACTGGCACAGAGGCTTCGGCCAGGAGGTCAAACGCTCCGCTATTGCCTTTTGCCTGCTGGTATTGATCTTTTTCGGCGTCTGCATGGTGTCCTCTTCTCTGCGGGAACTGCTGGCAAGTCAGGTGCTGCCCATGTTTGGCGGCATGGACATCTCCAATGAGGACGGGTCTTTTTCCGCTCTGGCACTGTTTTCCAACAATGTGCGGGCTTGCTCCGTCACCATGGTGTATGGCCTGCTGCCCTATGTGCAGCTGTCCGCATTGGCGCTGGGCGTCAATGCCATGGTCATTGGTTTTCTGGCCTCCTACTATCTTGTCTCCGGCATTTCTCCCCTGACATTTTTGCTGGGCATTTTGCCCCACGGTATTTTTGAGCTGCCGGCCCTGGTGTTGGCCTTCTCCATGGGCCTGTATGTCTGCGGCCAGGTGACTCGCCGCTGCCGTCACGATGAGACCGCGCTGCCATTGTGGGACTGCGTGACACTGATGAGTTGGCTGCTGCTTTTGGTCCTGATCCCCCTGCTGGCGGTGGCTGCCGCCATGGAGGCTTATGTGACGCCCCTGCTTCTCTCCCTGGCGATGTGATTTTGAATTTCAGATAAAGGACTGTATATCGATATGAGTAAACTCACCATTCCTGCCGGTTACCGGATGCCCCTGACCAACAACGAATTGCAGCGGGCCATCGAACTCATTCACGAGGAATTTCAGCACGGCCTGTCCGTCCGCCTGAACCTGCACCGGGTCTCCGCCCCCCTGTTCGTGGACGGCAGCACCGGCCTGAACGATGACCTCAACGGGGTGGAGCGGGCCGTGACCTTTGACATCCCCGATGTAGGTACCGACGGCCAGGTGGTCCACTCCCTGGCCAAGTGGAAGCGTCTGGCCCTGAAGCGGTATGAGTTCAAGGTTGGCACCGGCCTTTACACCGATATGAACGCCATCCGCCGGGACGAGGAAGTGGATAACCTCCACTCCATCTATGTGGACCAGTGGGACTGGGAAAAGCACATCGATGTGACGAACCGGAACATGCAATATTTGAAAGACACGGTCCGGGACATCGTGGGCGCCATCTGTGATACCTCCGCTGCCCTTCGAAACGCCTATCCCGTGCTGACCTTCAAGCCGGAGCGGGAAGTACATTTCATCACCACCCAGGAGCTGGAGGACCGTTACCCCGACCTGACGCCAAATGAGCGGGAAACAGAGATCTGCCGCCAGTACCGCACGGTATTCCTCATGCAGATCGGCAAGACCCTTCACTCCGGCCAGAAGCACGATGGCCGCGCTCCCGACTACGATGACTGGAGCCTCAACGGCGACATTCTCATGTGGAACCCCGTTCTGGAGCGGAGCTTTGAGCTTTCTTCCATGGGCATCCGGGTGGACGCCGCCGCTCTGGACCGTCAGCTGACGGAGGCCCACTGTGACCACCGCCGTAAGCTGCCCTTCCACCAGATGCTGCTGAACGGCCAGCTGCCCCAGTCCATCGGCGGCGGCATCGGCCAGTCCCGCCTGTGCATGTTGCTGCTGGGCACCTGCCACATCGGTGAGGTCCAGGTCAGCCTGTGGGATCAGGAAACCGTGGAGGCCTGTGAAAAGGCTGGTATCACACTGCTGTAAAGGAATATTACATCACAAAAAACACATCCACCGGCGTAGCCGGTGGTTGTCATCAGACGGGCATAGCCCTTTGTTCCTCGCGGACGCGTTAACGCGTAATACGGTCTGCCAAT
>SFDT01000003.1 GCA_004558115.1 Clostridiales bacterium | reverse complement strand
GGGAGGTCCAGGAGGGGGAGACCGAAATCCCCCTCCTGGCGTGTCTTTTGGACCGTGCACGGCCCGTTTTCTCCACGGGGAGAAAATGGGGGGTGCATTGCCCAGCCATCATCATGGCTGTCACTTCCGCCTCTCGCTGCGGCCAAGCAGATAATCAGTTGTCACGCCAAAATAATCTGCCAACTTAATCAGTCCGGCAACATCCGGGTAATGAACCGCTGATTCATAATATAAATACGCTCTTTGTGAAACACCCAGATACTCCGCCAATTCCTTGGAGGTCCGTCGTGCTTCTTTTCGCAAGTCTTTCAGCCGCGCTGCAAATATTTCCATACTAGCCCCTTGACATTGAACTTTAACTTCACTATAATTGAACTATAACTTCAATAGGAGGTATCTCTCATGACCCCATTGATGAATCTCCTCTACGACTACGCCATGGACACCGTCTTCACCGCCCGGCTGACCACGCCGGAATACCGGAACATCAACAACCTCCTGGACCGCCTATCAGGCGACCTCCGCGCCTCCCTTGCCCCGGACGCCCGGGACACCTTCAAAAAGTATCACGACGCCCTGCAGGAGCAGCGGCAGCTGGAGCTGGAGGCCATGTTCCTCTCCGCCTTCGCCCTTTGCCGGGAGCTGGGATAAGCTCACGCCTCCCACTTCTCCAGCAGCTGGCGCAGCTGGTCGGCAAACCGGGCCAGGGACTTGTTGTCCCGGCCCTTGCTGCGCTTGATAGACGCCATGAGCATCTCGCCCACGGCCACCAGCCGCTCGTATGCCGCGCTGGACTTGGCGCCGCCGGAGGTAAAGCTCTTGACCTTCCGCTCCGGCAGGTAGCCTCTTTGCACCACGGTGTCGGCAATCAGGTCATAGACCTCCGTGTACTGGGGCGCGTGGGCCGTAAAGCCCAGGCCGGCCACCGTCTGGGCGAAGAAGGGCGCCACCTCCCGGTCGCCGTGGACCACGAACACGTGCTGGGGCTTCGGCTCCTTGAAATCAGCGATCCAGCTGATGAGGTGGTCCCGGTCCGCGTGGGAGGAAAGGCCCTGGAAATTGACGATCTCGGCGTTGACGGCGATCTCCTCGCCGAAGAGCTTCACGCTCTTGGCACCCTCCAGCAGGGTGCGGCCCAGGGTGCCCTCCCCCTGGTAGCCCACGAACACCACGGTGCACTCCTGCCGCCAGAGGTTGTGCTTCAGGTGGTGGCGGATGCGGCCGGCGTCACACATGCCGGAGGCGGAGATGATGACCTTGGGGACAGGGTCCATATTCAGCGCCTTGGATTCCTCGCTGGTCTCCGTCATCCGCAGGTTGGTGAAGTTGAACATATGGGTGCCGTCCTGCACCAGGGCCAGGGCATCCTCGTCCAGGTAGCCGTGGAGGTTGCCGGTGAAAATGGTGGTGGCCTTTTTCGCCAGAGGGGAGTCGATATACACCGGGAAGTCCGGATTGGACTTCACCATCCCCTTGTCCTTGATCTCCCGGATGAAATACAGCAGCTCCTGGGTACGGCCCACGGCAAAGGAGGGAATGACCACGTTGCCGCCCCGGGCGATGGTCTTGTCGATGATGGCGGCCAGGTCGTCGGTATAGCTCCACACCTCCGTGTGGTTGCGGTCGCCGTAGGTGGACTCCATGACCACGTAGTCCGCGCCGTGGATGTGGACCGGGTCCCGGATGATGGGCTGGTTGATGTTGCCCAGGTCGCCGGAGAACACCAGCCGCTTCGTGACGCCGTTTTCCTCCGCGTCCACGATGATGCTGGCGGAGCCCAGCAGGTGGCCGGCGTCCACGAATTCCACCGTCACGCCGTCAAACAGCTCCACCCGCTCCCCGTATTCGCAGGTGGTCATGAACTCCCGGACGCGGGAGGCGTCCTCGATGGTGTACAGCGGCTCCACCCGGGGGGCGCCGGAACGCTCCGCCTTGCGGTTTTTCCACTCGGCGTCCTGTTCCTGGATATGGGCGGAGTCCAGCAGCATGATGTCCAGCAGGTCCGCCGTCAGGCGGGTGGTGAGGATGCGGCCCTGAAAGCCCTGCTTGATGAGCATGGGGATGCGGCCGGAGTGGTCGATGTGGGCATGGGTCACCAGCACGCAGTCGATGCCGCCCGCCGCGAAGGGAAACTCCGCGTTGGACACCTCGTCCCGTCCCTGCTGCAATCCGCAGTCCACCAGGATGCGCTTGCCATTCACTTCCAGACAGTGGCAGCTGCCGGTCACGCACTGGTCAGCGCCGAAAAAGCTGAGCTTCATAGGGAACCCTCCTTGTCGTTCTGAATCCGCCGGGTCTTTTTTCTTGGCTTCATTGTACCATGCCCCAGGAAAAAGCACAATCGACGTTTTCGGGAAAATGTCCGGTTTTGATCGTTCCGCCGCCGAGGAAAAGCCTCTGCCGCCGCCAGGTGCTCTCTTTCCCGAAGAACCAGGCGGGAAAACGTTTTTCAATTGTGAACTTTTTGAGAAATTCCCGTTTTTCTTTGCAATCTCTGGCTTTTTGTGGTATGCTATGCTTGCTTTTTTATGAGCCGCGAAAATTTCTTCCCTTTCTCAGGAAAGAGCTGAAAACGGAAAGGATGTTTCATACATTATGGGTCTGATGAAAAAACTGTTTGGCGATTACAGCTCCCGGGAGCTGAAATCCATCTATCCCATCGTGGATAAGATCGAGGCCATGGCCGACGAGTACAAGGCCATGACTGACGCCCAATTGCAGGCAAAAACCGCCGAGTTCAAGGAGCGCCTCCAAAACGGCGAGACGCTGGACGACATTCTGCCGGAGGCCTTTGCCACCGTGCGGGAGGCCGCCGACCGCGTGCTGGGTATGCGCCCCTACCGGGTGCAGCTGGTGGGCGGCATCGTGCTGCACCAGGGCCGCATCGCCGAGATGAAGACCGGTGAAGGCAAGACCCTGGTGGCCACCCTTCCCGCTTACCTGAACGCCCTGACGGGCCGGGGCGTCCACATCGTCACCGTCAACGACTATCTGGCCAAGCGCGACAGCGAGTGGATGGGCAAGGTCCACCGCTTCCTGGGACTGAAGGTGGGCCTCATCGTCCACGGCCTCACCAGTAAGGAGCGCCAGGAGGCCTATGCCGCCGATATCACCTACGGCACCAACAACGAGATGGGCTTCGACTACCTGCGGGACAATATGTGCATCTACTCCAGCGAGCTGGTGCAGCGGGGCCACGCCTTCGCCATCGTGGACGAGGTGGACTCCATCCTCATCGACGAGGCCCGCACCCCCCTCATCATCTCCGGCCAGGGCGACAAGTCCACCCAGCTGTACGACATGGCGGAGATGTTCGTCTCCCGCCTGAAAAAGCAGGTGGTGGTCCAGGTGGACAACAAGGAGGAAGAAGACGTCAACATTGACGCTGACTATGTGGTGGATGAAAAGGCCAAGACGGCCACCCTCACTGCCCGGGGCATCTCCAAGGCGGAGGAATTCTTCCATGTGGAAAACCTGTCCGACCCCTCCAACTCCACCCTCAGCCACCACATCAACCAGGCCCTGAAGGCCCACGGCACCATGAAACGGGACGTGGACTACGTGGTGAAGGACGGCGAGGTCATCATCGTGGACGAGTTCACGGGCCGCCTCATGTTCGGCCGCCGCTACTCCAACGGCCTGCACCAGGCCATTGAGGCCAAGGAGCACGTCAACGTCAACAGTGAGAACAAGACCCTGGCCACCATTACCTTCCAGAACTATTTCCGCCTGTACGACAAGCTGTCCGGTATGACCGGCACCGCTATGACGGAGCAGGAGGAGTTCGGCACCATCTACAACCTGGACATCGTGGAGATCCCCACCAACCGCCCCAACCAGCGCAACGACCACCACGACGTGGTGTACAAGACCGAGGCGGGCAAGTTCCGGGCCGTCATCGCCCAGATCAAGGAGTGCCACGCCAAGGGCCAGCCTGTGCTGGTGGGCACCGTGTCCATTGAGAAAAACGAGTTGTTGAGCCACCTGCTGGCCCGGGAGGGCATCGCTCACAACCTCCTCAACGCCAAGAACCACGAGAAGGAAGCCGAGATCGTGGCCCAAGCCGGCAAGCTGGGCGCCGTCACCGTGGCCACCAACATGGCCGGCCGCGGCACCGATATCATGCTGGGCGGCAACGCCGAGTACCTGGCCCGTGCCGACCTGGTGAAGGCCGGCTATTCCGAGGAGGTCATCGTGGACGCCACCGGCTACGCCGACACCGACAACGCCGACATTCTGGCCGCCCGGAAGCTGTTTGCCGAGAAGCTGGCCCAGCACAAGGCGGAGATCGCCAGCGAGGCCGAGCAGGTCCGCGCTGCCGGCGGATTGTTCATCATCGGCACCGAGCGCCATGAGTCCCGCCGCATCGACAACCAGCTCCGCGGCCGTGCCGGCCGCCAGGGCGACCCCGGCGAGACCCGGTTCTACATCTCCCTGGAAGATGACCTCATGCGCCTGTTCGGCGGTGACCGCATCACCAACATGATGGAGAAGTTCGACCTGGACGAGGACACCCCCATCGAGAACAAGATGCTCACTAAGGCCATTGAAAACGCCCAGACCACCGTGGAATCCCGGAACTTCCAGTCCCGGAAATCCGTGCTGGAATACGACGACGTTATGAACAAGCAGCGGGAAATCATCTATGCCCAGCGCCGTCAGGTGCTGGACGGCAAGGACCTGAAGGAGACCGTGCTGAACATGATGCGCACCTCCATCGCCGACCATGTGGCCCTGGCCTTCGGCGAGCAGACCTCCCTGGACGCCGCCGGCTGCCGGGAGATGCTGCGGGGCCTGGAGGGCACCTATTTCCTGCCCGGCGCCGTGCGGATCGCCGAGGCCGACATTTCCTCCAAGACCCAGGAGGACTTCACCGACGCCTTCGTCCAGGCCGCCGAGGCCACTTACGAGGCCAAGGAGGCCGAGATCACCACGCCCATCATGCGGGAGCTGGAGCGGGTCATCATGCTGCGGGTGGTGGACGAATACTGGATGGACCACATCGACGCCATGGATGACTTGAAGCAGGGCATCCGCCTGCGGGCCTACGCCAACACCGACCCCGTCATCGCCTATAAGCAGGAGTCCTTGAGCATGTTCGAGGAGATGGTCTCCGCCATCCAGAGCGAGACCGTCCGCCGGCTGTACTCCGTCCGTTTGAAGAAGGACGAGGAGGTCAAGCGGGAGCGGGTGGCCAAGGGCATGGTGGAAAACGTGGGCGGCGACGGCACCCAGCCCAAGAAGCAGCCCAAAAAGTCCGTAAAGATCGGCCGCAACGACCCCTGCCCCTGCGGCAGCGGCCTGAAGTGGAAGAAGTGCACCTGCAAGGAGTACCATCCTGATTAAAGAGGGGGGCTTTGCCCTCCCTATCCAATCCCCCCTGTTCTCCAACTGCCGGAGGGCAGGGGAGCGTTTTTCTGTTGGAAAGGAGCGCTTTATGAAAGACAGTGACGGCATTCTGGCACTGTTACAGGACATCAAGGAAATGCTGTTTGGGATCGCCCTGCTGCTGACCGGCATCGCCCTTTGCCTTGTGGGCGCCGTGGTGAACGGCTGGCTGGGCATACTGCTGGCCGTCGTGGGCTTCATCGTGGTCGTGGCCGGTCTCGGCTATGTCCACCACGGCTACACCCATCATGAAGTTGTGGAAAAACAAGACTGAACGGAGGCCCCTATGCCCTTTGAATCCCACACCCAAAACGGCCTTAGTTGGCTGACTTCCCCACGGCTGTCAATCATCTGCCACGGGTTTTCCACCCGCAGCGGCGGCGTCAGTCCGGCACCCTTCGATTCTTTGAACCTGCGGACCGGCTGCGCTGACAGCCCGGAAAACCTGCGGGAAAATTTCCGCCGCTTCTGCGGCGTCATCGGCGCGGACCATCGCCGTGTGGTCCTGGCCAAGCAGGTCCATGAGACCACCGTCCGCCGCTGTACCGCTTCAGACGCCGGCAAGGGCCTGTGGTCGGAGCGGGACTACACCGCCGACGCCCTCATCACCGATGAAAAGGATCTGCCCTTGGCAGTCTTCTCCGCCGACTGCGGTATCATTTTGCTGTACGACCCGGTCCACCCGGCCATCGGCGCTATCCACGCCGGCTGGCGGGGCTGCGCCGGCGGCATCGTGGAAAAGACCGTGCGGGAGCTGGAACGGGCCTATGGCTCCCGTCCCGCAGACCTGCTGGCCGCCGTGGGCCCCTGCATCGGCCAGTGCTGCTTTGAAACGGACGGCGACGTGCCCGCCGCCATGACGGCCGCTCTGGGCGAAGCCGCCGCCCCCTATTTGGAGCAGCGGGGCGCCAAGTGGCACGTGGACCTGGCGGGGCTCAACCGCCAGTGGCTGCTGAAGGCCGGCGTCCTGCCGGAGCACATCGACGTATGCGGCCTCTGCACCGCCTGCCGGCCGGACCTGTTCTGGTCCCACCGGAAAATGGGCGAGGCCCGGGGCGTCCAGTGCGCCATGATCTCCCTCACCTGATATCCCGCCGGGAGGTATCCTATGAAAGACCGCTTTTTGAAAATCCTATGCGTCCTGTGCCTGGCACCGCTCCTGCTGTCCGGCTGCTGGTACGAGGACACGGAGGAGCCGGACAGCGGCCAGCTGCTGGTCTCTCAGGAGCAAGCAGAGCCCCAGCTGGAAGATGTCATCCTGCCCACCGGCTTCACTCTCCCCTATCTGCCCGATCAGACCATGGACCCCGTCACCTGCGCCGACGGGATGCAGCAGGTGGTGGGCGCTCTGCTGTACGAGGGGCTGTTCCAGCTGGATGAACGCCTGGAGCCCCAGCAGGTCCTCTGCTCCGGCTACACCTATGACCCGGAGACATACACGTATGTATTCACCCTCCGCACCGGCGTTGTCTTTACCGACGGCACTCCCCTGACGGCGGGAGACGTAGTCCAGACCCTGCGGCGGGCCAAGTCCTCCGCCCGGTACGGAGAGCGACTGAAAAACGTGGCCTCCATCACCGCCGGGGAGGGAAGCGTCACCGTGGTCCTCACCGGGCCCGGCACCGGCCTTGATGCTCTGCTGGACATTCCCATCGTCAAAGCCGGCACGGAATCCGCCGCCTTCCCCACCGGAACCGGCCCTTACGCCTATTCCGGCGAAGGCGGCCCTCATCTCACCGCCAATCCGCACTGGTGGCAGTCCGGTAAGGTCCCGGCGGAGACCATTGGCCTCTCCGCCGCCGAGGACCGGGACACCATGCTCTACCAGTTCACCTCCCACGATATTCAGCTCATCACCGCCGATTTGACGGGCACCGCTCCCGTCAGCGTCACCGGCAGCATCAGTTTCCAGGACGCGGACACCACCATCTTGCAGTACGTGGGCTTCAACACGCAAAAGGCCCCCTTTGACAGCGCCGCCCTGCGCTCCGCCCTGAGTCTTGGCATCAACCGCACTTCTGTGGTCGGCGCCTATCTCTCCGGCCACGGCACCGCCGCCCAGTTCCCCATCTCCCCCGTCTCCCCCCTGTACCCATCGGAGCTGGAGGAGACCTACTCCTACGACGCCTTTGCCGCCGCCATGGCGGAGGCGGGCTTTGCCTCCGGCAGCACCCGCGCGGTCACGCTGCTGGTGAACAGCGAAAACAGCTTCAAGGTCTCCGCCGCGGAGCAGATCGCCCGGAGCCTGTCCGCCTTTGACCTGAGCATCGAGGTACGGGCCCTGCCCTGGGAGGAGTACACCGCCGCCCTGGCGGCCGGAGATTTCGACCTTTATTACGGTGAGGTGAAACTCACCGCCGATTGGGACCTGTCCGCCCTTCTGGGCACCGGCGGTTCCCTGAACTACGGCGGCTGGTCCAGCCCCCAGACGGACCAGCTTCTGGCGAGCTGCGCCGCCGCTTCGGACCGGGGCGCCGCCCTGAAAAACCTGTGCGCCCACCTGCGCCAGCAGTCCCCCATCCTGCCGGTATGCTTCAAATCCACCTCCGTCCTGGTACAGACCGGAGTGGTGGAGGGCCTGAAGCCCACCATGGCCAACCCCTTTTATGACCTGACCTCCTGCACCATCCACCTGCGGGAGGAGTAAAAAAAGAAGGACGCTGCGCGTCCTTCTTTTTTGTTCAGCGGTGGTTGTTGCGGTTGCTCTTGCCGGTAATCTCCTCCACGGCGATGCACCAGATGGCCGTGCGGCCCAGGCTGGCATCCATGGCGGCGTCAAAGCCGTCCATGTGGTTTGGCGCGTAGCGCCGGCACAGCAGCCGCAGGGCCTCCGTCTTCTCCCGCGCATCCGTCAGCTCCCGGGCGGTGCCGAAGGCCACGGCGGAGGCGTACAGGGTGGTGTACCGCTCCGGCAGCACCTGGTTCTCCCCCACGCAGGTGAGACACACCCGGGGGTGGAGCCGCAGGCTCTCCGCCTTCCGTCCCGCCATGGCGCTGTGGAAATAAATGTTCCGCCCCTCCCGGACCACATTCACCGGCAGGCAGTAGGGGTACCCGTCCTCCGCTGTCATGGCCACCACGGCGTACTCGCAGCGGTCCACCACCTCCCAGGCGAACTCCTCCGTCATCTGACGATCTTTTCTGCGCATCTCCATTTGCATGTTCTCCTTTTTCGCCAGCAGGGCCAGCTTCTGCCCCCTGGTCAATTTTTTCATGGCCGCCTCCCGCCGCAGGGCGGCGGAGCGATCCGGCAGCTCCTCCTGATACACCAGCTCCACCGGCAGGCGGCTGCGGGTGTATTTGGCGCCCTTTCCGCTTTGGTGGACTTTTACGCGCCGGGACACATCGTTGGTGCTGCCGGTGTACAGCGAGCCGTCCCCGCAGCGGAGCATATACACGTAATACGCCATGGCCCCTCCGTCACAGCCAGAGGCCCACGGCCCGCACCGGGGCGCCGTCAGCCTTCTCATAGTGCAAAGGCAAGGCGCAGAAGGTGAACGGCTCCCCGCCCGCGGCGGCCAGGTTGGTGAGGTTCTCCACGATGACCAGCCCGCCGCCCAACAGCCGCCGGTGGATGGGAAGGGCCCCGTCCCCCACAGGGTCCACACTGACGGTGTCCAGGCCCACGCCCTTTTTGCCGGAGGACAGGAGGTAGTCCACCACGTCCTCCCCCGGCACGGGATAGCCTTCAAAGTAGGCCGCCTGCCCCCAAAGGCGGTCCCATCCGGTGTGGAACAGCAGAAAATCCGCCCGGTCCGCCGCGTCCTTGACGGGGGCCAGAAGGTCCATGTGCAGCACGGCCCCGGCGCCGGCACAGGGGACCACCAGCGCCGTGCCCGCGAACCGCTCTGGCGGCAGGGCATCCAGCGTGGCCCCAGCCGGGAACAGGTGGGCGGGGGCGTCCATGTGGGTGCCGGTGTGGGAATGCAGCGTCAGGCGCGTCTCATGGAAGCCGTCCCGCTCCCAGTTGCTGGCGACGGCCAGCTCCGGCAGCGGCGTGCCGGGATAGACCGGCATCTCCCGCTGGAGAACATGGGTAAAGTCCACGACCCGCATGGGTTCACATCCTTTCCTTACTTGCGGTTCAGCACCGCCACGGCGGCGAAGATCAGCAAGATCCCGGCGCCCTTGGCCCCCAGCAGGGATTCTCCGTACAGGGCAAAGCTCACCAGCGCCGCCACGGCGGGCTCCACCGTGGCCATAATGGCCGCCTGGCCCGTCTCCACCCCGGCCAGGCCCTGGGTGTAGAGGAGGTAAGGGAACACGCAGCACAAAACGCCGATGCCCAAGGCGCCCACCGCCGCTGCCGGCTGGACCAGCAGCGGCCCCGCCGTCCAAAGATGGGATAGGGGCAGCGCCGCTGCGGCGGCAAACAGGAATGTGTAAAAGGAGATGGTGGCGGAGGAATAGCCTTTTTCCAGAGCAAAGCGGCTGAAAATGCTGTACAGGGCGTAGCCGATGCCGGCGCCCAGGCCCACGAAAAAGCCCCGGGGCGAGACGGCGCCGCCGCTGCCGAAGCCCCCCGCCACCAGCAGGCATCCGGCAAAGGTCATGACCAGGGCCACCACCTTCCTGGGACCAATGGGCTCCCGGAACAGCAGGGCGGAAAACAGCATAACGAACATGGGGGCGGTATACAGCAGCACCGCCGCCACCGCCAGGGACGTCAGCTCCATGGCAGTGAAGTAGCACCAGTTGAAAAACACCAGGCTGAAAACCCCCGTGCCCACGAAGCACCAGCAGTCCCGCAGCCG
The DNA here is from genome assembly GCA_004558115.1 of Clostridiales bacterium. GTDB lineage: Bacteria > Bacillota > Clostridia > Oscillospirales > Oscillospiraceae > Oscillibacter. The sequence goes on along the minus strand of SFDT01000003.1, from coordinate 96,176 downwards.
CACCCGAAAAAGCGGCCGGTCCCGGACCAGCAGGTACAGCCCCAGAGCCGCGGCGGCGGTGGCGGAGCGGATGGCCACCACCTGCATCTGGGTAAAGCCCAGACCGCTGAGCAGGTTGAAAAACACGCCGATAACGCCCCACAGGGCGGCGGCCAGGATGATGCACAGGCAGGCTCTGGTTCTCGCGTTCAAGGGAAGTCCTCCTCACAGTCGATTCAAATCTATGAAACCGCTTTTTTCCCCCGCCGTCAAGAGGAAGTTTCCATCAGAACGGAAAAGGGCCCCGCACCTTTCGGTGCGGGGCCTTTTCTGTTCAGCCTTTACAGGGCGGACACTTCACAAATGTGAAGATCAGGCCTTGTCGGTCACAACGAACAGGTAGGTGAACTCACCGTTGCTGTTCATGACGCCGTAGACAGCCTCAGCTTTGTAATCGGAAGCCAGCTTCTTGGCGGTGACAGTCTTCATGTCGCCGTCGTCAACAGCCATGATCTTGGCGCCGTCAGCCATGTAATAGCTGACATCGTTGATGGTGACAACACCGCTCTTCTGCTCGATCTTGCCGTTGCCAATGTTCTCATCAGCAGTCCAATCCTCGGTCTTAACATCAGAAGCGGGATACTTCTTCTCGGTGATCGAAGTGAACTTGGTGACATAGCCGTTGTCGTCGTACTCGACCTCGGTGAACAGGCCAATGCCCAGAGTGCCGTTGTCCTCGTCGAACTTGACCTTGGTGACCTCACCGTTCAGAACGGCCTTGTAGCTGTAATACACGTTCTCATCGGCGTCGGTGCCGCGCTTGTCATACTTATCCTTGTACAGGAAGACGACGTCGCCGGTCTTATCGCCGCCCTTGGAAGTGGCAACATCGCCCAGGTCGATGAACACGTACTTGGCATAAGAGGTCTGCTTGTCATACACGACGGAGATGTAGGCAGCATCGCCGGAAGCAGCATTATTGACGGTGATCTCGGGGACCTTTTTGATGCCGGTGTAGACAGACACATCGTCGTCATCGTCCACCACCACGAAGACGGTGGAGCTGGTGCCGCGGGCGATGCCCATGATGGAGACGGTGTCTTTATCGGTCACAGTGCCGGTGGCCTTCTTCGCCTCAGCCTTCCAGGTCAGCTTGTACTTCTCACCAGAGGTGGTGTAGCTGTACCAGCCAGCACCGGCGGCCTTTTCAAATTCATCGTTTCTCAGCTCGTTAGCATCAGACTGTCCCTTGACAGAGACACCGCCCACCTTGTCGACGGTGATCTCGTCGTTGGTGCCGTCCAGGAAGTAGGCGTTGGCCTTCACAGTGGCCTTGGAGGAGTTGGAAGCGGCATAGAAGTCGTCGATATAGACGAACTTGCCGTCGTCCTCAACGCCGTCGGCGAAGATGACGTAGCCATAGGCATCCAGGTACAGGTCATAGTCCTCTTTGATGCTGTATTCGCCATCGAAGCCGTTGCCGTCGTTGTAGGTCTTGCTGTACTCGTAGGTGCTACCACCGGCAGTGACGGAATCATCGTCCACATAGCCAGTAACAGCAGCGGTGACCTTCTCAGCCTTGGCGATGGACTTGATCTCGTTGCCAGCCACGGTGACCAGGACATAGTCCTCATCCTCGTAGGCGTCCAGGTTGTCAAAGTCGTCGCTGGAGAGGGTCATGTCGACCTTGGCGGAATCAACGTTGTCGCTCAGAGTGGTGTCGTCAGCCCACTCGATATCCAGCTCTTCGTCATCGTCGTCATAGTCGCCGGAGACCTGAGCCAGGTAGGTGTTGATGGAGACGATGCGGACGGTGTCCTCATCCTTGCCCTCGATGATGTAGACCTCGGTCAGAACGCCGTTGCCGCCCAGCTTGACATCGTCGTTGTTCTTCTCGATGGCGAAGTCCTTCTTGCCGCTCTTGCTCAGAGCCTCGGGAGACAGCTCACCGTCGATGTAGTAAGCGCTGACCTTCTTGTCGCCGCTCTTGACCTGCTCGAAGTCATAGTCGTCGCCCAGGTCGGCCCGGACGGTCTTGCCCTTGACCTCCTCGGTGTAGGTGGCGTCGGGAGTCTTGGCATACTTGCCGATCTCGTTGTTCTTGATCTTCCACTGGTTGCAGGGACGGCCGAAATCATCGTCGCCGCCGTCGTTCAGCTTCAGGTCAACGAAGTACTTCTCGGCGAACTGCATGTATTCATCGTCCTTGATGTACTGCTTGCTGGAAGTGTTCTTCATGTCCTTGGCGTCGTTGCCGCCCACGACGACCTGCGCGCCGTTGACAGTGACAGTGGTCTTGGAGTCATACTCCACCATGGTGGCCTGCAGGGTGTTCAGGGCATACAGGCAGGCCTCTTCACGGGTAACGGCCTTGGAGCCGTTGAAAGCCTCGGTCAGGCCGTCGTCCAGATCGATGCCGATGGCCAGCTTGGCAACGTTGATGGACCAGTTGGGGCCAGTGAAGCCTTCCTCGTCGGAATCATAGCCCAGAGCGCCCAGCAGCATCTTCATGAAGGCATAGCCGTTCAGGGTGCCGGCGGGACGGAAGGTGCCATCAGCATAACCGGAGATGATGCCTTCCTTGGAGCAGTAGGTGATGTAGCCGGCGAACACGCTGTCGGCGGGAACATCAGAGAAGGGAGCGGAAGTCGCGGACAGAGCGTCCGCAGTGGTGGGGCCCAGGATCATGTTGCAGATGATCTTGGCAGCCGCGCCACGGGTCAGGGTGTTGCTGGGACGGAAATCGCCGGCGGAATAGCCGTCAACGATGTCCAGTTCGGAGATCACGTCGACAGCTTCTTGATAAGTGATCTTGCTGCCGTCCGTGAAGTCCTTGGCGCCGGCGCTGATGGTGACCAGAGACATGGTCATAACCAGAGCCAGAACCAGAGAAAGGAACTTCTTCATGGGGTCTTTTTCCTCCTTTAAAATATTTGCGGCGGCCGCCGGCGTTCCCGCCGGCTCAGGGATCCTGCCGAGGGCTAGCCAACCCCGGAAGCGTCCCGGAGACAGCGGAGGTCCTCCGGCGTTCACCGCACCTGCAATATAGCAAGGAAAAGTTCTCATGTAAACGCTTTTTAGCTTGTTTTAATTGAAATGAAACGGTCGAAAGTTTTCGTTTTTGTGTTTTGTCATACAGGGATAACAAAGCCTCTCCAAGCAAAAAAAGAGCGGCAGCGTCCTCCTCTCAGGAACGCTGTCACTCTGAACTGGCATGCAGGTAGTATTTTTGCTGGTGCTGCTCCAATTCCCCCTCCGCCACCAGGCGCTGCAAAATGGGGGTGCACTGTCGGCTGTCGATATGCAGCAGCTGGGCGATATCCTTGCGGTAGGCAAAGCCCTCCCGGGTCAGATATTCCCGGATAACAGTGCTGTGCTCCTCCGGCGGCACCACGGTGCCCGGCAGGTAATACTTGGCGCCGATACGCACCAGCTTCTTCTGCTCCAGCAGGCGGTTCAGCCGGGCATGGGCAGCCGTTTTGGAAATGCCCAGCAGCTGGCACACCGTTCCCCGGGAAATACAGCCCGACTCCATGACCTGCCGCAGCAGCATGGCGTCCTCACTCTCCCGGCGTTCGTTCTTCCGCAGCTGCCGCAGCTGCACGTCCTCCAGTCCGCCCCGGATAAGGGCGGAACGGGTCAGCCGGGACAGCCGGGGCAGGTCCAGGGGACTGCGGGTCTGGGCCGTCAGCAGCACATGGGCGTCATCCCCCGGCAGCCGTGCCGCCCGGGTCCCCTCCAGGATGCGGCCCACCGCATTGGTAATGGACACGGTCCGGTCCGCCAGGCGGACCGCGCCGTCCTCCAGGGACACCTGGTCCCAGGTGAGGTCCACGATCTCCCGGGCGGAGAGACCCATCTGCCAAGTCAGCCACAGGGCCAGGCCCGCCGGTGTGCTTCGCTCCGCCTGAAGCACCTTCCACAGCTTGAATTCGTCCACCTGTCCGGCGGCCTCCCGCTTGGGTCTCGCCTCCGGCGGATGCGCCGCCACCAGGGGACCGAACCGGGCCTGAAGGGCAGGGACCTCCACACCGCTGATGCGGGCCACCGTGGCCCAGTCCTGGCTTTCCAGCTGGCGGAGGATCCAGTCATGGCGCAGGTCCATCAGCCGGACATGCTTCTGCCCGGCCGCATCCAGCGCCTGCCGGGCCAGCCGGGAGATGGATTCCGGCTGCATGGGGCCGGCGGTCCGCTCCGAAAAAAGCACCCAGGCACCGCTGCCCCGCTTTTCCCACAACCGCCGGAGATAGGATGACAATTCCTCCTCCATGGGCACGGACCTGTCCGGCAGGTCCAGCTGGGCATCCTGAAACGACACCTGCTCCCAGGTCAACCCGGCGATCTCCTCCCGGGAGAGGCCGGCCAGCCAGGACAGGCGCAGAACGGTGCCCGCGGGATTCATTTGATGTTCCGCCAGCAGCCGGGCCATGGTCTCCCGGTCCGGGCGGTTGATCGTGGGCTTTCGCAACGGGTGCCTCCTTTGTTATCTTTGCATGACAAGTTATGCGTACTTTTGGAATTTATTTCCTTTTACTCCGCCCGCTTTGCCCGGGCCAGCGGATTCTTCGCCCGCAGGAAGCCCTCGACCTCCCAGCAGCCGCTGGCTGTCACAAAGCCTCCGGTCAGGCGTTCCTCCTCCGTATGTAACACGGCGTCATACTCCATTTTTTCCACGTTGGTGCTCAAGCTGCCGGAGATCAGGTATTTTCCCGGCTGGAGCACCGTTCCGCTGAAGCGGTTCCGGTGGCCCAGCAGCTCCAGTGTCCCGGTCACCGTGTTTCCATGGATCTGGAGCAGCAAGCTGCCGGACCGGGGCCCGATCATGCTTTTCAGCACGATGGTGTAGTGTAATTTCTCCACGATATACTCACTCCCGTTGCAACGATTATAGGCAAAGACTTCTTGTCGAAAAACGGGCAATTTCATTGAAATGTCCGGTTTTTTGACATTGATGTAAAAATTGTCAAGTCAATGTAAAAAAACGGACAGGGGAGTCCCTGTCCGTTTTCCAATGCTTCAATTGTCATTCTCCCTGCTCCGACAACAGCGATCTCAGCAGCACACCAGTCGTCATGCCCTCGGTGATGCTCTCGATTTCCTGAATGACCTCTCGCGGTGTGGTGTCAACAGCATCATTGACCCAGGCTTCCATGACGATCTGCGCCAGCTTTCCGCCGCCTTTCTGCCGCCTTTCAAGAGCTTCTCCCACCGCGCTGGGCAAGCCCTCCGGTGTCTTTTGGCGGCAATGGGCAATGATATTGTCCTGCATATTCTGGAACGCAGGCTCCAGGACCTCCCACAGCCGTTTCCGGCCCAGGACCCGCAGGATCGTCTGATAATAGGGGCGGTTTTCCGCTGTGTACGCCAGCAGGTCCAGCAGCACCTGCTGCCAGGTGAGAAATCCAGCCTGCCGCTGAGGCAGCAGCTCCCGTTCCCGCTGGGCGGACCAGTCCAACAGATGGTACACGTCGCTGAAATGATAATAAAACGACTGCCGGCGGATGCCGCACCGGTCCGCCAGCTCCCGCACCCGGATCTGCTCCAGGGGCTTTTCCCGCAGCAGCGCACGGAGGCCCGCTTCCAGCTCTACTTTCGTCCGTGTCTCCTGTATTTCAGCCTGTTTATCTATGTGTTCCACTTTTTAACATCGCTCCCCTACCATATTGCATCCCAGTTTACCATATTTTCCAATCGGCGCAACCAACGGCGCCATTCTTTTACAAAATGTTCAAAACTGCCATTTTTTGTATTTTCTTCCCCTTTTTCGGAAAAAAATCTATTTTTACGTTATAATAGCAGGGAAAAATTGAACCAGCCTTGAAATTTCACCGCCTCCCCCCGGCGCCCATTGCGTCCGCTGGAAAAAGGCGGTATACTGGTTATCATGACTGATAAGGAGCGCCGCTATGAAAATTCTGGTCCTGTCCGATTCCCACGGGAATGTTTCCAATATGGCCGCCGCTGTGGAGCAGACTGCTCCCCGGATGATCTTCCACTTGGGAGACTGCTGGCGGGATGCGGAAAAACTCCACGACCTGTTCCCGGATATTCCGCTGGAGCAGGTGCCCGGCAACTGTGATTACCGTTCCTCGGAACCGGCGGAGCGGCTGCTCTGTCTGGAGGACAAGCGCATCCTCCTGTGCCATGGCCACACCTATGGTGTCAAGCAGTCCCTGCTGACCGCCGGCTACGCGGCGGAGGAACAGAACCTGGACCTGTTTCTCTTCGGCCACACCCACCGCCCCCTGGTGGACCGTCGGGGAAAGACCCTGTTCGTGAACCCCGGCAGCATCGGAGACTACCGCCGTCCCTTTTACGCCGTTGTCACCATCACCAATGGCAAGCTGGATGGCCGCACCGTGCCCCTGGAGCATCTCTGGTAAATGCAAAAAAGCGCCTTCCGGCTGTGCCGGAAGGCGCTTTTTGACTTGTCTTATTCGTGCTCGTGGCCGCAGGTCTCGCAGTGGCCATCGCAGGCCATCAGCTCATCACCGTAGGGGATGCCGTTTTTATCATAGTAGTCCTTCACCGCCGCGCGGACAGCTTCTTCCGCCAGGACGGAACAGTGGATCTTATGGGCAGGCAGGCCGTCCAGGGCCTCCACCACCGCCTTATTGGACAGCTTCAGTGCCTCGGAAACCGGCTTGCCCTTGATGAGCTCCGTGGCCATGGAGCTGGTGGCGATGGCGCTGCCGCAGCCGAAGGTGTTGAACTTCACATCGGTGATGACCTGGGTCTCAGGGTCCACCTTGATATACATCCGCATGATGTCGCCGCACTTGGCGTTGCCCACCTCGCCGATGCCGTCGGCGTCCTCCATCTTGCCCACGTTCCGGGGATTCTGGAAGTGGTCCATTACCTTATCGCTATATAAAGCCATGTTATGTTTTCTCCTTTCAGATGAGGTGGGGCCGATGGCCCTTTTCCAGTTCGTCCCACACAGGGGACATGTCCCGCAGGTACTGGATGATGCCCGGCAGGACCTCCAAAATATAGTCCACTTCCTCCGGCTTGTTGTATTCGCTGAGGCTCAGCCGCAGAGAACCGTGGGCCACCTCATGGGGCCGGCCCAGGGCCAGCAGCACATGGCTGGGATCCAGGGAGCCGGAGGTGCAGGCACTGCCGGAAGATGCAGCGATGCCCTTGGCGTCCAGCAGAAGCAGCAGAGATTCGCCTTCGATGCCCTCAAAGCAGAAGTTGACATTTCCCGGCAGGCGGCGGACAGGGTCGCCGTTGAGGATGGAGTAAGGGATAGCGGACAGGCCCGCAATGAGCTTGTCCCGCATGGGCGTCACGTAAGCGGCGTTCTTCTCCAGGTTGGCGCAGGCCTCCGCAAAGGCAGCCGCGGCACCGCAGATGCCGGGGACATTTTCCGTGCCGGCCCGCTTGCCCCGCTCCTGGGCGCCGCCGTAAATGACGTTTTCCAGGGCGATGCCCCGCCGGGCATACAGCACGCCCACGCCCTTGGGGCCGTGGAACTTATGGGCGGACATGGACAGCATATCGATGTGCAGGGCCTCCACGTCAATGGCCAGATGGCCCGCCGCCTGGACGGCGTCCGTGTGGAACAGGACGCCTGCCTCCCGGCACACATCGCCGATCTCTCCGATGGGCTGGACGGTGCCGATCTCATTGTTTGCAAACATAATGCTCACCAGGCAGGTATCCGGCCGGATGGCATCTCTCACCTGCTGGGCTGTCACCACGCCGTCCGGCGGAATGTCCAGCAGCGTCACCTCGTACCCCTCCTTCTCCAGTGCCTGGAGGGTGTGGAGGATGGCGTGGTGCTCAAACTTCGTGGAGATGATATGCTTTTTGCCCTTCCGGGCGCCCATGGCCGCGCCGGAGCGCAAAGCCTGGTTATCCGCCTCGCTGCCGCCGGAGGTGAAGGTGATCTCCCGGGGCTGGGCATTCAGGCCGCGGGCAAAGACCTCCCGCGCCGCCGCCAGCTTTTCCGCCGCCAGCTGGCCGGTGGTGTACAGGCTGGAGGGATTGCCGTAAAACTCCTGAAAGCAGGGCAGCATGGCCGCCACGGCCGCGTCACTGACCGCGGTGGTGGCAGCGTTGTCGGCATAAACGTTCATAAGGGACCTCCTATTTCCTACTTTTTTACTATGATATAGTCATAACACAGTATTTCACAGTTGTCAAGTAGGAATTGAGAGAAAAAGAGAAGCCGGGGCTTCCGGCTTCTCTTTCACATGGCCTGTCACGACGCGGGGCAGCTCCAGGTACTCCTCCAGGCACAAGCCGCTTTCATAAATGGCTGCGGCCAGAGGCCGGCCCACATAGCGGTAGTGCCAGGGCTCGTACCCAATGCCGGTGATCTCGCTTTTGTCCGTTGGATAACGCAGGATGAAGCCGTATTCCCAGCTGTGGGCCATGAGCCACTGCTGCTCCGGCGTTTCCGCCTGCTTTTCATCCAAAATCTGGTATCTTTCAGACACCAGGTCCAGCGCCAGCCCAATCTGATGCTCGCTGGTACCGGGTGCCGCCACCCAGCGGGCAGCCTCCTGCTCCGCCGCCTCCCGGCTAAAGCCGGCGGCACGGAGGCGGGCGATCTTGTTTTTATGTAAACGGGTCTGTGTGGCCGCGTCCCGGTAGGCAGAGCAGATCTTCGGCCTCAGCCCCGCCGCCCGGCAGTCCTTCAGCATGGCAGTGAGGTCCGCGCAAATGCGCTTGTCCGCCTTCATGCCGTTTTCCAGCGGGGCAAGCTCCACGGTGAAGTCCTCCGGCAGCGGGTTGTCCCCGTTGACCAGCAGCATCTGCCACTCCTCCACCCCGGCAGGCATGGTGGCGGCCTCCACGGCAAGGTGCATCTCCTCCGAGGATTCAGCTGCCTGGGCTGGGGCGCCCTGCACCAAAAGCACTGCCGCCAGCAGCAGGCACAGTTTTGAAAAACGTCTGTTCAATCCGTTCATTGGTCCTCTCCGGCCGGCGAAGCGGCCCGTCATCTCTTTTGGAATACTCTCATCATAGCGCCCCTTTTTTGCAAAAACAAGGACAATTTGTAAATGAAGTGAAAGGCCCGCGAAAAAAGGACCGCCGGAAAACGGCGGTCCTTTTCAAGAGCGGGATGATTACTTGTACATCTCGGGCTTTTCCATGGTCTCCACCTTCAGGAAGGAGGAGGTGCCGCGGGAAGCGTTCAGAGCGTCGCCGGCAACGCAGGCAACATAGCCGTCCCAAGCGGAGGGACCGGTCAGCTTGCCAGCGTGGACGGACTCCACCCACTTGCAGAACTCGATGTCGTAAGCCTCGATGAAGCGCTCCTTCCAGTCGGTCATGATGGGCATGGACTCGGCGGGGTTCAGGCTGTCCCAGCCCTGGGGACGGGAGCGGCGGACCACCGCGTAGGGATCGGGCAGCTTCACGGTGCCGTTCTCGCAGACGACCTCGCACTGGATGTCATAGCCATAGCCGTCGGCCACCTGGACCTCCACGTCGATGAAGCAGCCCTTCTTGGTGCGCATCAGCATGACCTGGGGGTTGTCATAGCCCTTGTTGGAGTTGGCGGACTGGCGGACCTTCACGCACTGCACGTCCTCATACTCGTCGTCCAGCAGCCAGCGGCAGATGTCCAGCTCGTGGATGGCCACGTTGGTGACGCCGTTCTCGGTCTTGAAGCCCGGGCCCTGGGAAACGTTGCGGTGGCAAGCCTTGATCAGCAGGGGAGCGCCCAGCTCACCGGACTCGATGATGCGCTTCATCTCGGCGTAGCCGCGGTCATAGTGACGCATGAAGCCCACCTGCACCAGGCGCTTGCCGATCTCCTGCTCGCGGGCGATGATCTCCTCGCAGTCCTTGGCGTTCTGGCTCAGGGGCTTCTCGCAGAAGCACCACTTCTCCTCGGCCAGGGTCTTCATGACATAGTCATGATGGGTGGGGTCAATGGAGGTGATGACAACGGCTTCCACCTCGGGGTCCTTGATCATGCCGTCGCAGTCATTGCCGAAGGAGCGGATGCCATACTTGGCGGCGGTATCGTCAGCGGCGGCGGCCACATAGTCGGACACGGCCACGACGGTGGCGCCGGGGACGGTCTCGATGATGCGGCGGCAGTGATCGCGGCCGATAGCGCCGCAGCCGATAATACCGATTTTCAGAACCTTATCCATGTTGATTACCTTCCTTTTCTCTTATAATAAAATGGTAGGTCGTACATTTTCACTCGCTCCGGGCGGGCAGACCCCGCCCGGAACAAAAGCGATCAATACTTGCGGGCGTCCTTCACATGCTCCAGGTGAGAAGCATATGCGTCCAGGTTCTCCTGGCGCTCGGACACCTCGGTGTCACCCACGCGCCACCAGGAGCCATAACCGTCGGTCATGGTCTTGGGCAGGACCTTGATGTCAAACAGGACAGGCTGGTTCTTGACCTTCTTGGCGTCCTCGAAGGCAGCCACCAGCTCCTCCATGGTGCGGATGGAGTAGGACTTGCAGCCATAGCCCTCCGCCACCTTGGCGTAGTCGATGTTCAGGAAGTCGCCGAACAGGCCGTCCTTGTTGCGGTAGCGCAGCTCGGTGCACAGGGTCTTGTTGCCGTGGCCCACCTGCAGGTTGTTGATGCAGCCGAAGCTGGCGTTGTCGAACAGGCAGATGTTGATCTTCTTGCGCTCCATAACAGCGGTCACCAGCTCGCCGTGGAGCATGTGGAAGCTGCCGTCGCCGCAGAAGGCATAGACCTCCCGCTTGTCGCCGATGGCCAGCTTCACGCCCAGGGCGCCGGCAATCTCGTAACCCATGGTGGAGTAGCCGTACTCCATATTGTAGGTATCCTGGGCACGGGGACGCCACACACGCTGCATATCGCCGGGCAGGGAGCCGGCGGCGCCGATGGCCACGTCATCATCAGCCATCATGGCGTTGATGGCACCCAGAACGGTGGTCTGGCACAGACCGGCGTTCAGGTCCTTGGCAAAGCGCTTGGCAGAGTCGGCGTTGGCGTCGTTGATGATGGGCTTCCAGGACTTCTTGTCCTCGAAGACGATGTTGTCCAGACGCTCCAACTCCTTGAGCCACTTCTCCTTGGCGGCGGCGACCTCCGTGGTGTAGGGGGCCTTGTAGCCGTCCAGCTTGGCAAGCAGACGGGGCAGGGCGTCCTTGGCGTCGGCCACCACAGGGATGGCCTCCATCTTCAGGGCCTGGAACTCGGAGACATTGATGTTGACAAACTTGCAGGTATCCTTGAACAGCCACTTGGAAGAAGTGGTGAAATCGGTGTAGCGGGTGCCGACACCGATAACCAGGTCCGCCTTCTTGGCGATGTCGTTGGCAGCGGAGCAGCCGGTAACGCCGACGCCGCCCAGGTTCAGGGGATGGGTCCACTCAATGGCGCTCTTGCCCGCCTGGGTCTCGGCGAAGGGAATGCCGGTGGCCTCGGCGAAAGCACGGAACTCGGCGTGAGCCTCGGAGTAGCGGACACCGCCGCCGCAGATCAGCATGGGACGCTTAGCCTTCTTGATGGCCTCGGCGGCGTCGTTCAGAGCGGCCTCGGTGGCGGGGCGGCGCTCCAGGCGCCACACGCGCTTTTTGAAGAAGCTCTCGGGATAGTCATAGGCCTCGCCCTCCACGTCCTGAGGCATGGCGATGCAGACAGCGCCGGTGTTGGCGGGATCGGTCAGCACCCGGAAAGCGGAGATCATGGCGCTCATCAGCTGCTCGGGACGGACGATGCGGTCCCAGTAGCGGCAGACGGCCTTGAAGGCGTCATTGGTGGAAATGGACAGGTTGTGGGTCTGCTCCACCTGCTGCAGCACGGGGTCGGGCTGGCGGCAGGCATACACGTCGCCGGGCAGCACCAGCAGGGGGATGTTGTTGGCGGTGGCGGTGCCGCAGGCGGTAACCATATTGGCGGCGCCGGGGCCCACGGAGGAGGTGGCCACGCAGATCTGCTTGCGCTTCATCTGCTTGGCGAAGGCCACGGCGGCCTGGGCCATGCCCTGCTCGTTCTGGCCGTGCCAGACCTCCAGGTGCTTGGCCTCCTGGGTCAGCGCCTGGCCGAAGCCCACCACGTTGCCGTGGCCGGGAATGATAAACACGCCGCGGACGAAGCGGTTCTGCACGCCGTCCACCTCGATGAACTGGTTCTCCAGGAAACGGACCAGGGCCTGTGCCATGGTCAAACGAACGGTTTTCATGTTGGTCGTTACCTCCTAAATTTCATCAGCCCTGATAGATGTGCTCATTGGCGTCGGGCTTCCACAGCCACTCGTGCTCCTCATCGTCGATGCGGGTCTTCAGCCAGGGATCGCCCTCCAGGTGCCGGATGCCCCAGGCATAGCACATGGCGTAGCCGGGCGCGGCGGTCTGGGAGTGGAAGCCGTGGTTGATGACGGACAGACCGTTGTGGCCGGTCTTGTAGATCTCACCGTTGGCAAAGCCGGCGCCGAAGCCCTGGGGATAGTCAAAGCGGTAGAAATACACCTCGGGCTGGGGATGGTGATGAGGAGGATAGGAAGACCACTTGCCGGGGTGGTTCAAAACCTCGCCCAGGACCATGTTGGAGAAGGGTGCGTTGTCGTGGTCGAAGAAGGTCTTGATCTCCCGCTCCATGCAGCCCAGCAGCTCGCCATGGCAGCCGGCGTGCTGGGTCTGGACGGTCTCCGGCGTGTACATGACAGCCTCGAAGGGGACCTTATTGACGGTCTTCTGGATGTACAGCTCACTGTGGGCGTGAGCGGTCAGGGTGATCTTGGTGCCGCAGCCGGCCAGCAGGCAGAACGCCTCATGATGGAAGCAGTCGGGGCGCTCCGCCTCGCAGGTCTTGCCGGCCCACTCATACGTCACGCTGCCGGAGAACAGCAGGACGGCGACTTCCTTTTCCGCCTCGTCGAAGGTGAAGGTGTCACCGGGCTCCATCAGAAGGAGGCCCACGTCCATCTGGGTGCCCATATCGTCCACGGCGGTGTCGATATAGGCGTTGTATCCGTTCTTCAGCTGGTCGTTCTTATTAAAATAGGTCATCGGATATCATCTCCAAACTTATAATGTAAGCATATGCAAAGAGGAAGTCATGCTCCCTCCCGGCACCTTACAGACCGGTGTGCTCCGCGATGTACTTGCGGCCCTTCATGGCATACTCCAGAGGATTGGCCTTGGCGGGGTCCTGCTCGGCCTCCACCAGCAGCCAGCCCTGGTAGCCGGCGTCAGCCAGCACCTTGAACACGGGGTCGAAGTCCACGTCGCCGTCGCCGGGCACGGTGAACGCACCGTTGCGGACGGACTGCAGGAAACTCCAGTTGTTCTTACGGGCCTCCTCGACCACGCTCAGGCGCATGTCCTTCAGATGGACGTGGCCCACGCGGTCCACATACTTCTTCAGCATGGCCAGGGGGTCCTCGCCGGCGAAGGTGAAGTGGCCGGTATCATAGCACAGGAACACATACCGGGGATCGGTGTTGCTCATCATGCGGTCCGTCTCCTCGCTGGTCTGGACCACAGTGCCCATGTGGTGGTGGAAGCACAACTTGAAGCCGCGCTCAACGGCGATCTTGCCCAGGGTGTTCAATCCGGCGCAGAAGCGGTCCCACTCCTCGTCGTTCATGACATGCTTGTGACCGCCGGTCAGAACGGGGGTGTCCATCTGGCCCTGGATGGAGTAGCTCTGCTCGCTGACGTTGATGCGGTTGGCACCCACGGCCTCCAGGAAATCCAGGTTTGCGGTGAAGTCGGCGATCTCCTCCTCCATGGGGCGGGTCAGGATGAAGGAAGAATACCAGCGGCTGGCAATGCGCATGCCCCGCAGGTCCAGGGCCTTCTTCAGCTCAGCGGGGTCGGTGGGATACTTGTTGCCGATCTCGCAGCCGGTAAAGCCCGCCAGGGCCATCTCGCTGACGATCTGCTGGAAGGTGTTCTCGGCACCCAGTTCAGGCATGTCGTCATTGCACCAGCCGATGGGCGCGATACCAAGGAATACGTGGTTCTGATCGAACATAGGAAACGTCCTCCTCAAATATAATGTATAGATTGGGTCTTCCCGGCCTTTGTGAAAGGCCGGCACGCATCGCCCCGTTTTCTGTGTCCGTTCACAGAAGTACATGCAAAACGGGAGACGTAAGCGTTTTCGCTATTAAAGAAAGTATCATCCTTGCCTGGAAAATGCAATGCTTTTTCCTGGTCCTCCGCGATTTTTTCCGATTTAGCCAAAGGTCCTCCCCAATTTTTTGCAGATATGACAGTTCCAAATTTTTCATGATTTTGGAGGTAAATCCTCGTGATGTCTCCGCCCGTCGCGGGCATCTGTTTCCCTACACAGTTTTCTCCTTTTTTTCACGCAAAATCTTTACTTATTTTTTACCTGGATTTTATAAAATTGCAGATATTTTTGTCTGTCCGCACAAAAATGCACAAGTTATTTCTGCAATACTACACATAAATTGTGCGGACTATTGACTTGATTTTTATTTTGGTGGTAAAATCTTTACAGATTTACCGGGGATCGTTCCACAGCTTTTTTGCGGAAGAGATTCCCGGAATTTAATCAAAAAGGAGAAAAGAAGTACATGAAAAAGTTTTTTGCGCTGACCATGGCTCTCGTCATGGCCCTGTCTCTGATGGCTTGCGGCAGCAAGAAGGAAGAGGCCCCCGCAGCCCCCGCTGAGACTCCCGCCGCCGAGCAGAGCGGTGAGCAGGAGTACAACATCTCCGTCATCCTGAAGACCACCTCCTCCGAGTATTGGGGCTATGTGGTCGCCGGTGCCGAGGCCTATGAGAAGGATCATCCCAACGTTCACGTTGAGGTGAAGGGCGCTACCTCCGAGACCGCTTATGACGAGCAGCAGAACATGATCGAGACCGACATGAACAATGCCGACATCGACGGTTATGTTATCGCTCCCCTGCAGGCCGACATGGTGGCCAACATGATCAAGGGCCAGACCAAGCCCATCGTGGCCGTTGACACCAACATTGACGCCCCCGAGGTCCTGTCCTTCGTCGGTACCGGCAACGAGGCCGCCGGCAAGCTGGGCGGCGAGGCTGCTGCCAACCTGGCCAAGGAGCGCGGCTGGGAAGAGATCAAGTGCATTGAGATCGCCGGCGTTCAGGGCGACTCCACCAACGAGGCCCGTATGAAGGGCTACGCTGCCGGTATCGAGGCCGCTGGCGGCACCTTCCTGTATGACGAGGTCCAGTACGCCAACGCCGTGGCTGACCAGGCCGTCACCTGCATGGAGGCTATCATGCAGAACCATCCCGAGGGCATCGCCGTTATCTGCGCCAACAACGACGATATGGCCATGGCCGCTGCCCGTGCCGCTGCCGGCAACGCCGCTTATGAGAACACCGTGTTCCTGGGCTTCGACGGCATCCAGTCCGCCTGCAAGTCCATCCTGGCCGGTGAAGAGACCATGTCTGTCTGCCAGCAGGGTTACAGCATGGGCTATGAGTCCGTTGACGCTGTGGTCCGCGCGCTGCAGGGCGAGACCCTGGACACCTTCATCGATGCCGGTGCTTCCATCGTCGATCCCGACACCGCCCAGGCCCGTCTGGAGGAGCTGCAGGGCTACCTGGCTTGATTCCGGGACACAGCAGCTGATTTGAAGTAAAAGTGGGCCCCGCCCCGGTGGAACTAGGGCGGGGCCACCTTTCCATTATCCCTTTTCCAACCCGCGGCGGACTGCTGTCCGCCTTTGACCGTCAGCCCGCACCGTGGCGGGCTTCTACCGCGCGTTTACCGCGCGTCCCTTCAATCGGGAGAAATTGAGGTGATATTCAGGTGAGCGAATACGTAGTTGAGCTGAAAAACATAACGAAGCGATTTCCGGGCGTAGTTGCATTGCACAACATGCAGCTTGCCGTTAAGCCGGGAGAGATCCATGGCCTGATCGGTGAAAACGGCGCAGGCAAGTCCACACTGATCAAGGTCCTCACCGGCGTTCATATGGCCGACGAGGGCGAAATCTACGTCAACGGCGAAAAGCGGGTCTTTAAAAACCCCAACGAGTCCGCGGCGGCGGGTATTGCCTGCGTGTATCAGGAGCTGAACATTGAAAAGCTGCTGAGCGTGACTGACAACATTTTCATCAACAAGTGGCTGAAAAAGGGCGCCCTGCTGGACTATGACGCCATGCATAAGAAGGCCGAGGAGGTCATGAAGTCCCTGGGCCAGGATGTGGATCCCCGCAAAGCGGCGGGCACTCTGGGCATGGGCGTCCAGCAGATGATTGAGATCGCCAAGGCCGTTTTGATCGACGCCAAGATGATCATCATGGACGAGCCCACCTCCTCTCTGGGCGAAAAAGAGGTCGAGCAGCTGATGAAGACCTGCCGGGAACTGAAGGACCGGGGCATCGGCATCCTGTTCGTCTCCCACAAGCTGGAGGAGCTTTTTGAGCTGTGCGACCGCGTGACCGTCATCCGTGACGGTGAGTACATCGAGACCCGCGACATCAAGGACTGGACCAACGATTCCCTCATCGCCTCCATGGTGGGCCGCACCCTGGAAAACCAGTTCCCCAAGGAATTCGGCGTCAAGGGCGACTGCATGCTGAAGGCGGAGAACCTGGAGATCGGCGGCGTGCTGCACGGTGTCAGCTTCGAGGCTTACGGCGGCCAGATCCTGGGCATGAGCGGCCTGGTGGGCGCCGGCCGGACGGAGACTGTCCGCGCCATCTTCGGTGCCGACCCTCTGGACGGCGGCAAGATCTATGTCAAGGGCAAGGAAGTCAAGATCAAAAGCCCCAAGCAGGCCATCGCGGCGGGCATCGCCCTGCTGACGGAGGACCGCAAGGGCTCCGGCCTGGTGCTGGGCGAAAGCATCCGCACCAACCTCATCATGTCCAGCTTCAAAAAGCACAGTGACGGTCCCTTCCTCAATGAAAAGCGCATCGAGGAGACCGGCCAGGGCCATATCGAGTCTCTGCGGATCAAGACGCCCTCTATCGACGAGATCGTCGGACAGCTGTCCGGCGGCAACCAGCAGAAGGTCGTCATCGGCAAGTGGATCAACTCCGACGCCGATATCTACATTTTCGACGAGCCGACCCGCGGTATCGACGTGGGCGCCAAGGTCGAGGTCTACAATGTTATGAACAGCCTGGTAAAGGCTGGTAAATGCGTCATCATGATCTCCTCGGAAATGCCGGAGATTCTGGGCATGAGCGACCGCGTGGTCGTTATGCGCGGAGGCAGAGTCATGGCCACCGTTGACCGTGACAGCAAGCATTTCAATCAGGAAGACATCATGAAAGCGGCATGGGGAGGAACTTTAGATGACTAAGAAGAAAAAAAGCGGCTCCGGCTTTCAGCTGGGCACGATCCTGGCACTGGTAATCATGTGCCTGTTCCTGGCGATCTCCAACAAGAACTTTTACAGCTACTCCAACCTGATGAGTATCCTGAAGCAGACGGCCTTCAACGCCTTCCTGGCTGTCGGTATGCTGCTGTGCCTGATCACCGCAGGTATTGACCTGTCCGTGGGCGCCAACGCCGTGTTCTGCGCCTGCTTGATGGGCGCCCTGTCCAAGTCCGGCATGTCCAGCGGCATCCTGCTGATGATCATCGGCATCCTGGCCGGCGGTCTGGTGGGCTTCATCAACGGCACCCTGCTGACCCGTCTGCACCTGCCTCATCCCTTCGTGTCCACCCTGGGCATGAAGAACGTGCTGTGGGGCCTTGCACTGTTGGTCACAGGCAGCCAGATGATCAATACGTTCCCCGCCTCTGTTCAGTGGCTGGGCCTGACCACCATCGGCGGCTTCCCCGTCAGCTTCATCGTGGTCATCGTGCTGTATGTGGTCATGCACATTTTCCTGAGCAAGACCGCTCTGGGCCGCTCCATCTATTGCGCCGGCGGCAACATGGAGGCCACCCGCCTGTCCGGTATCAACACCGCCAACGTGCTGACCTTCTGCTACACCATGTCCGGTATCATGGCCGCTCTGGCCGGTATCGTTTCCGTGGGCCGTTCCGGCATCTGCAACGGCGCCAACGCCACCCAGCCCTATGATACCGACGCTATCGCCGCCTGCATCATCGGCGGCGCCTCCTTCACCGGCGGCAAGGGCACCATGTTCGGCACCATGCTGGGCTGCCTCATCATCTCCGTTCTGCGCAACGGCTTCACCCTGCTGTCCATCGATTCCGCAGTTCAGAACATCGTCCTGGGCCTGGTCATCATCCTGGCCGTTCTGATGGACGTCATCCGTGCCCAGATGGAGGCCAAGCGCCGCCGTTTGGCTGCCGGAAAGTAATTTCCTGCATATACCTGCCATTGACATGGGGCGGAAACGCCCCATGTCAATTTATAAAAAAGGTTTTTTGGGCCTTTTCTTTTTCACTGCAGTCTGTTATAATGCAACGCGAATGGCACAAAGCCGCCCACGTCCCCAGCTTTGCGGGGCTCATTGGCAAAGCACACCTGGGGTCCGCCCCAATATGGAGGAATGATTTTATGAAGAAGCTTCGCATCGGCATTGTTGGCCTGGGCCGCCTTGGCAAGGTCCATGCCCAGAATATCGCCTACAAGATCCCCAACGCCGAACTGACCGCCGCCTGCTCCATCGTGCCCGCTGAGCTGGAATATGCCAAGCAGGAGCTGGGCGTCACGGATGTTTACACCGATTACCGGGAGATGCTGGCCAAGGCTGACATCGACGCCGTGGTCATCGTCACCACCTCTTCCGAGCACTGCTGGCAGATCGAGGCGGCTCTGGACGCCGGCAAGCACGTGTTCTCCGAGAAGCCTCTGGGCGTGGATGTGGCCCAGTGCAAGCAGGCCGAGGCCGCTGTGGAGCGCCATCCCGACCTGACCTTCATGCTGGGCTTCATGCGCCGGTATGACAAGTCCTACGCCTACGCCAAGCAGAAGATCGAGGAAGGCGCCATCGGCACCCCCTACCTGGTGAAAGCCACCGGCATCGACCCCGAGGCTCTCGTGGACGGCGCCATCCGCTTTGCCAAGACCTCCGGCGGCATCTTCCTGGACATGGCCATCCACGATATCGACCTGATGCGCTGGTTCCTGGGCTGCGAGGCCACCGAGGTCTACGCCATGGGCGCCACCTTCAAGCATCCCGAGTTCAAGGAAGCCGGCGATGACGAGACCGGCGTGGCCGTGTACAAGTTTGAAAACGGCGCTATGGGCATGGTCCACGTGGGCCGCACCGCTCCCTATGGCTACCATGTGGAGACCGAGGTCGTGGGCACCGAGGGCACCATCCGTATCTCCGCCGTGCCTGAGAAGAACCAGGCCATGGTCTACAACGTCAACGGCGCCTGCACTGAGTGCGTGGGCTCCTTCCCCGAGCGGTTCGCCGAGTCCTACCTCACCGAGATGGAGGAGTTCGTCAACTGCGCGCTGGAGGGCAAGCAGCCCGGCACCACCGTGTACGACGGCACCAAGTCCACCGTGATCGGCTACGCCACCA
Source organism: Clostridiales bacterium (assembly GCA_004558115.1). GTDB lineage: Bacteria > Bacillota > Clostridia > Oscillospirales > Oscillospiraceae > Oscillibacter. Next base: position 76,828 of record SFDT01000003.1, on the reverse strand, counting down.
CCGAGGCTTGGAAGACTGGCAAGATCGTGAAGATCGGCTGAGCCTTTTCCCATCACTACACAAAAAAGCAGCCGCCCTGTGGGCGGCTGCTTTTTTGACGTTTATTCGACCTCCAGATGCACGGACTCGTGATACTCCGGCTGGACCAGGCCAGGGATGTCCACGGAATCGGTAAAATGCAGGTCCCGGGTGTATTCTTGGATCAGAGAGACGATATACGGATGGGGGCGCTCATCGGGCCGTCCGGCAGCCACGCTGACCACCGCGGTCTTAGGCTGGAGCATGGCCAGGAGCTTTCGGGTCGTGGAGGAAAGGGAGGCGTGGTGGGGGACCTTCAAAATATCGCAGGGAGTGGCGCTCTCCGTCTCCCACATATGGGCGTAGGCGTCGCCGCCCAGCATGATCTCCTTCCCGTGGTAAAACAGCCGCTGACGCAGGCTGGACACGTTCATGGATTTGCCCCAATGGACCAGATCATAGTGATTGCGCTCTCCCCGGAAGGCCGCGTCGTAGACCGCCTTCTGCCGGGGGTACAGGGCGGGCTCGCCGCAGAGGATGTTCATTTTCAGCGACGGCGTCAGCTGCCGGACCTCCATATGGTCACCGGGGATCTGTGTCATGGTACGGATGCGGCCCGGATGCTCCCGCAGGGCCCTGGCATACATATCCACGCACCGCAGCAGGTTCCGGGCAGCCTTGGGCAGGCCATTGTCCCCGTCCGGCTCCAGGGGAACGCTGTCCTCCGGCGGGATGTAGCTGGCGATGAGTTCGCCCACTGTCACGGCCTCCAGCACCCGGCCCAGCCCGCCGATGTGGTCCCGGTGGAAATGGGTCAGCAGCAGAACGTCCAAATGGGTCACGCCCTGCTTCTTCAGAAAGTCACCGGCGTAGATCCGGCAGGAGCGTTGGTCATTCAGCGGCGGATGGTCATCCCGCACCAGACAGTCGTGGCCGCAGTCCACCAGCATGGCAAACACCTGCCGCCCTTCCTCCATCTCCCGGATCAGCGCGGAGTCGCCATTGCCCACGTTGATGAAATCCAATACCAGCATACAAAGTCCCCCTGTTATTTTGTGGTAATACCATACCACAATTTCGTTGCCCCCGGCAACTAAAACCACCCGCTCCGCCGTACAAATTTTAACTCAAATTTTTGGCACCCTGCCCAATTGGAAACTGCGGAAATTTTCAGCTTTTTTCGGGGAAACTTGATTTGTTCATACTTTTCCTGTATCATGAATAATCATTGCATTCCGCAACTGTGGAAAGGAGCTTTTTCATGCCTTTTTCTTTTCATTTTGACCCCGGCAGCTTCCAGGGCTTCCAGGGATTTCAGGGGTATGCCTCCAACGGCGGTGCCGATGACGCCCCGCCGCCCAAACGGACCCGCAAGCCCCGCAAGCCCATCGGCAACGCCTTCACCCGCACCCTCATCAATCTGGGCGTGACGCTGGTGTTCGCCCTGGTGTATTTCTATGCGGAGCTGCCGGCCATCAACCTCCACGCGGAGGAGTTTTACGTCTTTGCCTTCTTGGTGTGCGCCGTCTACTGCGTGTGCGCCGTGCTGACCTCCGGTTTTCAGGGGGACGGCGTCAAGGGCTATGTGGGCTTTGTCAAAAAGCAATGCACCGTGCCGTTTCTGGCTTTTATCGCGCTGATCGCCGTTATCGCCGTGGGCTCCATCACCTCCTGGGTAGTGCTGCGGGCGGGCGCTTACAGCCAGCTGCTGACCATTGAGAGCGGCGATTTCACCGCGGAGATCGAGGAGATCTCCTATGACCAGATCCCCATGCTGGACGCCAGCTCCGCCTCCCGGCTGGGCAGCCGGAAGCTGGGCGAGCTCAGCGACATGGTGTCCCAGTTCGAGATCCTGCCCACCTACAACCAGATCAACTACCAGGGCCGGCCCGTCCGGGTCACCTCCCTGGCCTACGGCGACCTCATCAAATGGTTCACCAACCGCTCCCAGGGCCTGCCGGCCTATATCGTCATCGACATGGTGACCCAGGAGGCTAATGTGATCCGGCTGGAGGAGGGCATGAAATACACCACCGCCGAGCACTTTGGCCGGAACCTGTACCGTCACCTGCGGTTCCACTACCCCACCATGATGTTTGACGAGCCCGTGTTTGAGATCGACGAATCGGGCACACCCTATTGGGTCTGCTCCCGCATCGTCAAGACCATCGGCCTCTTCGGCGGCACGGACATCCAGGGCGCCGTTCTGGTGAATGCCATCACCGGCGAGAGCACTTACTATGAAGAAGTCCCCAGTTGGGTGGACCGGGTATACTCCTCCGACATCATCATGGAGCAGTACGACTACTACGGCATGTACCACAACGGCTTCCTCAACTCCATTTTCGGCCAGCGGGATGTGACGCTGACCACCGACGGCTGGAACTACATCGCCATCAACGACGATGTGTATATGTACACCGGCGTCACCTCCGTCACCTCCGACCAGTCCAACATCGGCTTCATCCTCTCCAACCAGCGGACGAAGGAGACCCATTTCTACTCCATCGCCGGCGCCACGGAGACCTCCGCCATGGAGTCCGCCCAGAGCCAGGTGCAGCAGATGCGCTATAACGCCACCTTCCCCCTGCTGCTGAACATCGCCGACCAGCCCACCTATTTCATGGCCCTGAAGGGTGATGACGGCTTGGTGAAAATGTACGCCATGGTGAACGTGGAGCAGTATCAGATCGTGGAGACCGGTCAGACCGTGGCCGCCTGCGAGAGCAATTACCGGCAGGCCCTGGCCAACGCCGGCCTCATCGGCGCCGGGCAGACCGGCGTCTCCGGCGGCGATGTCCGCACCCAGGACGGCATCATTGCCGAGATCCGCACCTCCGTCATCGACGGCAACACCCACTTCTATGTGCGGCTGGAAAACGGCATCGGCTTCCTGGACTTCAACGCCGCCCAGGTGCCCCGGGCAGTGCTGCTGGACGTGGGCGACCACATCTGGTATGACTACGCGCTGGAGGGCGCCGACTTCCCGGAAAACGGCATCGTCGCCGCCAGCGGCTTCCGGTTTGCGGGAGAAGAAGCCTCCCCCGCCGCCTGAGCTTCAGTACAACAAAAGAGGCCTTCCCACCGGGAAGGCCTCTTTTTCTGCATATTCATGCATTGACATTCGTTTTTCATCCGCCTATACTATTGCCAAATCTCACCCAGCGAGGAGCGTGGACTTATGAAGCTGACCTTGAACAACGCCGTGACCCAGGTGGAGATCTCCGGCATCCGCCAGTTTTCCTACCTGGTGCGGGACACCCCCGGTGCCTGCGCCCTGACCATCGGCGAGCCGGACCTGAACACGCCTGACGCCGTGAAGGAGGCCGCCAAGGCCGCCCTGGACGATAACGACACCCACTATCCCCCCGGCAACGGCTACACCTACCTGCTGGAGGCCATCTCCCGCTTTGAGGAAACGGCCCACGGCCTTGTATACGCGCCGGAGGAGATCGTCACCACCGTGGGCGCCACGGAGGCGCTGTCCATCGCCCTCTCCGCTATTTTGAACCCCGGCGACGAGGTCATCATCCCCACCCCCGCCTTCGGCCTGTACGAGGCCCTGGTGCGGTTGCGGGACGGAGTGCCTGTGTTCCTGCCCACGGAGGACAGCCGCTTCCAGATCGTCCCGGAGGCGCTGGCGGCAGCCATCACCCCCAGGACCAAGGCCATCGTCCTCACCTCCCCCAACAACCCCACCGGCTGCGTGTACACCCGGGAGACGCTGGAGGGCATCCACCGGATACTGCGGGACAAGCCTATTTTCGTCCTGTGCGACGATGTGTACCGGGCGCTGTGCTACACAGAGGACTACCACAGCTTTGCCGAATACGCGGACATGCGGGACCGGAGCATCGTGGTCCAGAGCTTTTCCAAGCCCTATGCCATGACCGGCTGGCGGCTGGGCTACTGCATGGCGGACAGACCGGTCATGAGCCGCATCCAGGTGCTCCACCAGTACGCCGTCACCTCCATTCCCTCCTTCGTCCAGCGAGCCTGCGTCACGGCCCTGGGCCTGCCCACTAACGATATAGCGGAGCTTTTCCGCAAGCGGCGGGACTACGTGTACCGGCGGCTGCGGGCCATGGGTCTGGAGGTGGAGGAGCCCCAGGGGGCCTTTTACATGTTCATTGACATCCGGAAGTTCGGCATGGACTCCGTCACCTTCTGCACCCGGATGCTGAAGGAGGGGCTGGTGGGCCTGATCCCCGGCATCTACTTCGGCACGGAGGGCTTCATGCGCCTTTCCTACTGCTACTCCGACCAGGACCTGAAGGAGGGTCTGGACCGGGTGGAGCGGTTCATCAAAAGTCTGTAACAGATCAGCAGCTTTTTCAAAAACTCCACGCCTTTGGGCAGCACGGTCTCATCATCAAAATTGAAATCCGGAGAATGGAGCTCCGGCACCGCTCCCGCGCCCAGCAGGAAAAACACGCCGGGAACGGCCCGCTGGTAAAAGGCAAAGTCCTCCGCCGCTAGGGCGGGCGTATCCAACAGGGCGGGAGCCGCGTCTCCCAGGGCGGCGCAGACCTCTTTGTACAGTCCCTCGTGGTTCCATACCGCCGGATAGCCCTCGTTCAGATATACGTCCACGCCGCAGCCGGTCATGGCGGCAATGTCCCGGCCGATGGCTTCCAGCTGTGCCTCGCAGTGGCAATGGGTCTCCTCCCGGTAGGTGCGCAGGCTCCCTTCCAGCACCGTTTTCCCGCTGACGGCGTTGCGAACGGTGCCGGAGGTCATCTTGCCGAACAGGAACGCCCGCGGTTCCTCAGGCGGCAGGGCGTCCACCATGGCGTAGGCCCGGCGGAGATATTCCATACCCGCCGCCAGGGCGTCCCGCCCCTCGCCGGCACGGGAGACATGGACGCTCTTTCCGGTGACCGTCACCGTCACCTCATTGGCCCGGGCCATCAGGGGGCCGGGGCGGGTATAGACCGTTCCCTCCGGCAGGCCGGGCCACAGGTGCAGGCCGAAGATGCGCGTCACGCCGTGGTCCGCCAGCACACCGGCATCGCACAGCCGCTGGGCGCCGCCGGTGGTCTCCTCCGCCGGCTGGAACACCATCAGCACATTCCGTGGCAGCTCCGCAAGGTGGGCGGACACGTATTCCGCCAGGGCCAGCGCCATGGCGGTGTGGCCGTCGTGGCCGCAGGCGTGCATGATGCCGCTGTGGGTGGAGGCATAGGGGGCGCCGGTGGTCTCCGTCCCCGGCAGGGCATCCATATCCGCCCGGAAAGCCACGGTCTCCGGCTTTCCGGCGTCAAACCAGGCGCAGACACTGCCGGGGATCGGCTCGGACAGCCGGCACCCCAGCGGCTCCAGCACGGAACGGACATATGCCACCGTTTCCGGCAGCTGGTCGATCAGTTCGGGGATGGTATGCAATTTTCGGCGGTGATCTGCCACAGACATGAAAGGCTCCTCCTTCGGATCGTCAGTTTCCGCCATTATAACACACTTGTTTCCCCAGGAGAGAAATTTTTTCATTTTCCTCTTGCATTTGTCAAAGCGCGATGGTATGATAGCCAAAAATGAGATAGAGGCGCGGATGCGATGAGCCTATGGGAGTCGGCAGGCTGGGAACATGGGGGAGGCAAGTCCGCCGAACTGTCCGTCTGGGTGCAGGCGGGCGGTGGGGCCGCGGGGAATACCCGCGGGACTGTCCGCGGCAGGGGCCGCGGGGGCGCTATCCGCTTACAGAACACTCCATGTTTTCAAAGCATGAAAGGCTGTCGGTAGGGGCGTGTCTCTACCGACTTTTTATTTTTGAAAGTATGGAGGACACCAAAATGAAGTTCGAACATGTACAGGGATCCATCGTCGCCATGATCACCCCGTTCCATGAGGACGGCAGCGTGAATTTTGAGGTGCTGACGCAGTTGCTGGAGCGCCAGATTGCCGCCGGTACCGACGCCATTTTGACTTTGGGCACCACCGGCGAATACTCCACCATGAGCCATGAGGAGGACGCCTCCGTGGTGGAGCACACCATCCGCGTGGTGAACGGCCGGGTGCCCGTCATCGTGGGCAGCGGCTCCAACTGCACCGCCACCCAGATCGAAAAGAGCATCCAGTATCAGGACATGGGCGCCGATGCCCTGCTGCTCATTGCCCCCTACTATAACAAGGCCAATCCCGAGGGCATGTACCGCCACTTCGCCCAGACGGCGGACGCCGTCCACATCCCCTGCCTGCTGTACAACGTCCCCGGCCGCACCGGCTGCTCCATCCCCGTTTCCGTGGTGGAGCGCCTTGCCAAGCACCCCAACATCGTGGGCATCAAGGAGGCCAGCGGCGACATGTCCTACGCCATGAAGATCGCCCACTGCATCGGCCCCGACTTCGCCCTGTACTCCGGCAATGACGACATCACCGTGCCCCTCATGAGCATCGGCGGCAGCGGCGTCATCTCTGTTTACGCCAACGTCATGCCCGCCATGTGCCACCAGATCGTGGCGGATTACCTCTCCGGCAATCAGGCTCAGGCCGTTGCCAACCACCTGCGCTATCTGCGGGTCATGAACGATTTGTTCATCGAGGTGAACCCCATTCCCGTCAAGGCCGCCATGAACATGATGGGATTGAACGTGGGCCCCATGCGGCTGCCCCTTTGTGAGATGAGCGCGGAGCACAGCGCCGTCCTCCGCGCTTCCCTGGAGGAGGCTGGTCTGCTGTGAGGTTCCTGCTGATCGGCCGGGGCAAGATGGGCCGCCTCATTCAGGAGACCGCCCTGGCGGCCGGCGACGAGATCGTCGCGGCCCTGGGCCATGAGGACCTGTTCCGCCTGGAGGACCCAGCGTTGACCGCCGACGTGGTCATCGACTTCTCCCGTCCCGGGGCCCTGGACGCCGTGGAAGGCTACGTCTGCCGCACCGGCACGCCCCTTCTCTCCGGTACCACCGGCTATTCCGCCCCGGAGCTGGAGCGGCTGCGGGCTCTGGGCGCCTGCGCCCCCGTTTTGTGGAGCGCCAACTTCTCTCTGGGCGTGGCGGTGTTCGTCCGGGCCTTACAGGCCGTCAGCGGCGTGCTGAAGCCGGATTTTGACATTGAGATCACGGAAGTCCACCACAACCAGAAAGCGGACGCCCCCAGCGGCACCGCCAAGCTCCTGCTGGACGCCATTGACCCCCAGCACCAGCTGACGCCGGTCTATGGCCGGGAGGGCAACTGCGGCAAGCGGGACCCGAAAGAGATCGGTGTTCACGCCCTCCGGGGCGGCACCGTGGCCGGCACCCACACTGTTCAGTTTTTCGGCCCTGACGAGGAGTTTTCCATCACCCACCGGGCCGCCAGCCGCCAGATCTTTGTAAACGGCGCCCTGCACATGGCCCGGCTGCTGCCGGGAAAGTCCAACGGCGTCTATGACCTGCAAAAAATCTTATTTGGAGAATGACCGTATGAACGCACAGGAGATCATCGATTACATTGCAAATTCCGAGAAAAAGACCCCCGTCAAGGTGTATGTGAACACCACCGCCCCCGTGGACTTCGGCTCCGCCAAGGTCTTCGGCGAGGGCCGCAGCCACGTGGTGTTCGGCGACTGGGCGGAGCTCCAACCCATTCTGGAGGCCAACGCCCCCTATATCACCGACTACGTGGTGGAAAACGACCGGCGGAACTCCGGTGTGCCCCTGCTGGACCTGAAGGGCGTCCCCGCCCGCATCGAGCCCGGCGCCACCATCCGGGAAAAGGTCACCATCGGCGAGGGCGCCGTCATCATGATGGGCGCCGTCATCAACATCGGCGCCGTCATCGGCAAGGGCACCATGATCGACATGGGCACCATTCTGGGCGGCCGGGCCACCGTGGGTGACCACTGCCACATCGGCGCCGGTACCGTGCTGGCCGGCGTGGTGGAGCCCGCCTCCGCCACCCCCGTGGTCGTGGAGGACAATGTGCTCATCGGCGCCAACGCCGTGGTCATTGAGGGCATCCACATTGGGAAGGGCGCCGTGGTGGCCGCGGGTTCCGTGGTCATCGAGGATGTTCCGGAAAACGCCGTGGTGGCGGGAAGCCCCGCCCGCATCGTGAAGATGAAGGACGCCCAGACAGAGAGCAAGACCGCTCTGGTGGACGCCTTGCGCAAGCTGTGACCGGATCAAAAATACCGCTGCAAGCCTTTGACTTGCAGCGGCATTTTTATTGCATCATTTCGTGATGCAGAGCTTGTTGTCCTCCACCGTCAGCCGGGCGGTGTCGCCGGTTTGGAAGGTGCCATCCAGCATCTTCTCGGCCACGGCGTCCTCCACCTTGCTCTGGATGGCCCGGCGCAGGGGACGGGCGCCGTACTTGGGGTCAAAGCCCTCCTTGGCCAGCTCCGCCACAGCCTCATTGCTGGCGTCCAGGTGGATGCCCATGGTCTCCATCCGGGCGGAAACGGTGTTCAGCATCCGGCGGGCCACCTCCTGGATGTCCTCCTGGGTCAGGGCGCGGAAAACGATGATATCGTCAATGCGGTTGAGGAACTCGGGCCGGAAGGTCTGGCGCAGCTCCGCCATGACCGTATCCCTGGCCCGCTGGAAGGCGGTCTCCGCATCGGGGTCGCTGCCGCGCTCCTCGGAGGAGAAGCCCAGCTTGGCCCCCGCGGCGGTCAGAGCCTTGGCGCCGATGTTGCTGGTCATGACGATGACCGTGTTCTTGAAGTCCACGGTGCGGCCCTGGGAATCGGTGATGCGGCCGTCGTCCAGAATTTGCAGCAGCACGTTCCAAACGTCCTCATGGGCCTTTTCGATCTCATCGAACAGCACCACGGAGTAGGGCTTGCGGCGGACCTTCTCTGTCAGCTGGCCGCCCTCGTCGTGGCCCACATAGCCGGGAGGCGAGCCAATGAGGCGGGAGACCGTGTGCCGCTCCATGTATTCGGACATGTCGATGCGGATCATGGCGTTTTCATCGCCGAACATGGCCTCCGCCAGGGACTTGCACAGCTCCGTCTTGCCCACGCCGGTGGGACCCAGGAACAGGAAGGAGCCGATGGGGCGCTTGGGGTCCTTCAAGCCCACACGGCCACGGCGGATGGCCCGGGCCACGGCCTTCACGGCCTCGTCCTGGCCCACCACGCGCTTATGCAGCGTATCCTCCATGTGCAGCAGCCGCTCGCCCTCGTCCCCTGTCAGGCGGGTGACGGGGATGCCGGTCCAGCCGGACACCACGGCGGCGATATCCTCCTCGGTGACGGGCCGGTGCTGGGCGCTGTTCTTCTTCCGCTTCTCCCGCTCCAGCTCCACCTGGTCCCGGTAATTCTTTTCGATGTCCCGCAGCTGGGCGGCCTTTTCATAGTCCTGGGCGGCAATGGCGGCTTCCTTATCCTTCACCAGGGCGTTGATCTTCTCCTCCAGGCTCTTCAGCTCGGGGGACAGCTCCTCTGCCTCCATGCGGACGCGGCTGGCGGCCTCATCCATCAGGTCGATGGCCTTGTCCGGCAGGAAGCGGTCATTGATATACCGGGCAGAGAGATTGACGGCGGCCTCCAGGGCCTCGTCGGTGATGTGCAGCTTGTGGTGCTGCTCATACTTCTCCCGCAGGCCCTTCAAAATCTCCAAGGAGGACTCCCGGCTGGGCTCACCCACCTGTACCGGCTGGAACCGGCGCTCCAGGGCGGCGTCCTTTTCGATATATTTGCGGTACTCGTTGAGGGTGGTGGCGCCGATGACCTGGATCTCGCCCCGGCCCAAGGCCGGCTTGATGATGTTGGCGGCGTCCACGGCGCCCTCGGCGGAGCCGGCGCCCACGATGGTGTGCAGCTCGTCGATGAAGAGGATCACATTGCCGGACTTCTGGACCTCCTCCAGCACCTTCTTGATGCGCTCCTCAAACTCGCCCCGGTACTTGGTGCCGGCCACCATGCCGGAGAGGTCCAGGGACAGCAGGCGCTTATCCAGCAGGTCGTCGGGCACATCGCCCAGGACGATCTTCCTGGCCAGGCCCTCGGCAATGGCCGTCTTGCCCACGCCGGGCTCGCCGATGAGGCAGGGGTTGTTCTTGGTGCGGCGGGACAGGATCTGGATGACCCGCTGGATCTCGCTGTCCCGGCCAATGACCGGGTCCAGCTTGCCGGCACGGGCGTCGGCCGTCAGGTCCCGGGTAAACTCCTTCAACGTCTTGGTCTTGCCGCCGTCATCCTTGGCCGCGGCCTTGGCGGCGTCGCCGCTCCGGCCCCGGGGACTGTCGCTGAGCTTCTGCATGAGGGCGGTGTACAGGTGCTTGGCGTCCACACCGGCGGTCCGCAGGATGCGGACGGCCATGTTGTTGCCCTCCCGCAGGATGCCGGCCAGCAGGTGCTCCGTGCCCACGTAGTTATAGCCGCCCCGGATGGAATCCTCCATGGCGATCTCCACCACGTGCTTGGCCCGGGGCGTCAGCCCCTGGGCGGGGTTGCTGCCGGGCAGGCCCGCGCCCACGCTGGTCTTGATGATCTCCACGATCATATCGTCTGTGAGGCCCGCCTCCGTCAAAACGGTGTGGGCAATGCCTCCACCCTCCCGGATCAGGCCCAGCAGCAGGTGCTCAGTGCCCACGTATCCGTGGCCCAGCTCCCCCGCCGCCTCCTGGGAAAGCCGCAGAGCCTCCTCGGCTCCGGGCGTGAATTTGTTTTCATTCATAATGGTTGCCTCCCTTTTGGGAACGTCTGATCATTACTTGCTTTCCTTGTGTTCCGCTTCCAGCTGGCGGATCTGGTCCCGCAGCTGAGCGGCCCGCTCAAAATTCTCCTGATGGACGGCCTTCTTCATCTCCAGCTTCAGCGCGTTCATCTGGCGCATATAGGCGAAGCGGCTCTGCTCCTCCTTGCCCACCAGATCGTTTTGCTTCTGCTGGCAAGGCTCCTCCCGCTGCTGGGCCGGTGCCGCGCTGAGAGCGGGCATATCGGCGAAGAAGTCGTCAAAGGGGTCCTCCAGCATCCAGCCGCTCCGGCCCATGAGGCTGGGCATGGGAGAGAAGAAATCGTCGAAGAAGCCGTTGCCCAGCAGACTTCCGCCGAAGAAGTTCTGCATCATGGAGCGGCTATGGGCGGCGATCTGCTGGGTGTAGCCCAGCTTTTCGGCGCATTCGCTGCAAAGGTGCTTTTCCGTGACCTTGCCGTTGATGTTGCTCTGATACACAAACGTGACTTCATTCTTGCCACAATTTTCGCATTTCATAATCGATTCCTCCTATATGACATCTATTGATGATTGTTGACAATGTTTGCGCCGGTCATTCATTTACGATACCTGTAAAATCAGGACCTGCTTCATGATATCCGCCCGTGTCTGGTCCCGGACCTCCCGGGGCACAGCGGCCAGGGCTTTGTCGCCCACGGCGGCCAGCAGCGCCCGGGCCACGGACTCCTCCAACGCGCCGGACTGCACCAGGTTGGAAAGGATGGCTCTGGCGGAGGCCAGGTCCACCTGGCTGCCCAGGCTGTTGATGACATGCATCATCAGCGTCTGCCGGTCCACCCGGACCCGGGTGATGCGGATGTATCCGTTGCCGCCCCGGCGGCTTTCCACGATATAGCCCCGTTCCGGAGAGAAGCGGGTGCTCATGACGTAATTGATCTGGCTGGGCACGCAGTTGAATCGCTGGGCCAGATCGCTGCGCTGGACCTCCAGCACACCGTTTTCCGCTTCGTCCAGGCTCTCCTGGAGGAAGCTGGCAATCAAATCTGAAATACCCACGCACGTACCATTCCTTTCTATGTAAAGCCTCTGTGTTTTTTTGACTTTGACTTTCTTTAACCTTTCGTTCTGAGCTTAGTATAGCACGGTGCGGCCAATTGTCAAGGGTTTGTTTTTGACTTTCTTTGACCTTTTTGAAAACAAATTGTGAACATCCGTCTCCCTCCGCAAAATCCCAGACAAGTTTTTACGGCGATATGCTTGCTTTTTCAGAATTGTATGGTAAAATGAAAATCACAAATCTTATGGAGGTGCTTCCCATGGCTTACAAGATTACTTCTGCCTGCGTCAGCTGCGGTTCCTGCGCGGATGCCTGCCCCGCTGGTGCCATCAGCCAGGGCGACGATCAGTATGTGATCGACTCTGCCGCCTGCCTGGACTGCGGTTCTTGCAGCGACACCTGCCCCAACGGCGCCATCGTCCCCGAGGACTAATCTAAAAGGGATACATAAAAGCCCCGCGAGCTTAGGCTTGCGGGGCTTTTTGTTTTCCGCTATAATGCTGTTGAAAACACACGACCGGGAGGTGCGCCATGGAACACTGGGAAAGCCTTTGCCCCGGCGGGCTCCGCTTCGTCTATGACGACGCCCTGTTCCGCCCCGGCACGGACACGTTCCTGCTCTCCTCTCTGCCCCGGCTGAAGCCGGGCCTGCGGGTGGCGGACCTGGGCTGCGGCACAGGGCTTTTGGGACTGCTGCTGTTACAGCGGCAGCCGGAGCTGCGGGTCACCGGCGTGGACATCCAGCCGGAGGCCATCCGCCTGGCGGAACAGGCGGCGGCGGAAAACGGTCTTCAGGACCGTCTGGCCTTTCACGCCGCCGACCTGCGGACCGTCAGGGCCCTGTTCCCCACCGGCAGCTTCGACCTGGCGGTGTGCAATCCGCCTTATTATCCGCCCGGAAGCGGCGCCCTGTCCGCGGACAGTCCCCGCCGCACCGCCCGCTCAGAGGTCAGCTGCACGCTGGAGGATGTCTGTGCCGCGGCGGCGTACCTGCTCCGGTGGGGCGGCAGGCTGTGCCTGGTCCACAAGCCGGAGCGGCTGGCGGACCTGCTGGCGGCCATGCGGGCCTGTGCTGTCGAGCCCAAGCGGCTGCGCTTCGTCCAGCCGCGGGAGGGCCAGGCGCCCTCTCTGGTGCTGGCGGAAGGGTGCCGGGGCGGAAAGCCGGGGCTCTCCGTGGAAGCGCCCCTGCTTTTGCAAACTCCCGACGGCTCCCCCACGGCGGCGCTGGACGCCATTTATTTCAGACAACAGGAGGACACGCCATGAGCGGCACCTTATATTTAGTAGCCACCCCCATCGGCAATCTGGGGGACTTCTCCCCCAGGGCGGTGGAAACGCTGGAATCCGCGGACTTCATCGCGGCGGAGGACACCCGGGTATCCGTAAAGCTACTGAACCACTTCAACATCAAAAAGCCCCTGGTCAGCTACCACGAGCACAACCATGTCTCCGCCGGGCAGAGCATCCTTGCCCGCCTGCTGGCGGGAGAGTCCTGCGCCCTGGTGACGGACGCCGGCACCCCCGCCATCTCCGACCCCGGTGAGGACTTGGTGCGCCTGTGCGCGGAAAACGGCGTGGAGGTGCTGTCCATCCCCGGCTGCTGCGCGGCGGTGAACGCCCTGGCGGTCAGCGGCCTGCCCACGGGGCGCTTCACCTTCGAGGGCTTTCTCACCGTCAACAAAAAAAGCCGCGGGGCCCATTTGGACAGCCTGCGAAGCGAGGAGCGGACCATGATCTTCCACGAGGCGCCCCACAAGCTGCGCACCACGCTGGAGGACCTGTGCGCCGCTTTCGGCCCGGAGCGGCGGGTCGCCCTGTGCCGGGAGCTGACAAAGCTCCACGAGGAGACCATGCGCTGCACTCTGGGGGAAGCGGTGGCCTACTATGAAGCCCACGACCCCAAGGGCGAATATGTGCTGGTGGTGGCCGGCGCGGAAAAGCGGGAGGAAGCCGCTGTTACCCTGGAGGACGGCGTCAGCCAAGTGCGGGCTCTGGTGGAGGGCGGCATGCGGCTGAAGGACGCCGCCAAGGAGGTTTCCGCCCACACAGGCCTTTCCAAAAACGAGCTGTACGCCGCCGCCTTGGAAAAGTGATCAAAAAACACGAACCGCTCCGGTTGATCAGACCGGGGCGGTTTCTCTATGTTTTGCAAGCGTACTGCTTACAGAGCTTTCAGTTCCTTCAGACATTTGGGGCAGACATTCTTGCCTTTGAATACAGTGATGTCCTTGGTGCCATCGCAAAAAATACAGCTGGGTCTGTATTTTTTCAGAATGACGGACGAACCTTCCACATAAATTTCCAGTGCATCTTTTTCAGCGATGTCCAGCGTGCGGCGCATCTCGATGGGAAGGACGATCCGGCCCAATTCGTCGACCTTTCTCACAATTCCAGTCGCTTTCACAGTATTACTCCTTTCCTGACGGTATTCCTCTCTGTTTTGGCCTGCTAACAATATCATAATCTGTCATTAATTGTCAATTTAAAGTTGCAAAAGTTTAAACTTCATTCACAATTTTGTACATTCTTGGTAAAAGGAGGAAATTTCTATGGCGATGTCATGGATCTGGGGCGGAATGGTCATTCTCTCCCTGCTGTTCGGCGCGGCCACCGGCCGGATAGACGCGGTCTCGGAGGCCGCCCTCTCCGGCGCCCAGAACGCGGTGGAGCTCAGCCTGTCCATGGCGGGCGTGCTGTGCCTCTGGTCCGGCATCATGGAGATCATGCGCGTCTGCGGCCTGACCGACGGCCTTGCCCGGGCCTTTCGGCCGCTGATGCGGCGGCTGCTGCCGGAGGCCAGCCGGGACAGTGAGACCCTGGCGGCGGTGTCCGCCAACGTGTCCGCCAACCTGCTGGGTCTGGGCAACGCCGCCACGCCCCTGGGCATTCAGGCGGCCCGCAGGATGGCCCGGGGCTGCGGCGGCGTCGCCAGCGACGAGCTGTGCCGGCTGGTGGTGCTGAACACCGCCTCCATCCAGCTGCTGCCTACCACCATCGCCTCCGTCCGCGCCGCCGCCGGCTGCAAAACGCCCTTTGACATTCTGCCAGCGGTGTGGCTGTCCTCCGTTCTCTCCGTCACGGCCGGGCTGACGGCAGCCTGGCTGCTGTCCCTGGCGGGAAGGAGGCGGCAATGAGTCTCAGCTCCCTGGTGGTCCCCGCCCTGCTGGCGGCAGTGGCGGCCATCGGCCTCGGCCGGCAGGTGGACGTATACGGTGCCCTGACCCACGGCGCCGAGGAGGGGCTGACGGTGCTGCTGCGCATCGTGCCGTCCCTGGTGGGGCTGTTGACCGCCGTTGGGATGTTCCGGGCCTCCGGCGCCATGGAGTGGTTTTCGCAGCTTTTGGCGCCGGCGCTGGAGCGGCTGGGCATCCCGGCGGAGGCCGTGTCCCTCATGCTCATCCGCCCCATCTCCGGCGGCGGCGCCATGGCGGTGGCCACGGACCTCATCCAATCCCACGGGCCGGACAGCTACATTGGCCGGGTGGCCGCCGTTATGCTGGGCAGCACGGAGACCACCTTTTACACCATCGCCGTCTACTTTGGCTCCGCCGGCATCCACCGCACCCGCCACGCGGTACCGGCGGCCCTGGCGGCGGACCTGACAGGCTTTGCCGCCTCTGCCCTGGCGGTGCGGCTGTTTTTTGGACCGTAACGGCAAAAACCGCCGCGGACAGCTGTCCGCGGCGGTTTTTTCACATCAAGGGGTATAGGGTTCCTCCACAGGGACCGCTCCGTAGCTTTGGGCAAATTCACCGTCCACCAGGAACTGCACCTCCTCCACGCTCTCCAGGGAGCACAGGGAGCGTACCAGCGCCTCCATTCCCGTCAGCAGTGCCTGCTCGTCTGTCAACTCCGGCAGGGCCGCGGAGGAGAGGTTCACATAGCACACGTCCTCCTCCAGCCAGGCGGATTTCACCCGGAAGGCACCCGGCAGTACGGAGCGCAGCTCCTTTTCCTCCGGTCCCTCCTCCAGGGTCTTGATGACCGCGCCTACCTGGGTGTCGCCCTCGTACAGCTCCACTTCCGTCTCCACAGGAGCCAGGCTGCTGGCCTCGTCCAGGAAGTACAGCATAGCCGTCACCGTGCTCACCACGTCCTCCGTGGTGGTAAACAGCACATCCCGGGGGCGGAAACGCTGGGAGGCCCGGTAGGCCAATTCCTGTCCCCGGACGGTGATGCGCACCTCGGAGATCTCCGGCAGCTGGGCAAGGGTCAGAGCGATGGCATAATCCGCCAGGGTCAGCGACACGCCGGACAGGGTCCCGTAAGCGGATGACAGGTCCACCACCGCTCTGCCGCCCTCCAACGCCAAAGACAGCAGCGCCGTCCCCGCAGGGAAGGGGGAGCGCAGCGTCTCGTCCAAGGGGCCGTCCAGCAGCTCCTCCATCAGCGCCTGGGCCACCTGGAGCGTATCGTCCCGGTCAACACTGTCCGGCAGGTAGGCCTGTTCCGCCCGCAGGGCGTCGCCTCCGGGGGCGGCGGAAAGCTCCCGCTCCCGAAAATAAAGGGCATAGCTCTCCTGTTCCTGCCGGGAGGCCACCGCCGCGTATGTACAGCCGCTGAGCAGCACCAAAAGTGCGCACAGGGCCGCCGTCAGCCGTTTCACAGGGCCTCGCCTCCCTTCCAGGGCCAGCGGACGGTAAACACCGCACCGCCGCCGGGGCGGTTTGCCGCCTCCACGGAGCCGCCCCGTTTTTTCACGGTATCACTGACGATGGACAATCCCAGTCCGGTGCCGCCGGCACTGCGGGAGCGGGCCTTGTCCACCCGATAAAAGCGCTCAAAGACGCGGTTGATATCCTCCTCCGGGATGCCAGGGCCGTTGTCCGCCACTTTCAGCACCACCCAGTCCCCTTCCCTGCGGAGGGAGACCTGCACGATGCCGCCGGTGCCGGAGTACTTCACGGCATTGTCCGTCAGGTTGTAAATGACCTGGTGGATCTCGTCCCGGGTGGCCAGCACCGTGCACTCGCCGGCGGCGTCATAGGTCAGCTCCGCCTTCCGCTCCTGGGCCACCAGGGTCATCATCCGCATGACCTGCTCCAAAACCGGCAGCGCATCCACCCGCACCGGCGGGTCCAGCACGCCGCTGTCCAGCCGGGTCAGGCGCAGCAGGTCCTCGGTGATGCGGCTGAGGCGCTCCGCCTCCTGGCCGATGTCCGCCACGAACTCCCGGGTGGTGGCGGCGTCGATATCCTCCGTCTGCAAAATGGAGTCCGTCAGCAGCCGGATGGCCGCCAGAGGCGTTTTCAGCTCATGGGACGCATCGGACACGAAGCGCCGCCGGGCATTTTCCGTTTTTTGCAGCCGGTCTGTCAGGCTGTTGAATTCCTGGCCGATCTGGGCGATCTCATCCCGCCCCGGGATCTCCGCCCGGTGGCTGTACGCACCCTCCCGCACCTGGCGGATGGCGGTGAGCAGCCGGCCGATCTTCCTGGTCAGCGCCCGGGACAGCACCATACTCAGCACCAGCACCATCACGGCGATGACGGCGGACAGGCGCAGCAGGTTTTCCTGGAGGCCTTGTAGCAGCGCCGCCTGCTCCGTGTCGTATTCGTAGGCGTACACAGAGCCGATGATCTGGTTTTGATACAGCACCGGCGAGGACGCCCGGCTGCGGAAGGCACCGCCCTGATAGCTGCACGTGAAGGCGTCATTGCCCAGCAGCGCCTGGACGATCTCCGCGTAAAGGGCATACTCTCCCACGGCACTGCCGGTCTCCCGGGTGTCGTAGAGGACCTTGCCGGCGCTGTCCGTCACCAGGATACGGGAAAGCCCCGTTTCCTCCACCACCGCCATGGCCGCGGAGACGTTTTCCTCGTTCAGCCGGTCCAGTCCCGACAGGGAATACACCATGACGGACACGCTGGACTGGAGGGTGCTGGCCTTGGAGCGGAACACCAGGTCCTCCGAGACCAGCAGGGGATAGGTGTTCAGCAGCAGCAGCACCGCCGCGATGACCAGGATGTAGCTGAGGCCGAATTTTAACTGGAGGCTGCTCAAAAAGGAGCTTTTATTCTTTGAAATAGTACCCCACTCCCCACTTGGTCATGATGTGGTCCGGCTCCGCCGGGTTTTTTTCCAGCTTCTCCCGCAGGCGGCGGATGTGCACATCCACGGTCCGGTAATCTCCGGCGTAGGTATAGCCCCACACCACGTTCATGAGATTCTCCCGGCTGTACACCCGCCGGGGATTCCGCATCAAAAGCTCGATAAGGTCATATTCCTTGGCGGTGAGCTCCACGGTCCGCCCCTCGCGGATGGCCACCCGCTCCTCGGTGTTCAGCGTCAGGTCTCCCGCTGTCAGGACGGCGCCCCGGCTCCGCTGGACGCCGGCGGCCCGCCGCAGCAGGGCGCGGACCCGGGCCTTCAGCTCCAGGATGTTGAAGGGCTTGGTGAGATAGTCATCCGCCCCGCACTCAAAGCCCATGAGCTTGTCGGCGTCCTCACTTTTGGCGGTGAGCATGATAATGGGCACATTGGAAAACTCCCGGATGCGCATGCAGGCCTCCAGCCCGTCCACCTCCGGCATCATCACATCCAAAATGATAAGGTCGAACTGCCCGTTCCGGGCCAGCTCCACGGCGGCGGCGCCGTCATAGGCGCACTCCACCTGATACCCCTCGTTCTCCAGATTGAATTTCATGCCCTTTACCAGCAGCTTTTCGTCGTCCACGACCAGGATCTTCATTCCGTCTCCTCTCTCTCCACACGGACCCGGCCCTCCAGGCCCGTCAGCTTTTTCTCGCCGATGCCGCTGACCTCCAGCAGCTCCTCCACGCTTGCAAAGGCCCCATTGGCCTCCCGGTACGCCACGATCCGCTCCGCCAGCGCCTCACCGATGCCCGGCAGGGCGGCCAGCTCCGCCGCCGTGGCGGTGTTCAGGTCCAGGGGCGACAGGTCCGGCGCCAGCTCCTCCCGGGAAACGGTCCGCTCCGTCTTCACGGCCGCCGGCTCCGTCTGCCGGGCATCGTGGAGATACAGGCCTGCAAGCAAACACAAAAACGCCGCTGTCAGACCCAGGAGGCACTTTTCCGTTTTGGTGGCTTTTCCCGCCGCTCTCACTGTTGAACTCCTCTGCTTTTTTTGATATAATGTATCATGTCGAACGGTGTCACACGGTGCCGTTCCTGAACGCGATGAATGAATATAGTATAGCATAGTTTGCGGGAGTTGCACATGAAAGCAAAGCGATTTTTATCTGTTTTTTTACTGTTTGTACTGCTGGTGAGCCTGACGGCCACCCCCTTTGCCGCCGCCGAGGAGCCGACGCTCCCGGAGGACCCGGACATCCAGGCCAAGGCGGCACTGCTGGTGGACGCCAACACCGGCGCCATCGTCTATGCCAAAAATGAACATCAGGAGCTGTATCCCGCCAGCCTCACGAAGATCATGACGGCACTGCTGGTGGTGGAGGCCATCGACAAGGGTCAGCTTTCCCTGGACCAGGAGGTCACCGCTTCCTCCACCATCGAATCTCTGGACACCGCCGGCAGCACCGCCAATATCAAGCCCGGCGAGATCATGACGGTGGAGCAGCTGCTGTACTGTATGCTGGTGGTATCCGCCAATGAGGCCTGCGTCATTTTGGCGGAGGCCGTGTCCGGCTCCGTGGATGCTTTTGTGGACCAGATGAACGAAAAGGCCCAGGCGCTGGGCTGCGAAAACACCCACTTTGTCAACCCCACCGGCCTGCACGACAGCCAGCACTACACCTCCGCCTGGGATTTGTATCTCATCACGAAAGAGGCCTTGACGCACAAGGATTTCGTCCGCATCAGCGACACCGGCGACATCACCCTGCCCGCCACCAACCTCCACGAGGCCCGTGCCCTCCACTCCACCAACTACCTGATCTCCGTTTGGCGTTCCCGGGGCTATATCAACAAAAACGCCCACGGCATCAAGACCGGCTCCACTTCCGAGGCGGGCCACTGCCTGGTGTCCTCCGCCGCCAAGGGCAGCCTCAGCTTTATCAGCGTGGTGCTGGGCTGTGACCGCCTGACCCTGGAGGACGGCGAGATCCGCACCATGAGCTTTTATGAGACGAACCGCCTGTTCCAGTGGGGCTTTGATAACTTCTCCTACAAGACCATTCTCACCGCCGACGAATACCCCAAGGAAGTGGCGGTGTCCCTGTCCAAGATCGACCATGTCACCGTCCATCCCGCCCGGGATGTGGAGATCCTCATGCCCAATGACCTGGAGCCGGAGGACCTGGAGCGGACCATCACCCTCAACTCCGACCCGGTGGAGGCTCCCATCACCACCGGTGACAAGCTGGGCACCATCCAGCTTTCCTACCAGGGGACGGTCTATGCCACGGAGGATCTGCTGGCTCTCAATGACGTGGAGGCCTCCCGGCTGCTGACCTTCTGGCGGGACGTGAAGCTGTTTTTCGCCAAGCCCGCCGTCAAGATCGCCGGCATCGTGCTGGCGGTGCTGCTGGTTGTGGTGCTGCTGTGGAAGCTGATCTTCGGCCGCCGCCGTTACCGCTACGGCCGCCGCGTGGGCTTCAGCCGCCGGGGAAGCTACCGGGGACGCAGAAGAAGATGACAAAAAGGAGACTGCCTGCGGCAGTCTCCTTTTTTGCTCTTTTACAGGTATTTCACCAGCTCCTCCAGGGGCTTGCGGTCGGCGTGGAGGCGGGAGGGATGGGCGCCCTCCGCCGGATAGCCCAGGGGCAGCATGGCGATGGGGCACAGCCCCGCCATCTCCGGGAAGGCCGCCAGCAGCTTTTCCGGCTCAAACATGCCCACATAGGTGGTGCCAAGACCCAGGTCGGCGGCCTCCAGCATCATCTGGGTGGCGGCGATGGAGGCGTCGATCTCCCCGTGGTTTTTGCCGTCGGTCTCCCGTTTCCAGGCGGCCTCCGGGTCATAGGCCACCACCAGGATGACGGGAGGGTGGAAATGGGCGGCGGTGCAGGCATCCGCCTTTTCCAGGGCCTCGGGGCTCTGGAGGACGAAGATGCGCTGGGGCTGGAGGTTGTGGGCGGTGGGCGCATTGCGTCCGGCCTCCAGGATGGCGGCCAGCTTTTCCGCCTCCACGGGGCGGTCACTGAATTTGCGGAGGGAATAGCGCGCTTCGGACAACTGTAAAAATTCCATGGAAAACAGTCCTCTTTTCTGTTGTGATGCTGGAATTTTAACACACTCCGCGCCGCTCCGCAATCCCCTTGTCAGCGGCGGGGCATTCCCCCGCCCATGCCGCCGGACATGTTTCCGCCCATGCTGTCGCTCATGCCGCCGCTCTGCCAGCCGTCCTCCTGCAGCAGCTCCGCGCAGCGGCGGCGGCGCTGGATGTCATAGAACTCGATGAATTTCAGGGAATAATAATCGCTGACGATATAGCGGTCCCGACTCTCCTGATAGATGGTGAGATAGTCGTTGCCCACGTCGAACAGGATGCCCTCCCAGGAGATGGTGTTCTGGGTGCCCACCAGGAAGGTAGCCACCACGTAGCTGCCCTCGTAGCGGGACAGCAGGGCCTTCCAGGAGCCAAGATAGGCTTCCTGGGTGGAGGTGGGCGCGGTGATGACTTCCACCGGCAGGTCGTTGCCCATGTCCTCCAGCTCGGGGACGGAGCCTCTGGGACCGGACAGTCCGGCGGGGCCGGCCATGCCCCCCTGGCTCACCAGGCCGCCGGCGCCGGGCAGGCTGGAAGACCCGGCAGGCGTTTGACGGATGGGCTCCACAGGTGTCCGGCTGATCTCGCCGGACCAGTCCCCCGCCATTCTCTGCCGGTTTTGCTCCATCACCTGGGGCATGGATGCTCCGTAAGTATTCGGTAAACGCTGCATGATAACACCTCTCAAGTTTTATAGTACGCATCCGTCGGATTGTAAAAGCAATGGTCGCCGATGCGCGTCTGCCAGTATCCCACATCCGACGGAAAGCGGGACCGGCACTGAGGCCCGAAGGGATTGTAAAACCACAGCGACTCCGCCACGTCCGGCAGCCGGTTTCCGGCTATCGCCCAGTCCGCGATGTCATAGTGGATCTGCTCGGGCCGCATGTTGTAAATATTCTGCGGGTTATAGACCCCGCCCTCCGTTTCGCTGGCACAGACGAACTGGTAGGGCTGGAATATGATGTTGCGGATGCTGCCCTGCCCTACCCGGGCGTATTCTCCGCCCTTGGCGTGGACGCGGTTCATGACCACGCCGGCCACCGCTTTCATCCCATTCTCGCCTTCTCCGCCCGCCTCGCACTGGATGAGCCGCGCCAGCAGCTCCCGGTCGGAATATGCCATGGTGGATCTCCTCACTTCCTTTGCTGTGCCAGTGTATGCAAAAGCACGGCCGCCCGTGCGGGCGGCCGTGCGGCTTTGTCGGATATTCACTTGTGGAGGCTCTCTTTGGCCGCTTTCTGCTCCTCGATGGCCATGCGGAACATCTCCTCTGTCTGCTGGATGGACTTTTCCAGGGCGTACTGCTTGGCGTGCTCGGCGTAGCGCAGCTCCATGTCCTTCCGCTCCTCCGGATGCTCGATCCACCAGTCGATACGCTGGGCCAGGGCGTCGCTGTCCCCCGCCGGGAACAGGCTCCGCTCGTCCAGGGCGAACTGGGGCGTGGCGGAGCGGGGAGAGTCAGCGATGACGGGCACCAGGCCGCAGGCAAAGGCCTCCATGCAGCTCATAGCCTCGATCTCCGCGTCGGAGGTGTGGACGTACAGGTCCGCCATATGCAGGATCTCCAGCAGCCGGTCCGGCTCGTAAAAGCTCATGACGATGGGGTTGGGCAGCTTTTCCGCCAGCTTGCGGTACTTTTTCTCCAGGGGGCCCTTGCCGGCCAGGATGACCTGGATGCGGTTTGCGTGGTGGGACTTGGTGCAGGCGTCGATGAGCACATCCTGCCGCTTTTCTCCTGCGTAGCGGCCCACCATCAGCACATTGAAAAAGCCCTCCATCCAGTCCTCCTTGGGCCGTTTGCCGTAAACGTACTGGGGGCTGATGCCGTTGGAGATCACATGGAGCTGGGCGGTGTAGCCATGCTGACGCAGCTGGTTTGCGATCATGTTGCTGGGGCAGTGGATGTGGGTGAAGCGGTTGAAGAAGGTATCCCGGAACTTGTCATACACAAAGTCGTTCACCCGGCGGCTGTTGCCCATGTGCAGGGTGAAGGTGATGTTTTCCGGCTGGCAGTGGAAAGCCGCCGTATGGGGGATGCCCAGCTTCTCCACATGCCGCAATCCCGTGATGGCCAGGGGGGAGGGCATCATGAAATGCACCACGTCCGCCCAGGCCGCCGCCTTTTCAAATACGTGCTTGTTGGGAATGGCCAGGCGCATTCCCTGGCTGGTGATGAGATGCTCCACCACCGGAGGGAACTTCATTTGGCGGACAGCGTACTTGTAATCCGCGTTTTTGCCGATGGCGATGACCCGCACTTCATTGCCATGTTCCTTCAGCGCCAAGGCAAACCGCCGGGCGCTGATGGTAGTGCCGTTATTGGCGTCATCGAATTGATCGATGACCAGAACGATTTTCATATCATTTTCTCCTCTGGGATTTTAGCAGCGGCTTTAATATATCATTTTTTCTGAATATTGTCCACCGACACTTTGTAAACTTTATTCCAAAGCGCAAAAAGGACCTGTCCGCTGACAGGTCCTTTTAGGCTGGTCACTTGCCGCTTTCCGTCAGGATCTTCTCCAGGCCCTGGGCCAGCTGGTCCGGACAGGAGGTGGGCTTACCGCCGCAGCGGATGCCCTTCAGGCGGGTGATGGCCTCCTGGGCGGGCATCCCCTTCACCAGAGCACCGATGCCCTGCAGATTGCCGTTGCAGCCGCCCACGACCGCCAGGTTCTCAATGATGCCCTGGTCGTTCACATCCACCAGCATTTCCCGGGCACAGACGCCCTGGGGGCGAAAAGAATACTTCATATCCCTGTTTCTCCTCTTTTTCTTTACTGGATAAATACAGGATAGCATGTTCCCTGGGAAAAGGCAAGCATTTCCCCCTGTCCTCTTGACATCATCGATATTCGATATTATACTGGAGTTGCAAATAACGATATTCGATATTGGAGGGCGGTGTCATGGCCCGGGAAAAATTCCAGACCTTGACGGAGCAGATGTTTTATATCCTGCTGTGTCTGCGGCAGGAGCAGTGCGGCGCGGACATCATGGCCCGGGTAACAGAGCTGACCCAAGGCCGGGTGACGGTAGGTCCTGGCACCCTTTACAACCTGCTGGAGAGCTTTGTGCAGGCGGGCTACATTGCGGAGACAAAGGTGGAGGGCCGCAGGCGCAGCTACCTCATCACCCAGGCGGGGCAGACCGCTTTGGAGGAAGAATACCGCCGCCTGAAGACGCTGGCAGCGGACTATGAGACACTGACGGGAGGTGCCGACACATGAGAGACACGAAACGCCGCTTGGAGGCCTTTGCCTTTTTTGACCACACCGGCATCCAGGCCCACCTGGAAAACATGGCCGCCCAGGGCTGGATGGTGGAGCAGCCGGGGACCTATCTCTGGCGCTACCGCCGCGTTGAACCGCAGACGCTCCGCTTCGCCGTCACTTACTTCCCCGCCGCCTCTGAATTTGACCCCGGCCCCACGGAGGGCCAGCAGACTTATCAGGATTACTGCGAATCCGCCGGGTGGCACCTGGCGGCCCGGTGGGGGCAGATGCAGATTTTTTATACGGCGGCCCAGGACCCGGTCCCTTTAGAGACCGACGCCTGTGTTCAGGTGGACACTGTTCATCAGGCCATGAAGCGTTCCTCCCTGCAGG
Organism: Clostridiales bacterium; assembly: GCA_004558115.1. Taxonomy (GTDB): domain Bacteria; phylum Bacillota; class Clostridia; order Oscillospirales; family Oscillospiraceae; genus Oscillibacter. Next base: position 52,412 of record SFDT01000003.1, on the reverse strand, counting down.
GGATGGCAGCCATGGTGGCCCTGGGCCTTTTCCAGGTGTGCTTCCAGCTGTGGCGGTTTTGGGAAGACCCGGTGGACTTTCTCTCCACGCCCTCCTCCCTGTACGCCCTGCCCACCTGGTTGCTGTTCCTGGGGATCGAGCTGTACGAGTTCCTGTTTTATTTCCGCTGGCACAGGAGGGCCAAAGCGCTGGCGGAGACCACCGGGGAGTTTCTGCCCATCCGCACCCACCGGCGGCTCAGTCTGCTGCTGGTGGTCATCGCCCTTCTCTTTTTCCTCTCCGCGTTTTTAGGGAATGCCCGGACCACACTGTTTGCCACGCTGTTCTGGCTGGCGGCCTTTGCCCTCATCCTGCTACTGACCAATACCGCCAAATCCGCCCTCAAGGGCATGCGGGCCCCCCGGGCCGTCACCCGGACGGTAACAGTCATCATGAGCGCGGTGCTGGCAGCAGCACTGGCGGGCGGGATGATAGCTCTGATCTTCCGGGGCGTCCGCTCCGGCTGGCTGGAGGACCGCAGGCCGGTGGAGACCTACGAATATAGGGGCATGACCTGGGAGGTCTATCAGGATGACATCCCTCTGCGGGTAGAGGCGTTGACGGGCACGGACTACACCCGCTGGTCCACAGAGGCCCGGACCTCCGAGACTGTGCTGGTATCCTTCCGGGAATACACCCAGCAGCCCCGGATGGACGCCCTGGAAGAGCCGGACCTGGAATACGATATCGTGGAGGTCAAGGCGCCGTTTTTGTACGGCATCTGCAAGAACAGTATGCTGGAGCGGTACTGGTTCAACGATCCGGTGGAGTACCGCAGTACTTACCGGCCCATTGACGCCGCTCCCTGGGGAGCGGCGGAGGCCTATCAGCTGTACCGCTACCCGGATTCCCCCTCTGAACGCTATCTCCTCTGCTGGCCGGACCGCATGGCGGAGATCCGCTTTGACGAAGTGCCCACAACGGCCCAGATGGCCCTGGCGGGGGAAATTCTGAAAACCGCGTAACAGCAAAAAGGAGAGGCAATGCCTCTCCTTTTTCGCGGATTCATACTAGAATCCAACGCGCCAAGTGCGTCGGTTCCCATTAAAATATCTTATTTTAGTGGGAGAGTAGTATCAAGCGTGGCGGGGACGCTTCTGCTCCAGCACCAGCCGGTCGGCGATCATGGCGATGAACTCCGAATTGGTGGGCTTGCCCTTGGCGTTGGACACGGTGTAGCCAAAGTACTTTTGCAGCGTCTCCAGGTCGCCCCGGTCCCAGGCCACCTCAATGGCGTGGCGGATGGCCCGCTCCACCCGGGAGGGGGTGGTGCCGAAGCGTTTGGCCACCTCCGGGTACAGCACCTTGGTGACAGCGTTGATGACATCCATATCGTCCACGGCGATGAGGATGGCCTCCCGCAGGTACTGGTAGCCCTTGATATGGGCGGGAACTCCGATCTCATGGATGACAGCGGTCACCCGGTTTTTCATATCCGGTGCGGCTGGCTCCGCTTCCTCCTCCGGCTGTTGGAGAACGGTGTGCATCCGGTCCAGAAGGGTCTGCGTGTCACAGGGCTTGGGGAAGAAATAGCTGGCCCCCAGGCTCACCGCCTCCGCCGCCACCTGCTCGTTGCAAAATGCCGAGAGCAGAATGACCCGGGGCGCCTTTTCCGCCTGCAGGTCCATGCGTTTCATCACACCAAAGCCGTCCAGTCCCGGCAGCACCACATCCATCAACACCAAATCCGGCCGCCGCTGTTCAATCAACTGCAAAGCTTCCGCCCCATCCCCTGTGGAACCCACCACGGTGAATTCCTCTGTCTGGTCTATGATCTCCCGCAGCATCCCGCGGAATTCTTCGTTGGCATCTGCCAGCAATACAGTTTTCCTGGTATCCATGTTTTCCTTGTCCTTTTTCAATTTTTTGGTCCCGGGAAAGCAGGGCCGCGCTTGGAAAATGCCCGTTTCCCTCTTTGCGACGGATTCATGAAGCTTCAAATCACGTTTTCTATAAATTATCATAATTGGACAGCTTTTGCAACCGCAAACTGTAAATAAATTCCAAAAATCATTCGACCGTTTTTTTCAAAAAAATTCAACAGACGTCTGGTGTTCAAGGATTTTGGCGCTGCCGCTTCCCTTATTTGCCGCCCTGTGCTATGATAAAGCAAAGGAGGCGGGACCATGGAGCTTTTGGAACAGATCACAGCCTACCGGCCCTGGAACGAGCAGGAGGAACAGGACCGGAAGGAGCTTTTGCGGCGGCTAGAAAGCGGCGAGGAGCTGTACAGCCGGGACAACTGTGCCGCCCACCTGACGGCCTCCGCCTGGGTGGTGAGCCCGGACCGGCGGCAGGTGCTGATGGCGTACCACAATTTATACGATTCCTGGGCCTGGCTGGGCGGCCACGCCGACGGGGACCACGACCTGCTGGCGGTGGCCCTGCGGGAGGTCCGGGAGGAAAGCGGCCTGACGAAGATTCGGGCGGTGTCGCCGGATATTTACTCCTTGGAGATCCTCACCGTGGACGGCCACGAAAAGCACGGGAAATACGTCTCCTCCCACCTGCACCTGAACGTCACCTTCCTGGTGGAAGCGGACCCGGCGGAAGCTGTCCGCTGCAAGCCGGACGAGAACAGCCGGGTGGGCTGGTTCACGCCGGAGGGCGCTGTGGAGGCCTCCAGCGAACCCTGGTTCCGCCAGCGGGTCTACCGCAAGCTCAACGAAAAGCTAGCCGCATATTAAGCAGTGTGCCCCACTCGCCGCGAGTGGGGCACGGTTTTTATTTCCCGTTTTTCTTTGCCAACTCCAGCTTGGTCTGCCGGCGGTTGCGGACCTCCTCGGATATGGGCTTGATGTCTCCGGCCGCGGTCAGGGCCTGGCGAGTCAGCAAAGGGCCCACCATCTCATAGACCAGCACGGAAAACAGGGTGATATTGCGGATGAGGCTCCCCTGCTCTCCCAACTGCATGGCCGTGGCGCACATGCCCAAGGACACGCCTGCCTGGGGCAGCAAGGTGATGCCCAGATATTTGCAGACCTCCGGAGCGCACTTCATCCATTTGGCGCTGGCATAAGCGCCCAGGTATTTTCCGGCGGAGCGAAAGAGAATGTATACCACACCGGCACAGACGATGGCCCAATCGGTGAACACATCCAGCTCCAGCTCCGCGCCGCTGATGACAAAGAACAGGGCAAACAGCGGCGAGGTCCATTTGTCCGCCGCTCCCATCAGGTCGCCGGACAAGGGGCAGAGATTGCAGAACACCGTCCCCAGCATCATGCACACCAGCAAAGAGGAAAAGCCCACGGTGACGGGACCCAGGCGGAATTCCAGCATGGACAGGGAGACCGTGAGAAACACGAAGGCGATGGTCATGTTCAGGCGGTTGGTATTGGAGTGGAACAGCTTTTCCAGCTGCGTCAGCAGCCAGCCCATGACAGCGCCCAGCACCAGGGACCCCACGATCTCCACCAACGGATTCACCAGGATGGACACCAGGTCCACTGCATTGCTGACCAGGGTCTTGGCAATGCCGAAGGATACCGCGAACACCACCAGGCCCACCGCGTCATCCAAGGCCACGATAGGCAGCAGCAGCGTGGTGAGAGGTCCCTTGGCCTTGTACTGGCGCACCACCATCAGTGTGGCGGCGGGAGCGGTGGCCGTGGCAATGGCACCCAAGGTGAGCACCTGGGCCAGGGACAGCTTCTCCGGCATCAGGAAATGGACCGCCAGCAGGGCAAGGTCCACCAGTGCGGTGGCCGTCAGCGCCTGGAAGATGCCGATGACTGCCGCCTGCCTGCCGGTGGCCTTCAGGTCCTGCAAGCGAAATTCATTGCCGATGGAAAAGGCGATGAAGCCAAGGGCCACTTCCGAGACCAGACCCAAACTGCCCACTGCCTGACTGGAGACAAAGCCCAGTCCTTCCATGTGCATGGACCCCAGAAAGTAGGGCCCGATCAGCACACCGGCCACCAGGTAAGCGGTAACATCCGGCAGTTTCCACAGGTTGAACACCCGGGTCATCAGCAGTCCGGCCAGCATGGCAATGGAAACAGACAAAAGCGTAGACATGGCGCACAACTTCCTCTTCTTCAAATTTTGGTTTCCTCAGTATACCCCACTCTTTTCTTAAAATCAATGCAAACGTTTGCTTTTTTATAAAATTTTTACATGTCAATTATTTAACATTTTTATTTATTTTTTATATTTAACGGAAAATTTTAAAAAAATATTTGTAATTTTTGCGTGAACGATTGCGCATAGAGTTTTCTTTGTCTCGCTTGTTGTATGCTCCGTCCATCATTGCGGTATGTAAAGCGGCCGTCCATTGGACAGCCGCTTTGCATGTGAACGATCAATTCGCCGCTTTCAGCATAGTTTCGAGGAAAATTCCATATCCTTTGGTTGGGTCGTTCAGCAGCACATGGGTCACCGCGCCCACAAATTTGCCGTTTTGCAAAATGGGGGAACCCGACATTCCCTGGACGATGCCGCCGGTGGCGGAGATCAGGTCCGGGTCCGTCACGGAAAGCACCAGCTCCCGGCCGTCGCCGCTGTTGGGAATGATCTTCAAAATTTCCACATCGTAGGAACGCACCTCGTCCCCCTGGACATTGGCCAAAATCGTGGCAGGCCCTGTTTCCACCTGCGACGGCGACGCCACCGGCAGCGCTTCACCCTGCTGCCAGGAAGCGCCGTTCTCCTCCAGGCAGCCAAAGATGCCGCAGTCCGTATTGGCGTACAGGTCGCCCAGGTCTGACTGGAGGTCAAAATCTCCCCGCAGCTCTCCGGCGCTGCCCACCTCACCCCGCTTCACGGCCTTCACTGTGGAGGCCAGCACGGAGCCGGAGGAGAAGGGCATCAGCAGCGAGGTGTCCATGTCGGTGATGCCGTGACCCAGGGCGCCGAATACACCTGTGGACGGGTCATAATAGGTGACAGTACCGATGCCCGCCATGCTGTCCCGGATCCAGGCGCCGATAGAATAGGTTCCCTGCTCATTTTGCTCCGGGCAGACGGAGAGGGTCATGCTCTGTCCGTTCCGCTGGACCTGCAGGTCCGTGGCCTGCTGCCCTGTTTTTTGCAGCAGGGACTGGAACTGCTCCGAGGACCGGACAGTCGTGCCGCCGCAGCTGACGATGACATCACCGGTCCGCAGGCCGCAGGCCTTGGCAGGCGTACTGTCCTCCGCCAGCTTCACCACCAGCACACCCCGGGAAAACAGCTTGATGCCCACCGTGTGCCCCACCGGAACCAGCTCTCTGGCGGAAGGCGCTGTATCCGGCTCCGCCGCCCGGGCCGCCGCCGTGGGGGCGATCAAAAGCTGCACCGCCAGCAGCAGCGCCGCTCCGCCCCGCAGCGCCCGTTTTGCCGTTTGCCATGGTCCATACAAAAAAATCACCTCTTTTCCAAAAAGCCGGCGGTATCCGCGCCGGCAGGAGTATCTTTTGCGCTCCGCCGCCGGCTCACCCCATGCAAAAAGCGGCAGCGGCCCCAAGGGACGAATCCCCAGAAGCCCCGCCGCGGGAAAAAAGAACGGCGCCCCGCAGGAAATTCCTGCGGGGCGTTCCAGATTTTTCAATCAATCGCGCTTATTGAAGATTTTCAGGATGTCGCCGAACACATCGTCGTCATCCTCCTCGGGCTTGGGCACGTCCTCCTCCTGCAAAGGCACAGGCTCCGGCACCGTGTTTCCGGCGGGCGCGGCCTTGGCGGCATCCGCCATCTTGGGCATCTGCGCGGCAGGGGCCTTGTCAAAGCCGGTGGCAATGACGGTGACCCGGATCTCGTCATCCAGAGACTCGTCGAAGGTGGCGCCGAAGATGGTGAGGGCGTCGGGGTGGACGGCCTGCTGCACCAGAGAGGCAGCCTGCTCCACTTCCTCCAGACCGATGTCCATGGAGCCGGTGACGTTGATGAGAACGCCCTTGGCCCCCTCGATAGAGGTCTCCAGCAGGGGGCTGGAAATAGCCATCTTGGCGGCCTCCTCGGCCTTGCCCTTGCCGGCGGCACGGCCAACGCCCATGTGGGCCATGCCGGCGTTTTTCATGATGGCGGTCACGTCGGCAAAGTCCAGGTTGATGAAGCCGGTGTCCCGGATCAGGTCGGAAATGGACTGCACCGCCTGGCGCAGCACATCGTCCGCGATCTCAAAGGCGTTGGCAAAGGTGATCTTCTGGTCCGTGGCGTGCTTGAGGCGCTCGTTGGGAATGATGACCAGGGAATCCACCTTCTCCTCCAGCTCGTTGATGCCGGCCATGGCGGCCCGCATCCGGCGGGGACCCTCGAAACCGAAGGGCTTGGTGACCACGGCCACCGTCAGGATGTCCATCTCCTTGGCGATCTCCGCCACGATGGGAGCCGCGCCGGTGCCGGTGCCGCCGCCCATGCCGGCGGTGATGAACACCATGTCCGTATCCTCCAGCGCCTTGGCGATCTGGTTGCGGCTCTCCTCGGCGGCCTTGCGGCCCACCTCCGGGTCGGCGCCGGCGCCCTGGCCGTGGGTCAGCTTTTCGCCGATCTGGATCTTGTATGTAGCGCTGGACACATTCAGGGCCTGCTTGTCGGTGTTCACCGCCACAAAGTCCACGCCCTTGGTGCCGGAGCGGACCATGCGGTTGACCACGTTGTTGCCGCCGCCGCCCACGCCGATGACCTTGATATTAACAACGGTATCGGGACCGGTTTCCAATCCAAATGCCATAGTGGTGCCTCCTACTATCATTTGTGGCAAAGGGCATGTCCGCCCTTTTATTCTCTCAATATCCTGTGGTTATAGTAATAAAGTTATTGTATGACACTTTGTTTCTCCGGTCAAGGGGCCTTTGGCCTTTTCCCGGAGTTTTTTCCGTCGAAAAGGAGGAGCGGTCCCGCCGGCTCCTCCCCTTCGTCAATCTTCGATAAAATGGACCTCGCCGTTGTCCCAGGTCAGCTGGACTGTTCCGGTCTGGTTGGTCTCCAGATTGTCGATGACCGCCTGGAGCGCACGGAGCTTGCGGGGATAGTCCGCGCCATAGGGCATCTCCACGGAAAAGCGGCCGCCGTAGTCCATGACCAGCACGGACAGGTCCTCCAGATGGATGCCCTCCACCTGGTCCAGCATCCCGGCGCTCTCCAGGGCATTCAGCAGCTCCAAAAGGCTTTGCTGCTGGGTGGCGTACTCCGTGGCCAGGGCCAGAGGCGTGCCCACCGTGGGGGCCAGCAGCTGGCAGCCGCTGATGACGGGGCAGTCTCCCGCCTCTGATGCACCCCGCTGCTCCACGATCTTGCCGCCGGGACTCACCAGCCAGGCAAAGCCGTCCTGAATGACCGCCAGCGGGTCGCCGCACTCCTTTACCTCAATGAGCAGCGTATCCGGCAGCTTGCGGTTGATGCGGATCTCCTCAATATAGGGAAGCTCCGCCAGAATGTTGTTGGCCACGGTGTATTTGTTCAGCAGGAACAAATTATCGTCCTGCTCCACGCCGGTGGCGGCGATGACCTCCGCCTCCGTATACCGCTCCTGGCCGGTGACCACGATGGTGCCCACCCGGAAAAACAGCGTCAGCGCCGCGATGATGGCCCCGCAGATGACCAGCATGGACAGCACCTTGTAGAGGAAGCCGAAGCTCCCCCTTCTGTGCCGCCGGTTGGAATGTCTGCGTCTTGCCATGTTCACGACTCCCAGTCTCACGCGTTGTCACTGCGGACCGCGTCCGCCCCCAGGGCCCGCAGGTCCCTGACAATGTCCTCATAGCCCCGGTCGATGTGGGCCGTTTCAAAAATGCGGGTCTCCCCGTCGGCGGCCAGAGCCGCCACGCACAGCGCCGCTCCGCCCCGCAGGTCCGTGCAGCGGACGGCGGCGCCGGACAGCCGCTCCACCCCGGTGACCACGGCCACCCGGCCGGCCACCCGGATCTCCGCCCCCATGCGGGTCAGCTCATCCACGTGGCGGTAACGGTTTTCAAAAATATTCTCCTCGAACACCGTGGTGCCCCGGCTTTTCAGCATGGCCGCCATCAGCACCGCCTGGGCGTCCGTGGGAAAGCCCGGATAGGGCGCTGTCCGCACCGGGCGGACCGCCCGCAGCCGCCGGCGGCACCGGCAGGCAATGCCCTCCCCGTCGCCGGCCACCGTGCACCCCGCCTGCCGCAGGGCGTCGGCCACTGTGGCCAGGTGCCGCTCCCGGGTGCCGCGCAGATAGACCTCTCCCCCCGCCGAGGCGCAGGCGCAAAGGTACGTCGCCGCCACGATGCGGTCCGGCATACAGCGGAATTCGCAGCCGTGGAGAGGCTTCCCTCCCCGAATGGTGACGCTGGTGCTGCCCGCGCCGGAGACTTCCGCGCCGCAGGCGTTCAAAAAGTCCTGGAGGTCCACGATCTCCGGCTCCCGGGCGGCGTTGGAGATGACCGTGGTCCCCTCCGCCCCGCAGGCGGCCAGCATGAGGTTCTCCGTAGCGCCCACCGACGGCAGGCTCAGCATCAGCTCCCTGCCTGCAAGGCGGCTGGCCGTGCAGTGGAGGATGCCGCCTTCCTCCCGGATGTCCGCCCCCAGGTCCCGCAGGCCGCTCAGGTGCAGGTCGATGGGGCGGGGGCCCAGCTCACACCCGCCGGGGTAGCTGATGTCCGCCCTGCCCAGCCGGGCCAGGACGGCGCCTAAGAATATGGCGGAGGAGCGCATCTCCCGCATCAGTATATCAGAGATCTCGCAGCGGTTCAAGGCGGCGGTGTCCACCGTCAGGGCGTCCCCCTCCCACTGGGCCCGGCAGCCCAGGCTTTGCAGGATGCGGATGGAGGCGTCCACATCCCTCAGGCGCGGACAGCCCCGCAGCACCACCCGGTCCCCGGTCAGGACCGTGGCCGCCAGAATGGGAAGGACGCTGTTTTTCGCTCCCTGGATGGTCACCTCGCCGTGGAGAGGCTGCCCGCCTCTCACCAATAGCTGGCTCATATGGTTATTCCCTCCGCTTCACAGAATGGCTCAACAGTCCATCCTATGGCGAACAGGGAATTCCGGTTACTGGCAAAGCTCCAGGACCGTCTGGTAAATGCGCTCCGTGGCGTCCCGGATGCCCAGGGAGGCCATGGCTTTTTCCATGGCGGCCCGCCGCTGCGCATCGTGGAGGATGCCGCAGGCGGTCTGGAACAATGCCTGGCCGGAGCTGTCCCGCTCCAGCAGGACCACGGCGCCGCCGGCCGCCTCCAGCACCCGGGCGTTTTTCTCCTGGTGGTTGTTGGTGACATAGGGCGACGGTACGATGAGGGCGGGAACGCCCAGCGCCGTCAGCTCGCTGATGGTGGAGGCGCCGGCCCGGCAGAGGACCAGATCCGCCGCCCGCATGACCGGAGCCATGTCATAAATGTACTCCCGCACCTGCAAAGATGGGTGCCGCTCCAGGTCCACGCCTTTTTCCGCCAGCAGCTGCCGCACCATGGGGTAGCCGCTCTTGCCGGCGCCGTGGATGTGGTGGAAGGGCTCCTTCGCCGCCTCCAGGGCCAGGAAATCCGCCATTTGGCGGTTCATGCCGGCGGCGCCCAGGGAGCCCCAGAAGGACACGATGAGGGGGCGGCCGTCGTCCACCCCCAGGGTCTTTTTGGCCTCCTGCTTCGTCATGGAGAAAAAGTCTCCCCGCACCGGCGTGCCGGTGACGCGGACCCGGTCCGGGTGCTTATAGTGCCGGCGGCACTCCTCAAAGCCCACCATGATGCGCCCGGCGAAAGGCTCCAGCATCTCGGTGGTCAATCCGGGCACCATATTGGACTCGTGGACCGCCGTGGGGATGCCGGCCTTGGCGGCGGCCTTCACCATGGGAAAGCTGGCGTAGCCGCCGGTGCCGATGACCACGTCCGGCCGGAAGTCCCGCAGGATGGCCCGGGCCTCACCCGGGGCCCGCAGCAGGTTGCAGACGGAGACAAGGTTGTGTTTGATCTCTTTGGGCTTGAAGGAACGGTGGAAGCTGGAGATGTGGACGGTGCGAAACGCGTATCCCGCCTGGGGGACCAGATCCTTTTCCAGGCCCCGCTCCGCCCCCACGAACAAAAACTCCGTTTCCGGGTCCTTCTCATGCATCAGCTGGGCCAGGGCGATGGCGGGGTTCACGTGGCCCGCCGTGCCGCCGCAGGTAAAGATGACGCGCTTTAGCTTTGTTTCCATAGGTATGCCTCTCTTTCCATCATCCGGCCTTGGTGGGCTTCATCTGCCGGGACACGCTCAGGACGATGCCCATTTCCGCCAGCTGGATGGACAGCGCGGTGCCGCCGTAGCTGAAAAACGGCAGGGAGATGCCGGTGGTGGGCAGCAGGCCCGTCACCACGCCGATGTTCAAAAAGGTCTGGAGGGCGATGAGCGTGGTGACGCCCACCACCAGGAGGCTGCCGAAGCGGTCCCGGGCGTGGAGGGCGATCCAGTAGCCCCGCAGGATCAGCGCCGCGAACAGCAGCATGATGATGGAAGCGCCGATGAGGCCCAGCTCCTCGCAGACGATGGCAAAGATAAAATCGTTGTGCTCCTCCGGCAGGAACAAAAATTTCTGCCGGCTGCGGCCAAGGCCCACCCCCAGCAGTCCGCCGGAGCCAATGGAGATGAGGCTCTGGGACAGCTGGTAGCCCTTGCCCTGGGCGTCCGCCCAGGGGTTGTGCCACATTTCGATGCGGGAGGTATTGTAGCCGATGACGAACAGAACCACGTACAAAAGGCCCCCCGCCGCCGCGGCCGCGCCGCCGACCCAGCCCCAGTGGATGCCGCCCACCAGCATCAGCACGGCGCCGGCACCCATGATGAGGATGGCGCCGGACAGGTGGGGCTCCAGGCCCACCAGGGCCGCCAGCACCACCAGGATAATGGCGTAGGGCAAAATGCCGTAGCGGAACGTTCGCATCCGGTCCTTTTTTTTGGAGATGCTGTCGGAAAAATACAGCACCACCGCCACCTTGGCCACCTCCGACGGCTGGAATTGCAAAGAGGTGCCGGGGATCCCCAGCCAGCGGGTGGCGCGGTTGCGGGTGATGGCGATGGGGTTGTGGGGGATGAGCACCAAAACCAGCAATATGATGGACAAAAACAGCAGCGGCTGGGCAAGGCCCCGGAAGCGCTGGTAGTTGATCTTGCCGATCAGCAGCATGGCGGCAAGACCCATGATGGCGAACACACCCTGACGGATGAAGTAGGACATGGGATTCTTGCCGTCGGTCTCATAATAGGCGGAGGGAAAACTGGCGGACAACAGCATCACAAGGCCGATGCCGGTCAGCAGCAGCACCAGAACAAGAAAAGGCAGGTCGATGGGTCCCCGGGCCAGTTCCCGGCTCTCCTGCTCCTTTTCCTTTTGCCGCTGCCTGCGCTCCTCCATGGCCCGGGCTTCCTCCCGGCTCATGGGCCGTCTGCGCTGGCGCTGTTGGGTCATGCCGCTCCCTCCTTTCCCGGGAAATCGTTTTCAGTGCATGGGGTCAAAACCGCCCCTGGATACCCAAAAACGCCAGAATACTGAACACCAGCGTAATGCCGGAGAACACCGTCACCAGCTTCGCCTCGCTCCAGCCGGACAGCTCCAGATGGTGGTGCAGCGGCGCCATTTTGAAAAAGCGCTTGCCGTGGGTGGCCTTGAAATAGGTCACCTGGATAATATCGCTCATGGTCTCGGCGATGTAAATGATACCCACAAAGATCAAAATGAGGGGCATGTCGAAGGCAAAGCCCAGAGCCGCCACGGCGCCGCCCAGAAACAGGCTGCCGGTATCGCCCATGAAGGTCTTGGCCGGATGGTGATTATAGACGAAAAACGCCGCCAGGCCGCCGGCCAGCGCCGCCGGAAGCAGGGCCATGGGGCCGGCCTGCCGGTCCCACAGAAGGCCGGTGACCGCAAAGAAAACCATGACCACAAAGGTGACGCTGCAGGCCAGGCCGTCGATGCCGTCCGTCAGGTTCACAGCGTTGACGCAGCCCACGATGACGAAGGCCGCGAACACCAGATACACGATCCAGTTGATGGTGACGGTGGTGTTGAAGAATGGGATGTACAGCTGGTTGGTCAGCAGCTCCTCATAGCGCATCAGGCACAAAAACACCACGGCCGCCGCCAGCTGCAAAACGAATTTCTGCTTGGCGGTGAGGCCCTCGTTCTGGTGCTGGCGGACCTTGCGGTAATCGTCCACAAAGCCGATGAGGCCGAAGATCAGGGCAAACAGGTATACATACAGGTGGATGAACTCCCCCTGCAGCATCTGCCGCCACCCCAGCACAAACACGGCGACGCCGGTGCCCACGATGAACATGATGCCGCCCATGGTGGGAGTGCCGGCCTTGCCGGCGTGCCAGGTGGGGCCGTCCTCCCGGATCTCCTGTCCGGCTTTCAGCTTCCGCAGTTCCGGGATCAAAAATTTGCCGATGACCAGCGTCAGCGCGAAGCTGAAGGCCAGGGCGGTAATGGCTTGTGTCATCATTGTGTTTCTCCCTTTCCTCCGCCGGTCACAGCTCCGGCGATGTTCATTTCTTTTGTAAATACAGGTGCTCCGCCACGATCTCCCGCTCATCCATATGGTGCTTCACATGGTTCACTTCCTGATAAGTCTCGTGGCCCTTGCCGCACAGGACGATGACATCGTCCTTTTCCGCGTGGTCCATGGCCCAGTGGATGGCCTCCACCCGGTCCTCCACCACCACGTAGGGCGTGGCGCTGTCCGCCATGCCCGGCAGGATGTCGGCGATGATGTCGGCGGGCTTTTCCGTGCGGGGATTGTCAGTGGTGACCACCACGAAGTCCGCGATTTTCGCGGCGATGCGGCCCATCTTGGGGCGCTTCGTCTTATCCCGGTCGCCGCCGCAGCCGAACAGGGCCACGGTACGGCCCTTGGCAAAGTCCTTCACGGAGCTGAGGACATTTTCCAGACCGTCGGGGCTGTGGGCATAGTCGATGAGGATGGTATAGTCCTTCCCGGGGGTGGGGACCACCTCCACACGGCCCTTGACATGGGGCACCTTGGCCAGGGTCCTGGCGCTGCTCTCCAGGGAAATACCCAGGGCCAGGGCGGCCCCCAATACGTCCAGCGTATTATATATCATAAAACGCCCGGGAATGCCAACCCTGATCCGCACTTTTTCTTCTTTTGTCACGGCGGTGAAGGCCACATGGTCCGGCTCCAGCTCCAGTTCCTCCGCCCGCAGGTCCGCTTCGGCCCGCTCCGCGTAAGAGAATTTTCGGCAGGTGGCATGGGCCATGAGCCGCTGCGCCCAGGGGTCATCGGCGTTGTAAACGCCGGCGTCGCAGTTTTGGAACAGCAGCGCCTTGGCGTCGCAGTAGGCCTCCATAGTCTTATGAAAATCCAGGTGGTCCTGGGTGAGGTTGGTGAAGATGCCCACGGCATAGTGCACGCCGTACACCCGGTCCAGGGCCAGGGCGTGGGAGGAGACCTCCATGACCACGTGGGTGCAGCCGCTCTCCCGCATTTGGGCAAACAGCCGCTGGAGCTCAAAGGACTCCGGCGTGGTGCGCTCCGTGGGGATGACCTGGTCGCCGATCATATTCTGGTTCGTGCCGATGAGACCCACCTTGGCCCCGGCCTCCTGCTCCAGAATGGACTTGAGGAGATAGGTGGTGGTGGTCTTGCCGTTGGTGCCGGTGACGCCCACCATGGTCATGGCGTCCGCCGGATGGCCGAAGAAGTTGGCGCCCACCACCGCCAGAGCGCGACGGGAATCCGCCACTTGGACGAAAGGAACGCCCTCCTCCGGTGCCTTTTCGCACAGCACCGCCGCCGCGCCGGCGGCCACGGCCTTGCCGATGAAGGTGTGGCCGTCAACGGCGAAGCCCGTCATGGCCACGAACAGGTCGCCGGGCCGGGTGGTCCGGGAATCATAGCTGACATTGGTGATGTCCATCTCCAGGTCCGCCGTGGCGTTCAGGACGGTCAGGCCTTGCAGCAGTTCTTTCAATTTCATAGGTGCATACCCCTCTTTCCGGTATTGGCCCTGTGGGCCGCATCCATTATATACGGAGTATTTTGCAAAATATACAGTGGATAGTGCCGGAAATCATGCGAAAGATGTTATTTGGTTAATCCAGCACCGAGCTGTCGCCAAACCGGACGGTGATGACGCTGCCCGCCTCCACCTGGGTGCCCTCCGGAACGCTCTGGCTGATGGCGTGGACATTGCCGGAGGAAGTGGAGGTGGCGCCGGTGACCTTCATAATGAGGCCCGCGTTGGTCAGGGCCTGGTTGGCCTCCGAGGCGGTACGGCCCACCACATTGGGCACGGTACAAAGCTCGCTGGATTTCTCCGCGCCCAGATACAAAATCACTGTGGCGTTATTGGGGATGATGGCGCCGCCGGCCGGGGTCTGGTCTGTGACGGTGTCACCGTTTCCCACGGTCTTATAGACAAAGCCCACGCTCTCCAGCTTGGCCTTGGCCTCCTCCGCTGTTTTGCCCACCACGTTGGGCACGGTGGCGTCGGCGCCCACCAGCTGGTCGGCGGTATAGTCCGGCTCGATGCCCAGGTACGGCAGGATCTCGCCCATGACCTGGCTGGCGGTGGGCGCCACCATGTTTCCGCCGGAGACATAGGTGCCGGTGGTACGGCTGGGCGTATCCATGGTGATGAGCATGATGACCTGGGGGTCATCCGCGGGGGCAAAGCACATAAAGGACACCACCACGTCGCCGGTGCCGGTCTTATCGGCGGTACCGGTCTTGCCGCCGATGCGGTAGCCGGCCACCTGGCCGTTTTTGCCGGTGCCCTGGGCCACCACGTACTCCAGGCACTGGCGGACCTTGGCGGAGGTCTCCTCGCTGATGACCTGGCGGACGGGAGTGGAATCGTGCTGGGAGACGATGTTGCCGTCGTCGTCCAGGATCTGGTCCACCACATAGGGGGTGTACAGGTAGCCGCCGTTGATGCAGGCCGCCTGGGCCCGGATCAGCGCCAGGGGCGTGACGTTGAAGGTCTGGCCGAAGGCATAGGACGCCAGGGAGACCACGTTGGTGTTGAACTGCGCCCGGCTGGAGAAAATGCCGCTGACCTCGCCGATCATGTCCACGCCGGTGGGCTCCATAAGGCCGAAGGACTCCAGATAGTCATAGTAGCGGTCCGTACCGATCTTCAGGCCCATGGTGATAAAGGCTGGGTTGCAGGAGTTGCCGGTGGCCACCTCCAGGGTCTGGGTGCCGTGGCCGCTGCGGCGGGAACAGCCGATGGGCTTGCTCCAGCCCTGGACCTTGATGGAGCCGGTGCAGGTGAAGGTGGTGTTCATGTTCACCACGCCCTCCTCCAGGGCCGCCGCCAGGGTCAGGGGCTTGAAGGTGGAGCCGGGCTCATAGGTGGAGTCGATGCACTTGTTGCGCCACTGGGTATTCAGAATATTGCTGGCGGCCTTGCTGACCGCCGCCTGATAGTCCTCCTCTGTGGCGTAGCTGCCCTTGTTCTGTTCCAGGGCCGCCAGGGTACTGTCCAGCTTGGCCTGTAGCTTCTCGTCGTAAACGGTGCCGTAGTCGTTGAGGTCATAATTGGGGTAAGAGGCCATGGCCAGGATAGCCCCGGTGTTCACATCCATGACGATGCCGGTGGCGCCGTTGGCGGCGTCGAACTTATCCGCCATGCTCTCGATGCCCTTTTCCAGATAGTACTGGATGTTGCTGTCCAGGGTCAGCACCAGGTTTTTGCCGTTTTCCGCGTCGTAATACTGCTCATACTGGTAAAGCAGGTCGCTGCCGGCGGCGTTTTTGGCGGTGACTGTCAGTCCGGCGGTGCCGGAGAGGACGCTGTTGTACTTGGCCTCCAGGCCCACGCCGCCCTGGTTGTCGCCGTCCACGAAGCCGATGACGTTGGCGGCCAGGGAGCCGTAGGGGTAATACCGCTTGGCGTCCGGCTGCATCCAAACGCCCCGGAGCTTCACCCGCTGGCCTTCCGGCACCTCGTTGCCCTCGTCGTCGATCTCGCCGTTGATGAAGCGGCGGACATCGTTGGCGATCTCCTGGTCCACCTTTTTCTTCACCATCTCATACTGGGAGAAGGTGCGCTCCATCTTTTTCAGAATGGTCTCCTGGTCCACGCCCAGCAGCCGCTCCAGGCCCCGGGCGATATAGGTCTCGTCCCGGACCTGGCCGGGGATATAGGCCTCTCCCTTTTCCTTGGCCTTCGCAGCGGCGGCCTCCTGCTTTTCCCGCTGCTCCTCCACATACTCCACAATGTCCTTGGGAGAGACGCACACGGTCTCCGCCGTGGCGGAGATGGCCAGCGGCAGGCCGTTGCGGTCATAGATCGTGCCCCGGGACGCCGTGACCACGGTGCTGCGGGTCTGCTGGGCCACGGCCTTTTCCTGCAATTCATCATGCTGGTTGATCTGCAGGTCGTACAGCTTCCAAAACAGCAGCAAAAATGTGACGATGCCCAGCAGCACCATCATCAGAAGCGTCCGGCTGCGGATCACCTGGTTGGCCCTGCGGGCGGCTTCACTTTTTCTGGGGGATGTTTTTGCCATGGCTTGCAGCCTCCTGTTTTGTTGCAAACGGGGAGTAAGAAAGCATACCTTCCTTACTCCCCACTGTCAGTGCATTATAGTGCGGCGGTCAGTTGAAATATTCCACCACCGTGTAGAAACCGTGATGCAGCGATGTCAGCAGACGGCTGAGGACGCCGGGTTCCGCCTGCTGGTATACCACGGCGCTGTCGCCGTCGCTCAGGTCGATGTAATAGATCTGGCTGCTGGGCTTGCTCATGCCGGCGGCCTCCGCCGCTTCCTTCACGCTGTTGCGGTCAAACATCCGCTCGTACTGGGCAGTGAGGGTGACATTCTCCGTCTCCAGCGCGCTCAGCTGTTTTTTCAGCGCCACGGTCTCCGAGGACAGGGCGGTCAGCTGGATATAGCTCATGAGCACCAACACCGCAAGCGCCGCCACCGCCGCGAAACCCACCACGGAAAACGCGGACAGGTGCTGCCGCTGGCGCACCTGCACCTTGGAAACGCTGCGGACCTTGGGGCGCTCCAGGGCCACTTCCCGCTGGAGGGGCGCTTCGCCGGCGTGGCCCAGTTCCCGCTCCCGGAGTTCCCGGTCCAGATCATATGCCAGACTGCCGTATACGGCATTTCTGTGATTGTACCGCAGGTCCTTCGCTGCTGATGCCACCTGGGGTCCCTCCTCTTTCGTATCACACGGGGGCAGCCTGTCCGGCCGCTTTAAATATCAAATGGTTCGCACTTTTCCGCCACCCGCAACTTCGCGCTGCGGGCTCTCGGATTTTCCGCCAGCTCCTCCTCGCCGGAGACGATGGGCTTGCGGGTGATGATCTTCACCTTGGGCTTTTTGCCGCACACGCAGACGGGGAAATTCGGCGGGCAGGTACAGCCCCGGGCCATGTCCTGGAGCGTGCGCTTAACGATGCGGTCCTCCAAGGAATGGAACGTGATGACCGCCAGCCGCCCGCCGGGGTTCAGCCCCTCCACCGCCGCCCGGAGCATAGGGGGCAGGGCGTCCAGCTCGCCGTTGACGGCGATGCGGATGGCCTGGAAGCTGCGCTTGGCGGGGTGCTGCTTTTCCCGCAGGGCCGCGGGGGGCATGGCGGACTTGATGATGTCCACCAGCTCCAGGGTGGTCTCCACCGGCCGGGTCTCCCGGGCCCGGACGATGGCACGTGCAATGGCGGGGGCGTATCGCTCCTCGCCGTATTCAAACAGGATGCGGCGCAGCTCGTCGCCGCTCCAGGTGTTGACGATCTCATATGCCGTCAGGGGAGCCTCCAGGTCCATCCGCATGTCCAGCGGAGCATCCTGCATGTAGGAAAAGCCCCGGGAGGCGTCATCCAGCTGGGGCGAGGATACGCCCAGGTCGAACAGCATCCCGTCGGCGCCGGAGGCGCCTGCCTGCCGCAGGACGCCGCCCAGCTCCGAAAAATTGCTGTGGACCAGCGTCACATGGTCCATGTATGGGGCCAGGCGGACCTTTGCCGCCTCGATGGCCGCCATATCGCGGTCGATACAGATGAGCCGGCCGGTGGCAAGCCTTTGGGCGATCTCCAGAGAGTGCCCAGCACGGCCCAGCGTACCGTCCACATACACCCCGTCGGGGCGGATGTTCAATGCTTCGATGCACTCGTGCAGCAGCACGGGCTTGTGGGTGAATTCCATGGCGCCTTACCCCCGGTTCCGGCGGGCCCGGGCCAGGGCGTCCATAGCAGCCGCCATATTGTTGCTGCTGAGCATCTCCTGCTCCCGCTGGGTCCAGGTATCCTCGTCCCAGATCTCCGCGAAGGAGTTCAGGCCCACGATGGTGGCTGTCTTTTTCAGGTTCGCGTGCTTGCGCAGGTTGGCGGGAATGAGCACCCGGCCCTGGCCGTCCGGCTCACAGGGCACCGCGTTGGCATACAGTAGCGTCAGCGCCCGGGCCTCGGTGTAGGGCAGCTCGTCCATATCCTCGGACATCTGCTCCCATTTGGCCTCGGGGTAGATGGTCAGGCAGCCTTCCGCACCAATGGTGATATAAAAGAGGTTTCCCAAAGCCTCCCGCATGGCGGAAGGGATGACCAGGCGGCCCTTGGAATCGATGCTGTTATTGGATTTTCCCATCAGCCGTGCCATGGACGCCGCCCCCCTTTTTTCTGTTTTTAGGGTCTATCTAGGGTTCATTTGCCACTTAGATGCACAAATTACCCACAAATCCCCACCATGTATTTTGAGTATAAGCGATATTTTCCCGGAATGCAAGGATTTTTTTGCAGGTGGAAACCTGGAAAAAGCGTCCATTTTTCGCCTTTTTACGTCAAAATTCGCCATTTAAAACAGTTGTTCGACGGTTTATCCCCCGGTTTACGTAAAATAACAAATAACGCCCGGCACAATATCTTGTGCCGGGCGTTACTTTTTTCAAATTCTTCTACAAAATCTGGTTTCTGTTGAAAAAGTTTCGTTGGAACTTTCGTCGTTTTTTACAAATTTTTTGGTTATGGTCGACCGGGGGAGCTCAGTCCTCCTGGGCCGGGGTATCGGAGGCGTTTTTCCCCTCCAGCTTGTCCCGCTGCTCCTGCATTTTGGCGGCGGAGGCGGTGCGGAACCGGACCCGGGACTGCTTCACCTCGTCCAGAGCGGCCTGAACAGCCTCCTCCGTGCGGGCCAGGGCGTCCTCGGCGTATTCATTGGCCACCTGGTACAGCTGGCGGGAGCGCTCCTCCGACCGGGCGATGATCTGCCGGGCCTTTTCCTTGGCGGCGTAGAGCACCTCGCTCTCGGAGACCTTGGTCTTGGCCTCCAGCTCCGCCTGGCGCATCATGCGGTCCACGTCCCGCTTGGCGTCGTCCACGAACTTCTCCCGGGCGGCCAGCAGCTCCTGGGCCCGCTTGATCTCCACAGGCAGGGCGGCCCGCAGCTCGTCCAGCAGGTCCAGCATCTCGTCCCGGTCCACCATGCTCATGTTGGGCTTCAGCGCCGGGGACTTGGCATCCTCGATTCGTTCGTACAGCATATCGATCAGGCGGTTGATATCATTTGCCATATGGATTCATCCTTCCTTTTTCTCGATGAAGTCCCGCACCAGGGGAATGATGGACGCGGGCAGGTATTGTTCCAAAGGCTGCCCATAGCGGATCATCTCCCGGGCCATGGAGGAGCTGAAATGCTGATAGGCCGCCGAGGCGGGCAGCAGCATGGTCTCCAGTCCCGGGTGGATGCCCTGGTTGATGAGGGCCATCTGGTATTCCACATCGAAATCCGATGTGTTGCGGACGCCCCGGACGATGGCGGTGGCGCCGTGGTCTACGGCGAAGTCCGCCAACAGGCCCGGCCACAGCTCCGCCTCCACATTGGGCAGGTCCTCCACGGCGGTGCGCACCAGAAGGAGCTTTTCCTCCGGTGTGAACATCTGGTTTTTCTTTTCGGCGTTGGGGCTGACACACACGCACACCCGGTCAAAGCAGGCCGCGGCGCGGCGGATGATGTCCAGGTGTCCCAGGGTGATGGGGTCAAAGCTGCCGGAGCAGATGGCTGTTCTCATGGGTCATTCCTCGTTTTGTTCATTTCCGCCCCGGCGGTACAGGGTCAGGGCGATCTTTCCGTAGCGGTAAGTGCGGTGGAGCCGGTACGGCGGCGCCAGGGCCGGCAGCACCCGGTCCGCGGGATGCTCTGCTGCAATTATACCATGCGGCGCCAGAATGTCAAACTTTGCGATGTGGGCAATGGCGGGCTCCAGGAGCCCGGCGGCATAGGGCGGGTCCAGGAAAATAATGTCAAAGGGTTCCCGGATGCTCTTGAGATACTCCATGGAATCTCCGGCGATGACCCGGGCCCGGTCCTCCAGCTCCGTCAGGCGCAGGTTCTCCCGGATGAGCTTCACGGCGTCGGCCCGCCGGTCCACGAACACGGCGGAGGCGGCGCCCCGGCTGAGGCACTCGATGCCCAGCTGGCCGGTGCCCGCGAACAGGTCCAGGACCTTCCGGCCCTCAATGTCAAATTGCAGGGCGCTGAACAGGCCCTCCTTCACCCGGTCGGTGGTGGGGCGGGTCTCCATGCCCTCCAGCTCCTTGAGCCGGCGGCCCCGGGCGCTTCCGGTGATCACTCGCATGGGGTCTCCTCCTTCTTGTGCTTCCGCTCCCGCAGCAGGCTGGAGAGCAGGTACAGCGCCAGGCCGCTCCAGACAAAGCCGAACAGGATGGCATGGGTGGTGGTGAATTCCTCCTGGTACAGCAGCACGGACAGCAGCAGCTGTAACGTGGGGTTGATATACATCAAAATGCCGGAGAGGGTCATGGGCGTGGATTTGATGCCCTTGGCGAAAAACAGCAGCGGCACGGTGGTGACCACGCCGGCGGCGGGCAGCAGCAGCCACTGCCACCCGTGGAGCACACCCACGGCGCCGGCGCCCCGGACCTCCGCCGCCGCCATGAACACCAGGGCGAAGGGCGACAGGACCAGCGTCTCAAAAAACACGGACACACCGGCGTCCACATGGACGCCCTTTTTGATGGCGCCGTACACGGCGAAGCTGCCGCCGATAATGAGAGCCACCCAGGGGATCTGCCGGTAGCGGAGGATGGTGATGACCAAGCCCGTGAACGTCGCCGCCACGGACAGCCACTGAAGGCCCGTCAGCCGCTCCCGGAACACCACGGTGCCCAGCAGGATGGCCAGAATGGGGTTCATGTAATAGGCCAGGCTGGCATCCAGCATATGGCCGCTGTTGACGGCCCAGATATAGGACCCCCAGTTGACGCACACGAAAATGCCCGCCAGAGCCAGGCGCCCCAGCTCCCGCCGGTCCCCCAGCACGGCCCGGACGGCGCCGAAGCCCCGCCGCACCGCCAGAATGACGGAGATGAACACCAGCGACCACACGATGCGTCCGGCCAGAACGTACAGGGAGTCCACCGCGGCCAGCAGCTTCCAGAAAACCGGCAGGACGCCCCAGAGGATATAACACGTCAGTACATACAGCGGGCCCCGCTTCATTCGCGACACGACCTTTCCGCGCTCCGCGGCGGCGCAGCCCGGAAACGACTTACAAATTCTGTCCTATTTTACGTCAAAATTTCCCGCATTTCAATAGCTCTCGCAGGACTTTTTGGGACTTGTACTTTACAGGGGAATCGTTTATAATAGAATTCTCAAAGTATGTATACTCCATGGGAGAGCGGTCCGCCCGCTTCTTCCTGCCAATACTGGGAAAGAAAGGACGTTCTCATGATTCAATTTAAATCCGATCAGGGTGAGATCTCCGTCAGCAGCGCCGTGTTCTCCAACATCACGGGCATCGCCGCCACCAACTGCTTCGGCGTCAAGGGCATGGCCTACCGCTCCATGACCGACGGCCTGGTGCACCTGCTGCGCCGGGAAGCCATGAGCAAGGGTGTCAACATCACCTATCACGACGACAACTCCATTTCCATCGAGCTCCACATCATTGTGGAAAACGGCGTCAACCTCCCCGCGGTATGCAGCTCCATCATGAATGAGGTGCGCTACGTTGTCACCAAGAATACCGGCGTCACCGTCAAGGCCGTTGACGTGTGCGTGGATTCCATGACCCTGTGAGGGAGGAAGTAACGACATGAACAATCAGATCACCGGCGCGCTGTTCAAGCAGATGGTGCTTCACGGCGCCGCTGCCATCACCGCCCAGAAGCAGGCCATCAACGACCTGAACGTGTTCCCCGTCCCTGACGGCGACACGGGCACCAATATGTCCATGACCATCGGCACCGCCGTGACGGAGCTGCGCAAGATCGAGCCCGCGACCCTGACCAAGGCCGCCGACACCACCGCCTCCGCCCTGCTGCGGGGCGCCCGGGGCAACTCCGGCGTCATTTTGTCCCTGCTGTTCCGCGGCATCTCCAAGGGCCTGAAGGGCCGGGAGACCGCCGACGCCGCCGTTTTCGCCGCCGCCATGCAGGAGGGCGTCTCCGCCGCCTACAAGGCCGTCATGAAGCCCGCCGAGGGCACTGTCCTCACCGTGTCCCGCCTGGCCTCCAAGGCCGCCGTGGACACCGCCGCGGAGGAGGCCGACGTGGAAAAAGTTCTGGAAGAAGCCATCCGGGTGGGATACGAGGCCCTGGCCCAGACCACCGATATGAACCCCGTGCTGAAAAAGGCCGGCGTGGTGGACGCCGGCGGCAAGGGCTACCTGCTCATTCTGGAGGGGATGCTGGCCGAGCTGCGGGGCGAGCCCATGCCGGAGGTGGAGGAGGAGGGCAAGTCCCAGGAAAAGGCGGACTTCGCCGCCCTCTCCGCCGAGGACATCACCTTTACCTTTGACACCGTGTTCATTGTCCGCAAGACGGTGGACCGCTCCCTGGAGCCCCTGCGGGCCTATCTCAACAGCATCGGCGACAGCCTGGTCATCGGCGAGGACGATGAGGCCTTCAAGGTCCATGTCCACACCGACATTCCCGGCAGCGCCCTGAACGAGGCCCAGAAGTACGGCACGTTGGAGCTGGCCAAGATTGAGAACATGCGCACCCAGGCGGAGGACCTTGCCGCCGGCCGGAAGGCCCAGAGCACCGACGACCTGGACGAGGTGGAGGCCCAGCTGGAGGCCGCTCCCGCCGAAGAGGGCGGGCATACCGTGGCCGCTCCCGAGAAGAAATACGGCTTCCTGGCCGTCTGCGCCGGTGACGGCCTTGCGGCGGTGT
The DNA here is from genome assembly GCA_004558115.1 of Clostridiales bacterium. Classification (GTDB taxonomy): domain Bacteria; phylum Bacillota; class Clostridia; order Oscillospirales; family Oscillospiraceae; genus Oscillibacter. The sequence continues at coordinate 29,342 of SFDT01000003.1, read as the reverse complement.
TCAAGGACCTGGGCGCCGACGGCGTGGTGTCCGGCGGCCAGACCATGAACCCCTCCACCGAGAGCATCCTGGCGGGAGTGGACAAGATCCCCGCCGAGACCGTGTTCGTGCTGCCCAACAACGGCAACATCATCATGGCCGCCCAGCAGTGCGACGCCCTGACGGAGAAGACCGTCATCGTCATCCCCACCAAGACCGTTCCCCAGGGCATCACCGCCATGATGAACGTGGACTTTGAGGCCCCCGACGCGGAGACACTGGCCGCCGCCATGACGGACAGCCTCTCCACCGTCACCACCGCCCAGATCACCTACGCCGCCCGGAACTCCGATTTCGACGGCTTCGACATCAAGGAGGGCGACTATCTGGCCCTGGAGGAGGGCAAGCTCTTCGGCACCGACAGCTGTCTGGACACCCTGCTGGGGAAGCTTGCGGCGGACGCCGTGGAGCGGGGGGCCTCCTTCATCTCCCTGTACTTCGGCGAGGATGTGTCCGAGGAGGACGCCCAGAAGGCGGCCGGCGTGTTTGAAAGCGCCTGCCCCAGTGCGGAGGTTGCCATCCTCTCCGGCGGCCAGCCCGTTTACTACTATATCATCTCCATGGAATAAAAAAGCAAGCCGCCCAAGCCAATGGCCTGGGCGGTTTGTTTATGTCCGTTTGCTTTTGGGATACGGCGTTCTTACGTCCGTGCGGCCCAGCAGGTAGTCCACGCTGGTGCCAAAATAATCGGCCAGGGTCGAAAGTGTCTCGTAGGTCATTTGCGCCTTTCCGGCTTCATAGCGGGAATAGGTCTGCTGGCTGCATCCCAGTTTCTCTGCCATCTGCGCCTGTGTTCTGTCATTGTCTTCCCGGATATCCCGCAGTCTCAAATACATCTTCATCACCTGAAAGCATCATATGATACACAGAAACTGCGTATTGCTTTTTACTCATATTCTGTGTAAAATGTGAGCAATCATACGTTTGAGGTGAGCATATGCCGGATTACAAAGAGATGTATCTGACCATGGTCCGGGAAACCGAGAAAGCCATCCGCATTCTGGAGGCGGCCCAGCTGCGCTGCGAGGAGCTGTATATCCAAAGCGAAGAACCGGAGCTGGTAGTCCTGCCCCGGCAGGATAAAAAAGAAGCTCTCTGATGTTCAGAGAGCTTCTTTTTGTTGCCTGTTACGCCAGGAAGCCCTTGAGGATGCAGTCCTCGGCTTCCTCCTCCGTCAGACCCAGGGTCTCCAGCTTCAAAAGCTGCTCGCCGGCGATCTTGCCGATGGCGGCCTCGTGGACCAGCTGGGCCTCGGTGCAGTTGGCGGTGATGGCGGGGATGGACTTGATCTTGGCCTCCCCCATGATGATGGAGTCGCACTGGACATGGCCGAAGCACTGGGCGTTGCCCACCATGCGGGGATAGAACACCTGGCTGGAGGTATCCTGGGCCACGGAGCGGGAAATGACCCGGCCCCTGGAGTTCTCGCCATCCAGGACGATCTCCATGTCGCTCTCCGCCGTCTGCTCCCCGTGGGTCAACAGCCGCTCGGTGACGACGGCCTCGGCATTCTTGCCGCAGACGATCTTCGTGTCCCGCTTCGTGGAGTCGATGCCCCGGATCTGGGTGGTGTCCATCTGGATGGAGGCGCCCTCCTCCAGATACACCACCGTCTGGGGGTTCATGACGCGGCCGCCCTTGCCGTCGCCCTCACCGTAGTGCTTTTCCGTGTAGTGGACGTGGGAGTTCTTGCCCACGTAGAAGGTATGGAGGCCGTCGTGGCGGCTGGTCTGGTCGCCGCAGTTGTGGATGCCGCAGCCGGCCACGATCTCCACATTGCAGTTCTCGCCGATATAGAAATCGTTGTACACCATTTCCTCGATGCCGGACTTGGTGATGATGACGGGAATGTGGCAGGTCTCACCCACAGTGCCGTCCTTGATGCGGATGTCGATGCCGCTCTTGCCGTCGGTCTTGCTGGTGATCTCAATGTGCTCCGTGGACTGGCGGCCGTCGCAGCCGGAGTCCTTGCGGATATTGAAGGCGCCCACAGGCTTGCCCAGCAGGTCCGCGATCTTTTCCAGAAGCTCGCGGTCGATCTCGTTGTCCATCATTGCGCGTCGCCTCCCTTCGTCAGTACCGGGCAGCCGCCCAGGGTGTCCGCCAAAATCTGGGGCAGAATGTCCGCCGCGCTGCCCCGGTGGCGGATGGTGCCGTCACCCACCACGATGACCTCGTCCGCCAGGGAGATGATGCGCTCCTGGTGGGAGATGATGATCATGGTGGCGGTGCCGGTGGCGTGGATCTGTTCAAAGGTCTCCGTCAGCCGGGCGAAGCTCCACAGGTCGATGCCCGCCTCCGGCTCGTCGAAGATCATAAGCTGGCTGTTGCGTGCCAGGATGGTGGCGATCTCAATGCGCTTGACCTCGCCGCCGGAGAGGGACACGTCCACCTCCCGGTCCAGATAGTCGTTGGCGCACAGGCCCACCTTGGTGAGGTACTGGCAGCACTTGTCCTTGGACAGCTTCTCGTCGCCGCTGGCCAGGGTCAGCAGGTCGCGGACCGTCAGGCCCTTAAAGCGGGGCGGCTGCTGAAAGCCGTAGCTGATGCCCAGGCGGGCCCGCTCCGTGATGCCCAGGTCCGTGATGTCCTGGCCGTTCCAGAGGATCTGGCCGGAGGTGGGCTTCACCAATCCCATGATGATCTTTGCCAGGGTGGTCTTGCCGCCGCCGTTGGGGCCGGTGAACACCACCAGCTTGTGGTCATCAATGGTCAGGGAAATATCCTTTAAGATCCCCAGCTCACTGTCCCCCTCCCGGACAGCGTAGCTGATCGATTTCAGTTCCAGCATGAAATGGAACCTCCTTTTTGGCAAAAAATGCTCATAGCTTGTCTATTCTAGCAGAAGCAAATGAAAAAAGCAACGCGGCAGCGGACTTTTCCCCGGGTATTTTAACCAAAAGCGCGATTTCCAACGCTCCGCCTGTCCGGCAGGCACGGTTTTGCCGCCGCCGCATATACTTGAGAGAAAGGAGGGACCTGTTATGGAACAAGATCTGCACCGTCCCCAGGTCTATGACTACCGCCAGTATGACCGGGTGTGGCAGCGGGTGGCCCCCACCCTGGAGCCCTACCCCGGCATGGACCAGGCCGCGCCAAGCGCCCCGGAGGCCCGGGCCGAGACACCGCCCGCCGCCCCGGCTCCCCCGCCGCCGGAGAGCCAGCCGTCCCCGCCGGAGAGCCAGCTGCCCGGCGCCCAGCCCAACCCCTGCTGCATGGGCACCGCCGCCGAGGAGATGCTGGAGGTCCTCACCGGCTTCATCGAGGAGTCCCTGTCGGACCGGCAGTACTTTCTGGCCATCGCCCGCCAGGGCCCCGTCTGGGCCCGGCAGCGGCTGCGGGACATCGCCGATGACGAGGCCGCCCACGCCCGCCGGCTGCTGGCGGCCCACTACCTTATCACCGGCCAGTGCTACCGCCCCGCCGTCCGCCACGGGCCTGTGTGCGTGGGCCAGTGGTGCGCCGCCCTGCGGGAGCGATACCATCTGGAGGCGTGCAGCGGCTTCAACTACGCCAGGGCCGCCGACGGCACCACGGACCCCTGTCTCAGCCGCCTTTTCAATGAGCTCAGCGCCGACGAGTACCGCCACGCCGACACCATCCTTCGCCTGCTGGAACGGAGCCTGCCGGGCTGACATTTTCCGTTGCGCCGGCGGCGGGAATATGGTATGATACCCATAGCGATACGCCGCGTGGGCGGCAGGGAAACGGAGGACACAAAAGGATGAACAAGATCATTACCATCAGCCGTGAATACGGCGCCGGCGGCCACTCCATCGGCAAGCAGGTGGCCGAGAAGCTGGGCATCCCCTTCTATGACCGGGACATCGTCCGGGAGACCGCCAAGGCCAGCGGCTTTGAGATCGACCTGGTGGAGGACGAGGGCGAGGAGATCTCCAAGACCGGCTCCATCCTCAAGAGCATCTGCGCCGTCTCCAGCTCCAACTACCGGGACACCCAGGACGCCATCCACGACGTGCAGGAGGCCATTATCCTGCGCTTCGCCCAGGAGGGGCCCTGCGTCATTCTGGGCCGGTGCGCCAATGTGGTCTTGCAGGAGGCCGGCGTCGACTGCATCAATGTGTTCATCCACGCCGACGATGTCCACCGGGCCGTGCGGGTCAGCGAGATGACCGGCAGCACCAACGCCACGGAGATCCAGCGCCTCATGGCCAAAAAGGACGCCAGCCGCCACAATTACTACAACCATTACACCGGCAAAAAGTGGGGCGACAGCCACAATTACCACATGACCCTGGACAGCGGTGCCCTGGGCTACGATACCTGTGTCAGGCTCATCGTGGCCGCCGCCCAGGCGGAGGGCTGAGCCGGCTATACATCCCAAGCCCGGAGAATTTTTCTCCGGGCTTCGTTTTTGTGCCGTTGCCCCGGGAACCATTTTGTGCTATACTTTTCCCGATTTTGAAATACAACGGGAGGACGCTATGTTTACCGGATTCACCGACGAGACCGTGGACTTCATGTGGGGCATCCGCTTCAACAACGAGCGGACCTGGTTCGAGGCCCACAAGGATATTTACCTGACCCAGTTTTACCAGCCCATGCGGGAGCTGGGCGAGGAATTGTATGACTTCATCCGGGAGAAGCGGCCGGACTACGGCCTCATCTCCAAGGTCACCCGCATTTACCGGGACGCCCGCCGGCTCCACAGCCGGGGTCCCTATAAGGAAAGCCTGTGGTTTTCCGTGGAGCAGCCCTCCGAGCAGTGGACGGCCCACCCCACCCTCTGGTTTGAGCTGTCTCCGGACGGCTGGTACTGCGGCATGGGCTACTACATGCCAAAGCCCCTGACCATGGCCAAGCTCCGCGCCCGCATCGACCGGGACCCCAAAACCATGGAGGCCCTGACCCGGCGCCTGAACGGCCAGCAGGAGCTGACTCTGGAGACGGAGGATTACAAGCGTCCCCGCGCCGCCGCGCCCTCCCCCCTGCTGGAGCCCTGGTACAAGATGAAGTCCTTCTCCATCCTCCACCAGGACAAGCTGACGGAGGAGCTGTTCAGCCGGGAGATCGTGGACCATCTGAAGCGGGATTTTGAGTTCCTGCTGCCCTATTACGATTACTTCATCACCCTGGACGGCGACCCGGACCCCCGGGAGCCCTGAACGATCTTGCAAAGCCGGAAGAAAACGGGTATACTGGCACCAATTTCATTTACAAAGGAGCGGTCATCCATGAGAGCATGTCCTGCGAGAGAAGCGGCCCTGGCGCTGCTGAAAACATACAATTCCGAACCCTTCCACATCCAGCACGCATTGACGGTGGAGGGCACCATGCGCTGGTACGCCCAGGAGCTGGGCTACGGCGAGAACGCGGACTTCTGGGCCACCGTGGGCCTGCTCCACGACGTGGACTTTGAGAAGTGGCCGGAGGAGCACTGCAAAAAGGCCCCGGAGCTGCTGGCGGAGATCGGCTGCTCCGACGAGCTCATCCACGCCGTCTGCTCCCACGGCTTCGGCCTCTGCTGCGAGGTGGAGCCTGTCCACGAGATGGAGAAGGTCCTCTTTGCCGCCGACGAGCTGACGGGCCTCATCGGCGCCGCCGCCCGGATGCGCCCCAGCAAGAGCTGCCAGGACATGGAGGTCAGCTCCCTGAAAAAGAAGTTCAAGGACAAGAAGTTCGCCGCCGGCTGCTCCCGGGAGGTCATCCGGGACGGCGCGGAGCGGCTGGGCTGGACCTTGGAGGAGCTGATGGACAAGACCATCCAGGCCATGCGCTCCTGCGAGGACAGCGTCAACGACGCCATGGCGGCTCTGTGAGCAAAATGAACAAAAGGGAAGCGGGTCCGCCGCTTCCCTTTTTTCTTGTGTTTTCAACCGCTCTGTGATAAGGTACTACCATGAGTGCATATGAATTGATCCGCTCCCGCCGGCGGACGCTGGCGCTGGAGATCACCCGGGACTGCCGGGTGCTGGTTCGCGCCCCCCTGCGGATGAGCCAGGCCCGCATCGACGAATTCGTGGCCGCCCACGCGGACTGGATCGACCGCCACCTGGAGCGGCAGCGGCAGCGGGCCGCCGCGGCGCCTCCGCCCCCCACGGCGGCGGACATCGCCGCCCTGAAGGCCCGGGCCAGAGAGGTCCTACCCCCCAAGGTGGCCCACTGGGCCGCCGTCATGGGCGTCCAGCCCACCGGCATCAAGATCACCGCCGCCCAAAAGCGCTACGGCAGCTGCAGCGGGAAAAACAGCCTGTGCTTTTCCTGCTTTTTGATGCGGCAGCCGGAGGCGGCCATTGACCTGGTGGTGGTCCACGAGCTGTGCCACATCCGGGAGAAAAACCACGGCCCCGCCTTTTACGCGCTGCTGGCCCGGTATCTCCCCGACTACAAGGAACGCAAGAAACTTTTACGATAAGGAGCCATCGCCATGAACAAACTGGATCTTTCCCAGCAGCTTCGCAGCAATCCCTATCCCGGCCGGGGCATCGTCCTGGGCCGCAGCGCCGACGGCAAGTACGCCGTGGCCGCCTACTTCATCATGGGCCGCAGCGAAAACTCCCGGAACCGGGTGTTTACCGTCACCGAAGACGGCATCCGTACCGAAGCCCACGACCCCTCCAAGATGACGGACCCCAGTCTCATCATCTACCATCCCGTCCGCCAGGTGGGTAAGGGACTGATCGTTACCAACGGCGACCAGACGGACACCATCCGGGACTATCTGCTTCAGGGCCGCACCTTTGCCGAGGCCCTGCACAGCCGGGAGTTTGAGCCGGACGGCCCCAACTACACCCCCCGCATCTCCGGCCTGGTGAGCCCCGACGGCAGCTTCCAGCTGTCCATCCTGAAGTCCGCCGACGGCGACCCCAGCTGCTGCCACCGCTACTTCTACACCTACGACCACCCTCTTGCCGGCGAGGGCCGCTTCATCCACACCTACATGGGCGACGGCGCTCCCCTGCCCTCCTTTGAAGGGGAGCCGGAGCGGGTGGTGCTGGACGCCCCCAGCGCCGAAGCTCTGGCGGAGCAGATGTGGGAGGCCCTGAACGCGGACAACAAGGTGTCCCTGTTTGTCCGCTACACGGACCTTGCCACCGGCCAGTATGAGCAGGTCATCAAAAACAAGTTCTGAAAAGCCAAACGTGCCGTGAGACCAGCTCACGGCACGTTTTTTATCAGCTTTTGGTTGGATTTTACGCACCGAAGGGCGTGGTGTCCCGCACCAGGGGCAATCCCGGCCGGGCCGCGGCCACGGCGTCCAGCAGCACGTCCGCCTGCTTCTGCTTTTCAAAGACGAACTCCTGGTAAAACTCCCCGTCGTAAAACAGCCGGACCCGGATCACCGGCAGCTGCTTGCCGCAGCAGCCCGTGACACTGAGGGCGGAATTCTTGCTGATGACCCGGTCCACCGCCGCGTAAGGCAGGTATTTGGTGCCCGGGAACGCGGGGAAATAAGCGGCCTGGGCCCCCACGCGGTACTGTGCTACCCGGCGGGCAGCGCGGTAATCGTTCTCCGCCCCTTCCAGCGTGCAGGAAGCGGACTGGGACTTCATTTGAAAAATCGGCATTTGGTGGACCTCCTTTGAAGAATTTTGCATGATTATAGCAGTTTCTTCCAGTTTTGTCCGTTGCATTTACCACTTTTTTCAAAAAACATCCCCGGCCGCGGCCGGGGATGTTCTGCGTCTTATTCCATGGGCGCGCCGCACTGGGGGCAGAACTTGCTGTCGGACTCGGCGCCGCAGATGGGGCACTTCTTGCCGGCGGGAACAGGCTCCTCCGCCTCGGGTGCTTCCTCCTTGACGGGCTTGCTGGCCTCCAGCTCGGCGATCTTGGCCTTGCCGGCGTTGACAGCCTCCACCAGGTCACGGACGGCATCGGGGATCTCGCCCTCGTACTCATTGACGAACCACTCGCCAATGGTGCGGTAATTCTTGTCGATCTCCTTCTGCTCGCCGGCGATGGCAACGCTGATCTTCGTCAGCTCGGCGGCGTCTTTCGCCTTGTCAGCGGCCAGGTTGGCCACGTCCTTTGCCTTCTTGGTCAGTTCATCAAAAAAAGCCATATCAAAAACTCCTTTCGTTTCATCGCGCAGGATGGGATTCCGTTTCCTTCCAGTTTTCCCGGTTGTGGTCAGTATACCCCACTTTCCGGGAAAGCGCAATAAATTTCAAGCGATGTTTACACTTCGTTTTCAATCCATCCGCAGGTGCGGGACACTGCCCGCTTCCATTGTGCGTAATCGGCCTGGCAGGCCGCCGCGTCCCGCTGGGGCCGGAACACAAACTGGCTGCGGCGGAGGGTCTCCAGCTCCTCCGTGCCGCTCCACACGCCGGCGGCCAGCCCCGCCAGGGCCGCCGCGCCGAAGGCGGTGGTCTCCACCTGGGCGGGCCGGTCCACCGGCAGCCGCAGCAGATCCGCCTGGGTCTGCATCATGATATTGCTGACGGAGGCGCCGCCGTCCACCCGCAGCGTGGTGATGGGGCAGGGGGCGTCCTCGTTCATGGCCCGGACCAGATCCGTCACCTGGAAGGCGATGGAATCCAGCACCGCCCGGGCGATGTGGGCCTTCGTGGAGCCCCGGGTCAGCCCCAGGATGGCTCCCCGGGCATACATATCCCAGTAGGGGGCGCCCAGTCCCGTGAAGGCCGGCACCACGATGACGCCGCCGGAGGAGGGCACGCTCTCCGCCAAACGGTCACATTCCGGGGCGTTTTGAATGAGGCCCAGCTCGTCCCGCAGCCACTGGATGGCGCTGCCGGCGTTGAACACACTGCCCTCCAGGGCGTAGGTGGTCCGCCCGTCCAGGCACCAGCCCACGGAGGTCACCAGGCCGTGGCCAGACCGCACCGGCTCCTCCCCCACGTTCATGAGGGTGAAGCAGCCGGTGCCGTATGTATTTTTCGCCTGGCCGGGCCGGAAGCAGGCCTGGCCGAACAAGGCCGCCGGCTGGTCACCGGCGCTGCCGCAGATGGGGATACCCGCCAGGGCCTCCAATCCCGGGATGCCGTGGGCCACGGTGCCGTACACCTGGCTGTTGGGGCAGGGTTGGGGCAGCAGGGACATTGGGATATCCAGGGCGCCGCACAAGTCCTGGTCCCACTGGAGGGTGTGAATGTTGAACAGCATGGTGCGGGAGGCGTTGGAGTAGTCCGTCACATGGACCTTGCCGCCGGTGAGGTTCCAGATGAGCCAGCTGTCCACGGTGCCCGCCCGCAGTTCTCCGTTTTCCGCCCGCCGGCGAATGCCGGGCACGTTGTCCAGCAGCCAGCGGAGCTTCGTACCGGAGAAGTACGCGTCGATGAGGAGGCCCGTCTTGTCCGTCACCACCGGCCCCAGGCCGTCGGCCTTCAGCCGGTCACAGAGGGGCGCGGTGCGGCGGCACTGCCAGACGATGGCGTTGTGGACCGGCTCCCCGGTCCGGGCATCCCATAATATGGTGGTCTCCCGCTGGTTGGTAATACCGATGGCGGCGATCTGCTTGGGGTCGATGTGGGCGCTGTCCACCGCTTCCGCCAGGGCCCGCTTCTCCGTGGCCCAGATCTCCATGGGGTCGTGCTCCACCCAGCCGGGCTGGGGATAGATCTGGCGGAAGGGATACTGGGCCCGGGAGACGATATCTCCCGTCCGGTTGAACAGGATGGCACGGGAGCTGGTGGTGCCCTGGTCCAGGGCGATCACATAGGTTTCCATAGGACACGTCCCTTTCTTGTATTCCTCCGGCACACTTTTTTCTGGTATTTTGCTGCCGGGTGTGATATGATGTGCTCATTGTAAGGCGGGGATAACCCAGCCTCATGTTTTTGATTATATCACACGGAGGCACGGTTTTCTATGGTGCGCAGCGAATTCACCTTTCTCTCCGCCGACGGCAGGACCCCCATCCACGCAGTGGAGTGGCTGCCGGAGGGACCGGTGCGGGCGGTCCTGCAGATCTCCCACGGTGTGGCGGAGCACATTCTTCGATACGAGCCCTTCGCCGCCTACCTGACGGAGCGGGGCTTCGTCGTGGTGGGTCACGACCACCTGGGCCACGGCGCCTCCGTGGCTGAGGGCGCCCCCCGGCTGTATTTTGGCCCCAAGGGCAGCTGGGACTGGGTGGTGGAGGACCTGTATACCCGCCGGTGTCTGGCGGGGAAGCGCTTCCCCGGCGTGCCTTATTTCCTGCTGGGCCATTCCATGGGCTCCTTTCTGGCCCGCACCTATCTCATCCGCTATCCCGGCACCGTGGACGGCGCCGTCATCATGGGCACCGGCCACATGCCCTCCGCTGTTGTGACCGCCGGACAGCTGTTTGTGCGCCGGGAGATCCGCAGGGTGGGCGAGACCTGCCCCAGCGACGCCGTGACGAAGCTGTCCTTCGGCACCTACAACCGCGCCTTTGCCCCCAACCGCACCGCCTTTGACTGGATCAGCGTCAGCCAGGCCAATGTGGACGCCTACCTGTCAGACCCCCTGTGCGGGGAAAACCCCTCCATGGGACTGTTCCGGGAGATGCTCTCCGGCATCGCCTTCATCACCTGGCCGGGGAACATCCGCAAAATGAACGCCAATACCCCTGTGTATTTTCTCTCCGGCTCCATGGACCCGGTGGGAGAGTTCGGCCGGGGCGTCCGGCGGGCCTGCCGCAGCTTTCAAAAAGCGGGGATGCGGCACGTGTCCATGAAGCTCTACCCCGGCCTGCGGCATGAGATCCTCAACGAGGACTGCCGTGAAGCCATATACGAAGACATCTGCCAGTGGCTGGAGCGGCTGCTCCCCGCTCCGGCCGCCGTCTGACGATCAAAGGGCATCCACATCCCGGGTCACCTGCAAAAACCGGACGGAGCACACGGCGTCCGCCGTGAACACCAGCAGCAGGCCGTAAGTGACCAGGGGCGGCACCCGCTCCAGCAGCGGCACCAGGTTTTCCTCCGCCCAAGGGAGCCCCGCCGCCAGCAGCAGGCCCCAGATGATGGAAAACGGCAGGCATACCCGGCCCCGGACATTGCCGGGCAGGGCGCTGTAATCCCAGAACTGCACCCCCAGGCCCCGCTCGTACAGCCAATGGACGGCGTACTCCACGGCGGTGGCGGCGGCGCCGCCCCAAAAAGCCAGCCGCCAAAAGCCGTCCCGCAGTGTGGGCGGCAGCGCCAGCACCGCCAGCACCGCCAATCCGTACACAGGGCACAGCGGCAGCAGCAAAAAGCACTTGCGGGTCTGATGGGGCGAAGCGGTGGCCGCCGCAAAGGCCTTTTCCAGAAGATATCCCAAAAAGCTGTACAGCCAAAACCGCCAGAGTATCATCCCCATCCCCCCTTCCCCAGTATTTCCGGTTTTTCCGGCTTCATCCCGCATTGCGCCGGAAGGGGTTTTATGGTATAGTGGTTTTCATGGAAGGAGGTGGGTCTATGGCGGACAACTGGGAGGCGCTGGAGAGCGCGTGTATGCAGTGCCGCGCCTGCGCCCTGGCGGACACCCGGACCCACGTGGTATTCGGCGTGGGAAACCGGAACGCGGAGGTCCTGCTGGTGGGCGAAGGCCCCGGCCAGCATGAGGACGAGCAGGGCGTGCCCTTTGTGGGCCGGGCCGGCCAGCTATTGGACGATATGCTGGAGATCATCGGCCTGGACCGCACCAAGGTCTACATTGCCAACATCGTCAAATGCCGTCCCCCCAACAACCGGGACCCGCTGAACGTGGAGCAGGACGCCTGCATCGGCTGGCTCCGGCGGCAGACGGCGCTGCTGCGCCCCAAGGTCATCATCTGCCTGGGCCGCATCGCCGCCAAGGTCATCATCAAGGAGGATTTCCGCATCACCGCCGAGCACGGCCAGTGGTTTGAGCGCAGCGGCGTGCAGATGACCGCCATCTACCACCCCTCCGCCCTGCTGCGGGACGTATCCAAGCGGCCGGAGACCTTCCAGGACCTGAAGTCCATCCAGGCCAAGGTCCGGGAGCTATGCCCCCATACGGACATTTGAAAAATTACCGGGAGGCAATGCCTCCCGGTTTTCTTTTCTTTAATTGTTAACCTTGTTTATTTTAACGGTTGACAATTTTGACAACTCCGTATATGCTGATAGCAGAAGTCAAAGGAGGGCTCTTACATGACAACTTCGCAAACCGCCGCGCCCCGGTTCCGGACGCTGGACCTTGCTTATATCGCACTGTTCGCCGTGCTGATGGCCGTATGCGCCTGGATCACCATTCCCCTGCCTAAGCCCCTGGTGCAGTTCACCATGCAGACCTTTGCCATGTTCATGGCCCTGACGGTCCTGGGCGGCCGGCGGGGGCTGTACGCCATGCTGGTCTATCTGCTGCTGGGCGCCGTGGGCATACCGGTGTTCTCCGGCTTTCGGGGCGGCATCGGGGTCCTGCTGGACACCACCGGCGGCTACATCATCGGCTTTGTGGCCGCGGCGCTGCTGTACTGGCTGGTGACGGCGAAATGCGGCGATTCCCTGCCGGTGGTCATTGCCGCCTGCGTGCTGGGCCTGGCGGTGTGCTACGCCTTTGGAACCGCCTGGTTCCTGGTGGTCTACGCCAGAAACGTGGGCCCCATCGGATTGATGACCGCCCTGGGCTGGTGCGTGTTCCCCTACATCATTCCCGACCTTGCCAAGCTGGCCCTGGCGGTGATCCTGAGCCGCCGGGTGAAAAAATTCCTGAAATGAAAAAAGTCCCCGGCCGGGGACTTTCTTCATTTATTTTCTTTTCCGCTTGGCCTCCGCCTGCAAGCGGGCGTCCACCCGCTTCAAGCCCTTCCAGCAAAGGCAGCCCACCGCCGCCAGGATGGCAAGTCCTCCGGCCAGGCTGTCTTTTTTCTGCTGCCTGCTCATGGCGGTCCTCCCTCTCCCTCAAAACGTCAGGCGCATGTCGTACCACACCACGCCGCCGTGGGTGGAGGCCGACACGCCCTCGTTTCGGAAGCCGAACGTTTCGTAATAACGAATGAGCTGATCCTTGCAGGTGAGCACGCAGCCCTTGCGCCCCTGGGCACGGGCGTCGGCGATGACCCGCTCCATCACCCGGGCGGCACAACCCTGCCGGCGGTAACGGGGCAGGGTGTTGACGCCGAAGATCATCTGCCAGGCGCCGTTCTCCCGGTGGAGGGCGGCGTTTTCGTACATCTCGTCCCGGAGGGTGGGCTCGTCGGTCACCATGCCGTTGATGAAGCTGACAAGGGTGCCGTCATCCTCCTCCAGCAGCCAGAAATGGTTGGGGTACACCGCGAGGCGCTGGGCAAAATCCCGCTCCGTGGCGGCTTCAGCCGCGGGGAAACAGGCGGCCTCCACCGCTGTGACAGCGGCCAGGTCCGCCATAACAGCGGTTCGGATCTCCATGGGAAACACTTCCTTACTTCAAATAGCGGTAGCTCAGCAGCAGCCGGGCGGTGGAATTGGTCATATTGGTAAATTCATAGGGCCGGTCCGCCGCGAAGCGCAGGGCGTCCCGCTCCAGCAGCTGGAATGCCTCTCCATCCGCCGTCAGGCTGACGGTGCCGGAGAGGACCGTGGCGTGGCACACGCAGCCGGGCACCGAGGGCTCCGGCGCGTAGCGGGCGCTGATGTAGAGGTCCAGGAAATACGTCTCCTGCCGGGTGGTATCGTCATAGGGAAAAGAGGGCCGCAGCACCGCCTTGCCGCCGTCCAGCCGCTTGGGCCGGGTGTCCAGCTCCCGCACCAGCTGGAGGGTCTGGAAATCGTCGTTTTCCAGCAGCACCTCCGCCGGGACCTTCAGCGCCGACGCCAGCTTGCCCAGAATGGCCACGGAGGGGTTGGCCTCTCCCCGCTCGATCTGCCCCAGCATGCTGCGGGACACGCCGGACTCCGCCGCCAGCCGCTCCATGCTGAGCTTTTTGGTCTTGCGGATGCGCTTGATATTCTCGCCCACCGCCCGGGTCAGTTCCATGGGCACCCCGTCCTTTCCCGAAAATATGACAGTATATTGTCTGGTTCGACTTTTATAGTACCCCGGTTTCCCCCGCCTGTCAAGGAAAAACGGGATGGCGCTGCCATCCCGTTTTTCCTTCTTTCATTACACCCGCTTCCAGCTGGCGCCGTCCTTGGTGTCCACGATCTCGATGCCCTGGGCCTTTAGCTCGTCGCGGATGCGGTCCGCCTCCGCGAAGTTCTTGGCCTTCTTGGCTTCGTATCGCTGCATGACCAGGGCGTCGATGGCGGGGTCGCCCTCGCCGGTGACGGTGTAGCCGCCCTGGGCGCTGGAGGCCATCTGGGCCGCCGCCTTCTCCCGGAGCTCCGCCGCCTTGGAGAGCAGGTCCAGGCTCAGCACCTGGTCAAAGCTGTCCAGGATGGCCAGCTTCGTGGCGTCGTTGGTCTTGGCCTTCAGCACGTCGTACAGGGCGGTGACACCCATGGAGGTATTCAGGTCATTGCCCAGCTGCTGGGTGAATTTGTCCTTGTATTCCTGGAACACAGCCTCGTCCACCGGGCCATCCGCGGGAGACAGGGCGGCGATCTTTTTCAGCAGCTTGTTGTAGGCGCCCTGGGCGTTGTCCAGATTCTCCCAGGAGAACACCAGGGCCTTGCGGTAGTGGCTCTGGAGGCAGAAGAAGCGGTAGGCCAGGGGATCGTAGCCCTTCTCCTCCAGCAAGGACACCGTCAAAAACTCGCCCTTGGACTTGGACATCTTGCCGGTGACGGTGTTCAGGTGGTGGACATGGAACCACTGCTGGCACCAGGGGTGGCCCAGGTAGCTCTCGGACTGGGCGATCTCGTTGGTGTGGTGGGGGAAGGCGTTGTCCACGCCGCCGCAGTGGAGGTCCAGATATTCGCCGTTGTACTTCAGGGAGATGCCGGAGCACTCGATGTGCCAGCCGGGATAGCCCACGCCCCAGGGGGAATCCCACTTCAGGGCCTGGTCCTCGAACTTGGACTTGGTGAACCACAGAACGAAGTCGTTCTTATTGCGCTTGTTGGGGTCCTCCTCCACGCCTTCCCGGACGCCCACAGCCAGGTCCTCCTCGTCGTGGTCGTTGAAGACGTAGTAGCGGCCCAGCTTGGAGGTGTCAAAATACACGTTGCCGCCGGCAAAGTAGGCATAGCCGGTATCCTCCAGTTTCTTGACGATCTTGATGAAATCGTCGATGAGGCCGGTGGCGGGCTGGACCACGTCGGGCCGCTTGATGTTCAGCTTCCGGCAGTCCTCAAAAAAGGCGTCCGTATAGAACTGGGCGATCTCCATAACGGTCTTGTGCTCCCGCTTGGCGCCTTTCACCATCTTATCCTCGCCCTCGTCGGCGTCGGAGGTCAGATGGCCCACGTCGGTGATGTTCATGACGCGGTTCACGTCATAGCCGGCGTAGCGCAGGTATTTTTCCAGCACATCCTCCATGATATAGGAGCGCAGATTGCCGATGTGGGCGAAGTGGTACACCGTGGGGCCGCAGGTGTACATCTCCACGTGGCCGGGGGTGTGGGTCTTGAATTCCTCTTTTTTGTGGGTGGCGGAGTTATACAAATACATATCAG
The DNA here is from genome assembly GCA_004558115.1 of Clostridiales bacterium. Lineage (GTDB taxonomy): Bacteria > Bacillota > Clostridia > Oscillospirales > Oscillospiraceae > Oscillibacter. The sequence goes on along the minus strand of SFDT01000003.1, from coordinate 13,869 downwards.
GCAGTCCTCTCTTTCGTATGCTTTTGCTCGTTCAATTGACGTTCCAGTTCTCCGATGCGTTCCGCCAGGCTGTTGAGCTCCTGGTGCACCGGGTCTTCCAGGTGGATCTGGTCCACATCGTCGGCGTAGTACACGGGCTTTCCGGCCATGCGGACGATGCGGGCCGGCACGCCCACGGCGGTGGCGTTGGCCGGGACCTCGCTGAGGACCACGGCGCCGGCGGCAATGCGGGCGTTGTCGCCCACGGTGAAGGGACCCAGCACCTTGGCGCCGGAGCCCACCAGCACATTGTTGCCTAGGGTGGGGTGGCGCTTGCCCTTATCCTTGCCCGTTCCGCCCAGGGTCACGCCCTGGTACAGCAGGCAGTCGTCGCCGATCTCGGCGGTCTCGCCGATGACGATGCCCATGCCGTGGTCGATGACCAGCCGGTGGCCGATGGTGGCGCCGGGATGGATCTCGATGCCGGTCCAGAAGCGGTTCCACTGGGAAACGCACCGGGCCAGGAAAAACCAGTGGTGGCGGTACATCCAGTGGGCCAGGCGGTGGTAGAGGATGGCGTGAACGCCGGGGTACAGCAAAAAGATCTCCAGCTTGCTGCGGGCCGCGGGATCGCGGCGCTGGTACGCGGCCAACAGGCCGCCCAGTCGGGTAATGCGCTTTGTCATGTCGTGTTGCTCCTTCTACTACAAAATCGAAATTTTGCCGGAGCGGGACGGCCGCCCGTTACAGGCGACATCGGCAGGGGTCAGAGAAAAGCATCATAACAGGGTCCTCCATTGGCAAAACAAAAACGCCTCCCGCGCCCATCAGGGCACAAGAGGCGTGCAGTCACGCGGTTCCACTCTTGCATTCGCTCATGCCGGCCCAACAGCCGGACAGCCCGATAACGGCGGCCTCACCGGGGGCCATTACGCCCCGCGCTCCCGGATGCACTTCGCAGCTTCCGCCGTGGGCACGCTTACAGCCGGTGGCGCGCCCTCTCTGCCCTTTGGATGAGCTGTTACTCTTTCCGTTCCTCACGCACTTTGGATTACCACAGTATATTACCAGGAATCGTCCGCCGTGTCAAGACTGAACTCTCTCCTTGGCGGATACACTATTTGTATCTTTTTGGAGGGGAGCGCGAGATTTTGGCACAGCTGCGGCGTTTGGCGCGTTTTTTCTGCGCTTTGCTCCTGCTGCTCTGGCTGCTGCAGGCCGTATGGGCCCACCGGCGGCCTCTTTACGCCTGCCCCGAGCCGCCGGCGGACCTGGCGTCCCTATTGGTAGGCGGGGAACTGTCAGCCCAAACATCCAGTCTTGTCACGGCGGAGACCGGGCTTTCCCCCCTGGCTGTCCGGCAGCTGCTGGCGGAGGGGCGGACGGCGGACATCCTTGCCTGCCAGGCGGCATTCCATACCCCGCCGGAGGCGGAGTGCCGGGCGCTGCTGCCCCTGGGCGTCACCTGTGAGGAGCGGACCGGTTCCCCGGCCGTGCTGGCACCGTTGGAACCCGGGGACCTGCTCATCACCTTCTCCACCCACACCCTGGGGTGGCGCCACGGCCACGCCGCTCTGGTCACGGACAGCGGGACCGTCCTGGAGGCCGCCATGCCCGGCACCACCAGTGGTACGGCTTCCCTGGACAGCTGGCGCACCTATCCCACCCTGCTGGTGCTGCGGGTCCGGGACGCCGCCCCAGAGCAGCGGGAGGCGGCGGTGGCCGCCGCGCTCCGGGAGCTTCAGGAGGTACCCTATGGGTTTTTTAGTGGCCTTTGGGGCGAAAAATCGCCGGAGCCGCCCCTTTCCTCCGTTCAGTGCGCGTACCTGCCCTGGTACGCGTGGCTTCGCCAAGGCTTCGACCTGGACAGCGACGGCGGACGGTTGGTGACGGTGGCGGACCTGGCGGCCAGCCCCCTGCTGGAGGTGGTGCAGGTCCGGGGCGTGGACCCCGCCCTCTTTTCCGGCCGCTGGGCGGCAAAATAGCCGCCGGGTTTTCCCGGCGGCTGTTCTTTCTGTTATTTTGGTTTCTCCACCAATTCCATAGCGGTCTTGCCGGTGACGTGCTCAATGGCAACTTCTACGATGCAGACATTTTTCAGAGCACCTTCCGCCTTTTGCCGGGTCTGCTCCAAATGGCCGGGATAGTATTTTTCGCACAGCTCCACCAAGGGCCCCAGTTTCTCCGCCCCCTCCAGAACTCTGGCCCGGCCAAAGGCCACCACACTTCTGAAATACGTGGTGTACTCCTCGCCCACGACCTGGTCCTGGTCAATGACACAGAAAGAGACTTTTCCATCTTTCAAAATGCTCTCCAACTTATGGCCTGTCCCGGCACAGTGAAAATAGAGCTTGGAATCCAGGTATACATAGCTCAGCGGCACCGCATAGGGATACCCCCCGTCACCGTTGACCGCCAACACGCCGGAGGTGTTGCGCTTTAGGATCTCCGTGACCTCCTCAGCGGTCAGCGCCTGCTTTTTTCTGCGCATTTCACGAAACATCCGTCATCATTCCTTTCTGCTGCTTGCTCACACGGACTGGATGACATCCTTGTTCTTCATGAAATACTCCACGCCGGAATACAGGGTGGTCAGGGTGATGACCCAGACGCAGATAGTGTTCACAATAGGGGGGATAGGCAGGAACATCAGCACGATGCACACCATGGTGGCGGCAGTCTTCACCTTGCCGGACCAGCCGGCGGCGATGACCCGACCCTTGTCGGCGGCGATCATCCGCAGGCCGCTGACGGCGAACTCCCGGCAGATGACGATGAGCAACGCCCAGGCGGGCATCTGCCCGATCTCCACGAACCACAGCATGGCGGCCGTCACCAGCATCTTGTCCGCCAGGGGGTCGGCGAACTTGCCGAAGTCCGTCACCAGGTTGTACTTCCGGGCGATCTTACCGTCCAACAGATCCGTCAGGCTGGCGATGATGAAGATGGCAAGCGCCGCCCAGGAGGCGCCGGGAAAGCCCCAATACAGCACCACCATGAATACAGGAATCAATATAATACGCAATAGAGTTAATTTATTGGGCAAATTCATGTGTTTCTTCCTTTCTTCGGCAAGCTGCTTCTCAAACCATCTCACCGGTCAGCTCGCCGTCCATGGTGCCGGTGAGGCGGACCTCCACAAACGTACCGGGGGCCACTTCGCCGTCGGCGGTGAAATAAATGCGGCCGTCGATGTCCGGGGATTCGGCGTAGCTGCGGCCGAAGAACATCTGGGCCTGACCGTCGAAGCCCTCGCACAGGACCTCCCGGGTCTCGCCCAGGAGAGACTCGTTATACTCGTCAATGATGTCGGACTGTACATCCACCAGCAACTCCGCCCGGCGCCGGGCCTCTTCCGTGTCCACATGGTCCATCTGGGCGGCGCGGGTGCCCTCCTCGGGAGAGAAGGGGAAGACGCCGGCCCGCTCGATCTTCATCTCCCGCAGGAACTGGCACAGCTCCTCAAAAGCGGTCTCGTCCTCATAGGGCAGGCCGGAGATGATGCTGGTCCGCAGCACCAGGCCGGGGATGCGCGCCCGGAGCTTTGTCAGCATGGCCGTCAGGCTGGCCTTGGTGTCCCGGCGGTTCATGGCCTTCAAAATAGTATCGTTGCAGTGCTGGATGGGGATATCCAGATAGGGCAGGATCTTGGGCTCCGCCGCGATGGTGTCGATGAGCTCGTCAGTGATCTCGTCGGGATAGAGGTAGTGGAGGCGGATCCAGTGGAAATCCAGCTTGCACAGCTCCCGCAGCAGCTTTGCCAGCTGGTGCTCGCCGTTGAGGTCTGTGCCGTAGCGGGTGATGTCCTGGGCGATGACCAGCAGCTCCTGCACCCCGGCGGAGGCCAGCTCCGCCGCCTCATCCAGCAGCTCGTTCATGGGGCGGCTGCGGAATTTGCCCCGGAGGGAGGGGATGATGCAGTAGGCGCAGTGGTTGTCGCAGCCCTCGGCGATGCGCAGGTAGGCATACCAGGGGGGCGTGGACAAAATGCGCTCGCCGCTTTGGTTGGCGGTGTGGATATTGCCGATGTGGCAGGGCCGCAGGCCCTTGGCCATCACCTCGTCGATGGCCTGGGCGATGTCGCCGTAGCTGCCGGTGCCCAGAACGCCGTCCACCTCCGGCAGCTCCTGCAAAACATCCTCCTTGTACCGCTGGGCCATGCAGCCGGTGACGAGAATTTTCTTCACCTTGCCGTCCTGTTTCAGCTGCGCCATCTCCAGAATGTTGTCGATGGCCTCCTCACAGGCGGAGGCCAGGAAGCCGCAGGTGTTCACCACCACCACGTCGGCCCCCTCCGGGTCCACCTGGATGCTGTGGCCGGCGGCCTGGACAGCGGCCATCATCTGCTCGCAGTTCACCTGGTTTTTGGCGCAGCCCAGGGAAATGAATGATACGTTGTAGCTCAAATCGGTTTCCTCCGTTTATTCAAGTGGTCCGCCCCGCCAGGTGGGATCATCGGTGATGCCCAGCAGGTAGTCCGTGGAGACATGGAAGTATTCAGCCAGCATAACCAGCCGTGCCAGGCTTGTCCCGGACTTTCCATTTTCCATATCTCCAATTTGTGTATTACTGGTTCCCAGCAGCTTTGCTACATCTGCCAGCACCATATTATTTTCTTTTCGCAATTTTCGCAAGCGTTCGCCAAATATTTCTAAATGCAGCATAGAACCCCCTTGATTTTTCAGATTAAATCTGATATTATGATGTCAGATTTAATCTGAATATTGTGCGCATGGGAGGACCGCTATGAACCAATTTCTCGATGACCTGCACTTTTTCTGCACCGAGCAGCTTGCTCCGCCGAAAGATGCGGAATACAGGAGCGGCATGGACGTCCTCTGCGGGATGGAGGCGCAGATCGAACGCGCCTTGGGCAAAGACTTTTTCCGGCGGTATGACGAGCTCAGTTATCAGATGCGGCAGTGGGAAGTTCTGGAATCCTTCCGGGCCGGTCTGCGCTTCGGCGCGGACTTTGCCGGGGAGGTCTGTGATCAGTCCTCCCAGGTCGCCTCTCCCAGGCGGCTCCAGGCGGACTTCACGTCTCCCCAGGAAAAGCCCCGGCGCAAAAGGGCGTCCGTCAGGCGCTTTTTTTCCTGTTCCTCCGGCAAGCGGCCACGGAGCTTGCTCTCCAAAAAGCGGTCCACCGCCTCGGCGCTGTCCGGCAGGGTGTCCAGGGCGTCGTCCCACAGCTCCCGGGGAACGCCCTTTTCATAGAGCTTTTCCCGGATGCGGGCGGGGCCATAGCCCTGGCGGGCGCAGTGCTGGGCCAGCAGGGCGGCGTATTCGGCGTCGTTGATGGCGCCGATGGCCTCCAGCCATTCGGCGGCGTAGCGGGCCTCCGCCTCGCTGGCGCCCTTTTCCTTCAGCTTCTTTTCCAGGGCGGCGCGGCTCATGGCCCGCTTTCCGATGAGATCCGCCGCCGCGGCCTTCACATTGGAGACACCGGCGGCCTCCTTTAAGCGGGAGAGGGCCGCCTCGTCCAACTGGTCTCCGGCCCGAAGGCCGAAATCCAGCAGCTCCTGCTCCGTGATCTTCAGGCAGGCACCGTCCTCCAGAAACACCAGCACCCGGCCCCGCTTATGCTTGGAGGCCTCGACGCGCTCAATCCGCATCGTCGAAATCGTCGGCGCTCACATCCACGGCCCGGCCGGCGGCCTTGGCGGCCACCCGGGACTGGCCCGTCATCAGCTTGTCGAAGTTCTTGCGGATATCCGCCTCCAGCTTGGCGGCGATCTCCGGGTTGTCCTGGAGGTACTTCTTGGCGGCGTCCCGGCCCTGGCCGATGCGGACCTCGCCCATGGAGAACCAGGAGCCGGACTTCTGGACCAGGTCCAGCTTCACGCCCAGGTCCACCAGCTCGCCGGTGCGGGCGATGCCCTCGCCGTACATAATGTCAAACTCCGCCTCCCGGAAGGGGGGCGCCACTTTATTTTTCACCACTTTGGCCCGGGTGCGGTTGCCGATGATCTCGCTGCCGTTTTTCAGGGCCTCGATGCGCCGCACGTCAATGCGGACGGAGGCGTAGAACTTCAGGGCCCGGCCGCCGGTGGTGACCTCGGGGTTGCCGTACATGACGCCCACCTTTTCCCGCAGCTGGTTGATGAAGATGACGATGGTGTTGGTCTTGCCGATGGCGCCGGTGAGCTTGCGGAGGGCCTGGCTCATGAGCCGGGCCTGGAGGCCCACATAGCTGTCGCCCATCTCGCCCTCGATCTCCGCCCGGGGCACCAGGGCGGCCACGGAGTCCACCACGATGACGTCGATGGCGCCGGAGCGGACCAGGGCCTCGGTGATCTCCAGGGCCTGCTCGCCGGTGTCCGGCTGGGAGATGAGCATATCCTCCACGTTGACGCCCAGGGCGCGGGCATAGGTGGGGTCCAGGGCGTGCTCGGCGTCCACGAAGGCCACCTCGCCGCCCTTTTTCTGGGCCTCGGCCACCACATGGAGGGCCAGGGTGGTCTTACCGGAGGACTCCGGTCCGTAGATCTCCACGATGCGGCCCCGGGGCAGGCCGCCGATGCCCAACGCCACATCCAGGGCCAGGGAGCCGGTGGGGATGAAGTCCACGTTCAGGTTCGTCTGGTCTCCGAAGCGCATGATGGAGCCCTTGCCGTACATTTTCTCGATCTGGGCCATGGCGGTGTCGATGGCCTTCTTTTTATCGCTGGCGGGTGCCGCGGCGGGCAGGGGCGCTTTGTCTTTTGCCATAGGTATCTCCTCCTAAAATCTCTGTCTGTAAGCTCTCAAATCTCTGTGCAAAGGGTGCCGTAGACCACCCGGGGAATGTCGTGTAGGTCCTTGACGATCTGGATATCGCCAAAGCCCTGGGCCCGCATGATGCGCAGCACCTCGTCCGCCTGGCCGATGCCGACCTCAAAGTACAGCCGGCCGCCGGGGACCAGGGCATCCTTCCACTTTTCGGAAATGGCCCGGTAAAAATCCAGGCCGTCCTCGCCGCCGTCCAGGGCCAGATGGGGCTCGTAGTCCTTCACGGACACATCCAGGCCCTCGATATCCCCGGCGGGGATGTAGGGCGGGTTGGAGATGATGCACTGGAACTCTCCCAGGGACCGCTCCGGCTTTTCCAGGGCGTTGACCTGCATGGGCACCACCCGGCCGGAAAGGCCGTTGCGGCGGATGTTTTGGCGGCAGATCTTCAGAGCGCCGTCAGACCATTCCCCCAGCACCACCCGGGCCCGGGGCACCTGGGACGCCGCCGCCAGGCCGATGCAGCCGCTGCCGGCGCACAGGTCCAGCACCCGGCAATCCCCCAGGGTCTTGAGGTACTCGATGGCCTGGCCCGCCAGGACCTCCGTGTCGGGCCGGGGGATGAGCACGTCGCTGGAGATGTCCAGGGGCAGGCCGTAAAACTCCCACTCGCCGATGAGATACGCCACCGGCTCTCCCGCCAGGTGCCGGGCCACCAGGTCCCGGACACGGCCCTCCAGCTCCGGAGAGGCGTACAGGCCGCCGTCCCGCTGAAGCTGCTCCCGGCTCTTGCCGGTGCCGAAGCACACCAGCTCCCGGGCCTCCAGCGTGGCCTCCTCGATGCCGGCTTTTTTCAGCTGCTGGCGGATATCCAAATACAAATTGTTATATGTGATAGCCATAGTACGCTCCGCAATCTGTTTTTCATCAATGGAGGCTTACCACTCGTCCTTGCCCTTTTCGCTGGGCAGCACCAGCTCCAAAGAGCGGATGGCGACTTCGATCATGCTGTCGTCCGGCTCGTTGGTGGTGAAGTTCTGCATCCACATGCCGGGGGCCGTCAGCACCCGGGCCAGGCCGCTGTCCTGCACATGGCGGCCCACCCAGCGGTTGAACTCGTAGGTGATGCCCACCACCAGGGGCAGCAGCAGCAAATGGACCGCCGTCCGCAGCAGCGTGTTGGTGATGGGCCAAATGCCGAACACCACGCTGGAGACGAGGATGGACACGAAGATGACCACGAACAAAAAGCTGGTGCCGCAGCGGGGATGGTGCCGGGGCTGCACCCGGACGTTCTCCACCGTGAGAGGCAGGCCCGCCTCATAGCAGAAAATGGTCTTGTGCTCTGCGCCGTGGTACTGGAACACCCGGTAGATGTCCTTCTGCCGGGAGCAGAAAAACAGGTACAACAGGAAGATGGCGATCTTCAAAATGCCCTCCAGCAGGTTCCGGCCCCACATGGGGAAGCCAGGGAAAAAGTGGGTCAGGCCGCCGGTGAGGAAGGTGGGCAGCACCATGAACAAGAGAAGGCTCAGCCCCACGCCCATCACCACCGCCAGGGCCACGATGGCGCTCTCCAGCTTTTTGCTGCTGAGGTGCTTTTCCAGCCACAGCTCAAATTTGGAGGGCTGGGCCGCCTCCTCGTCGGGATAGAAGTCGGCGGAATACATGAGGGCCTTGACGCCCTTGACCATGGAGTCCAGGAAGTTGACGGTGCCCCGCACCAGGGGCCAGCCCAGGATGGGGTAGCGGTCCTTGATGAGCTTCAGCTCCTCCACCTTTTCCACCAGATGGCCCTCCTGGTCCCGGACCACGATGGCCTGCTTTTCCGGGCCCCGCATGAGGATGCCCTCGATGAGCGCCTGTCCGCCGATGCTGGTGCGGAAGGCACAGGATTTGTTCTCTGCCATGGAAGTTCCTTTCTATGATTGAAATGATATCACATCCGTTTGCAAGATGCAAACATTTGTTCGATTTTTTCCGCGTTCAAATTTCTTTGACCGGCAGGCGGATGGTGACCACCGCACCGCCGCCGGGGGCGTTTCCGATGTCAAAGGTGCCGCCGTGGAGGTTCACGATCTCGTCGCACACGGCAAGGCCGATGCCGCTGCCCCGGGCCTTGGAGGAGCCCTTGTAAAATTTCTGCTTCACATAGGGCAGCTCCGCCTCGGGGATGCCGGGGCCGTAGTCCCGGATGCGGATGACCTCCGCGTCATCCTCCAGGCAGACGGAGGCGGAAATGCGCCCGCCGGCACCGCCGTGCTTGGCGGCGTTGTCCAGCACGTTGCAGAACACCTGCTTCAGCCGCTCCGGGTCACCGGAGATGGGCGGTAGCAGCTCGTCCCCCGCCTCGTAGTCCAAGCCGATGCCCTCCTGCCGGAACAGCTCCCGGTAGGTGAAAATGGCGTCCTCAAACTCCGCCTGCAAATCCACCTGCTCCACCCGGAGAGTGAAGCGGCCATCCTCCATCTTGGAAAATTCCAGCAGCTCCTCCACCATGGTGGAAAGGCGCCGGGACTCGTTCAGGATGATGCGGATGCCCCGGCGCAGCTGCTCCGGGTCGCCGGTGGGGTCTTCCAGAATGGTCTCGCCCCAGCCGTTGATGGCGGTGAGGGGCGTGCGCAGCTCATGGGACACGGAGGAGATGAACTCGCTTTTCATCTTCTCGTTCTGGCCGATCTTCAAAGACATGTCGTTGATGTTGTCCACCAGCTCGCCCAACTCGTCGGTGTATTTATTCTCGATCTGGATGCCGTAGCTGCCGGCGGAAATGCGCTTGGCGGCGTCGCTGACCACCGCCACCGGCTCCACCACGTTGTTGATGAACAGCAGGTTGGCGATGATGACCATGGTCATACAGATGCCCGCCACCAGGAAAATGGCGGCGACGGCAATGAGGATCTGCCGGTTCACCGCCCGCAGGGAGGTCACCAGCCGCAGTACACCCACCACCTTTCCGCTGTATATCAGCGGGGCGGACACCGCCATAATGCTCTCTCCCGTCTCCGGGTCCTGGCCCTGGAACACCTTCGTCTCCTTCTGGCTGATGGCCTGGCTGATCTCCTCCGTCCCGGGCTTGAGGCCGGTCTTCAAACTGGAGGTAGAGGACACCTGGATGCGGCCGGCGCTGTTGATGAATTGCAGCTCGATGCGGTCCTTATCTGTAAAGCTGGTGGTGGACTGGATGGCCCGCTGGAGATACTCCGTATAGCCGTTGTCCATGAAATAGTCGTTAAAGGCACCGGCTTCGGCGGTGGCCTGCTTTTCCAGGCCGTCCCGCATGATGCCGTAATAATAGCTGGAAATACCGGCGGAAAACAGCGTCACCAGCAGGCCCAGCAGGATCAAAATGGGCATGATGCTGTTGACGATCCACCGCTGCCGCAGGCCGCGGACCCGCAGAGCCCGTCCCCGGGCGCCTCTTTCTTCCTCCGCCATTCTGCTTTCCGCCTCCTTTCCCGTTGTTTTCCGATGCTCTCAGCCGCCGGTGCGCCGGCGGATCAAAAACCGCTTTTCATACTTGATGGCCGCGTACTGCTGCACCCGCCGCAGGCACACGGCGTCCTTGGCGCCGCCGGCCGCGCCGGCCACCGGGATATTCTGCAAAAACTTGCCGTACACCACCGTCTCCGACAGCCTTCGGGCGGCGGCGCGGACCTGCTCCGCCAGTACCAGCCGGTCCGGCCAGCGGCCCGTCTGGAAAAATTCGTCGATGAGGCGGTCCTTCTCCCGCAGCGCATCGCCGCTGGAAAGGGCTGTTTCTATGAGCCGCAGGGCCAGTATTTTCTCCGGCTCTCCCTCGCAGGGAAAGCCGAAGGTCTCCGCCGTCTCGTAAATGCTTTTCAGCAGCAGCCCCGTAAACAGGGGGATGTCCGGCAGGGCCACGCCAAAAAGGCCCATGCCCACGCCGGCGGCACCGGACAGGGCCACATTGCCCCGCCCGGAAGCGGCCGCGGCCTTCCGGAAGGCCCGCAGGTTTTTCCGGCTCTCCCGCTGGTCCGCCAGGTATTCACGGATCATGAAGTCCTGCTGCCGCTTTTCCGTGCCGCCCGCCTTCCGGATGACGGCGTCTCCCTTTTGAAACACCACCTCAAAGGCCTTCACAAAGGCCCCGTGGAGCGTCTCCCGCAGGGCAGGCGGGATCTTTTCATCCAGCTTCCGGTCCAGGGACGACTCCGCCGCCGTCCCGTAGCGCTCCAGAAACCGCTGTTCCCGCTGCCACATCTGGCGGTACGCCTTGGTCCAGGCGGACTCCCGCCTTAAAAGCCCCATTTGTAGCCGTAGCCCCAGACGGTGGTGATGTAGGTGGGGTTTTGGACGTTGTCCTCGATCTTCAGCCGCAGGCGGCGGATGTTCACGTCCACGATCTTCAGTTCGCCGAAATAGTCCCGGCCCCAGACCATGTCCAGAATCTCCTCCCGGGACAAGGCCTTGCCGGGGTTTTCCATAAACACCTTCATGATGGAGTACTCCACCTGGGTCAGCTTGATGCGCTGGCCGTCCTTTTCCAGGGTCCGGTTCCGGGTGTTCAGCAGGAAGGGCGGCTGCCGGATCTCGCCGGAGGACACCGGCTCCTCTCCGCCGGCCCGGCGGAACAGCGCGTCCACCCGGGCGGTGAGCTCCGCCGGGGAAAAGGGCTTTGTCACATAGTCATCGGCGCCGGTCATCAGCCCCGTCACCTTGTCCATCTCCTGGGAGCGGGCCGTCAGCATGATGATGCCGATCTTCGTGTTGGTGGCCCGGATGCGGCGGCAGACCTCAAAGCCGTCGATGCCGGGCAGCATGATATCCAGCAGGGCCACTTTGGTGTCCGGATGTTCTTTTAAACGCTCCAGAGCCTCCTCACCGCTTTCCGCCTCGATGACGTCATAGCCCGCCCGGCGCAGATTGATGACGATAAAGCTGCGGATACTGGATTCATCCTCCAAAACCAAAACTTTTTTCATGATTCGTCCTTTCTGTTTCCGTCAGTTGTCCCCGTACATCCATTCCTTGGTGATCAGGTTGAAGGCGGAGCAGACCTCGTCCTCCGTCATGCCCAGGCTCCAGCCGGCGTTGCCCTCCAGCAGTTCCGCCGTGTAGATGGTCTCCGCCTGGCGGCTGAGAATAAACCGCCCGCCCCGCACCGCTTTGACGTTCCGGCTGCTGCCGGTGATGGCGGTGATGCGCAGGAAGGACTGGGGCGTCTGGCCGTCCATCCGGTAAAAGGTCACATAGGCCTCGTCAGGCGCCACACCGCGGGAGACCGCGATCTGGTCCGTCCAGGCATCCGGCAGGAGGAAGTACCAGCCGTCCTCAATATCGTGGTAGGTGCTCAGCACCGTCGCAGGCTCTCCGCCGCTGTCATAGCTGCGCCAGTCGATGCGCTGGTAGGCCTGCTCTCCCCCGTCGTCCCGGTCCGGCAGGGCCACGGGCCACGGGACCTCCGTGACGCCGTCGCCGTTGATGTCCGTGGGATACAGGGAGCGGTAGGGCGCGATCTCGCTGGACACGCCGGTATCATCCGAGAGGACCACGTTGGTCAGATCTCCGTTGCGGACCGCCAGAATATCCGTAATGGCCCAGGCGGACTCCTCCACGCCGGTGACAAACAGCGCCGGCACTTCGTCCGACAGTGTGCCGCTGGAAATGCGTCCCAGCTGGGTCAGCTCCGCCATGGTGATGGAGATACGGGCGGAGGAGCGCAGCTGGATCGTGCCGTCCTGCCAGGCGTAATAGTCCGCCACGCTGCCGCTCTCATCCAGAGAGTGCAGGACCACCAGCTCCTGCAGCTGGTCCTGGTCCAGATTCGTAACGGCGTAGCGGACGTAGTTGGTCCGCAGCAGCTCCGTCACCTCGCCGTTTCGCAGGGAGTATACCACCAGGGCCTGCAGGTCCGTGGTGACCCGCCAGCCCACAAGGATCTCTGAACAGCCGTCGGCGTTCAGGTCGCTGTACGTGACGCTGTAAATGCTGGTGCCGCTGCTCTCAATCACAGCCGTCTGCCGGTAGCTCTCGCCGTCGGCGGTAAAAATACAGATCTTCAACGGCTTTTCGTCGGAGGCGTTGCGGAAAAAGGCCACTGCCTCCTCCTGGCCGTCGCCGTCCAGGTCCTCCAGCTGCACCGGCTGGATATTCCGGCCGGAGGTGGGGGCGGCGTACTCCGCTCCCTCCGCCAAAATGGCGTTGATCCGGTTGTCCAGCTCCGTGTATTCCACCGGGAGCTTAGGCAGACAGTACAGCTCCTCGGCGGAGAAGGTCAGCCCGCACCCGCAGGTCAGCAGGGACACCGCCAGCAGCATCCACACCGCCAATATTTTTTTCATATCCCCGCCTCCTTCCTCTCCCGGCAGGCAAAACCGCATAATTTAACTTATATATGATAGCACGTTCCCCCTCTTTTGTGTAGGCTTTTCTTCTGAATTTCCCCGCATTTAATGGTCTGTTCATTTTTTAGCCCCACTTTAAAATCCCCTCTTGAATTTTCTCCGCGCTTCTTGTATAATGTGCAGGTATCTGAATGCCGGTGTGATGGAATGGTAGACGTGACGGACTCAAAATCCGTTGGTGGCGACACCGTGTGGGTTCGAGTCCCACCACCGGCACCAACTAAGGTTGCTGAAAAAGATGCAACCCCTGAAACCCTTGCTGCGGCAAGGGTTTCAGCCGTTTCAGAGGACAAAATCGAGCACCAGACGAGATGGAGATGCAAAAGGCCATTTTCGTGATGTGGGGTGATTCGAACCTCTGAGCAAAGAGAAAACAGCGAGAGAAGCCCCCGCTGGCAGTTCAAATCGAACTGCCAACGGGGGCTTCTCTCTTTTTATTACATAGCTGTTTCACTTGGTGGTATTGCTTGCTTTGTCCTTGGTTCCTTGGTGGTCTTGGTAATAGCTTTCTACCATGGTTTTGGATATACTTGCGTTGCAAAACGAGGAAAGGAGCGCAGACCATGGCAGACAAGAAAAATCTATGCGCCCAAATCGACATCGCCCTGCACAACCGGGTAACAGAAGAAAAAGACCGCCTGGAGATGACCACCAGCCAGTACATCGCATCACTGCTCACTGAATACTACAAGATGAAAGATGAGAATGGAGGAATCAACATGACAGGCAGCAGAACGATGGCATTCCAGATCCCCGAGGAACTCTTCCAGCGCATCAAGACCCACCTGGCCAGAGAAACGGCTCGGACCGGCGT
>SFDT01000037.1 GCA_004558115.1 Clostridiales bacterium | reverse complement strand
ATCAACGCCAGGCCTCGCAAAGTCTTAAACTTTCATTCTGCTCAGGAGCTGTGGGACTTTGAGCTCTTTTCTTGTTGCACTTAGTTTGACAATTTACTCTGTCAAAAAAACCTTTTCGACAGCCTGAGCAAGTTTTTCAGAACTTAAAAAGTTCTGAAAAACTTAGATTTAAAACGAAAGACACCCCTCCTGGGTTTCTTTCGTAACTATCTTCCTTCCCGTTTTCCAGCAGCTCACCCCTTTTCGACAAGCTCATAAAAAGGTCCCCGGCCAGATGGCCGGGGACCTTTTTCTTATTCGTTGGAGCCGTCCAGCACCTTCACCTTGTTCTCGGCGAACAGCTTCCGCCACTCCCGGTCCAAAGGCCGGTCCGTGATGACGTAGTCCAACTGGTCCAGGCCGCAGACGGTGATGAAGCCGGATTTGCCGAACTTCGTGTGGTCCGCCAGCAGATACACGCTGTCGGCGTTTTCAATGACGGTCTGGCGGACGTTGGCAATGGTCTCATAGGCGTCGTTGACACCCCGGAGGGGGTCGATGGCCCGGCAGGACAAAAAGGCCTTGTCCACGCAGTGCTGCTGGAGGTAGCGAACGGTCTCCAGGCCGGAAAAGCCCTCGATGCCGCCGTGATACGTGCCGCCGGTGCACACCAGCTGGATATTATAGCAGTCGGACAGCTGGCCGATGACCCGGTAGGAGTTGGTGACCACCGTCAAGGGCATCTGGCGGATCTCCTCGCACAGGGCCAGGGCTGTGGTGGAGTGGTCGATAAAAATGCAGTCGTTGGGGTAGATCTGGGACACCGCCCGGCGGCAGATAGCCTTTTTCTCATCCACGAACAGCTCGCTTTTCACCGTGTTGGGCACAAAGTCCGTCTTCCGGTCCTTCACCATGGCGCCGCCGTAGGACCGCAGGAGGAAGCCCTCCTTCTCCAGGGCCTCAAAATCCCGGCGGATGGTCTGGCCGCTGACCTGGAACCGCTGCGCCATGTCCAAAACGGAGGCGCTTTTGTGCTCCAGCATATATTTTTTCAGTTCTTCTCTTCTCTGGGCTGTCATCATAATGGTTCGGTTTCCCTTCTCGCGGTTTTGCAGAATATTCCACTTTTTTGTTTGTTGTTGTTTCTTTTTCTGGGCTTTCCTGAAATTTGTGGAATTTTCATTCTGCTTTGGCCAGGCAGTTTCTCTTTTCTCTATCCTCTTTTCGCAGTTTTTCTCCCTTATTATGGCACACGGCGCTTTTTTCGTCAACGAAAACTTCCGTCAATTTTGGCGGGATTCCGTTCAGCCATGGGCTTCCTTTGTTGACTGTTGTTGTTTTTTGTGATAATATTAAAAAGAACATCAGCCCGTCGGCGGGCTGGAAACAAAAAATCGCTGCGGCGCAGCGGGAAGGGTCGGTTCAAACCTATGAAAAATTTCACCTATTCCATTTCCACGGTGGTCCATTTCGGTAAGGGCCAGATCAGCAAGCTGGGCGGTGAGATCGCCAGCCGTGCCAGCCGGGTGCTGGTGGTCTACGGCGGCGGCAGCATCAAGCGCAACGGCGTGTATGACGGCGCAACGTCCCAGTTGAAGGAGCACGGCATCGAATGGGTCGAGCTGGGCGGCGTGGAGCCCAACCCCCGCATCACCACCGTCCGCAAGGGCGTGGAGCTGTGCCGCCAGCACGGGCTGGACGGCGTGCTGGCCCTGGGCGGCGGCAGCGTCATCGACTGCTCCAAGGCCATTGCCGCCGGCGCCTGCTATGACGGCGACCCCTGGGATTTCCCCGCCGGCAAGGCCGTGCCTGAGAAGGCCCTGCCCATTTTCACGGTGCTGACCATGGCCGCCACCGGCTCCGAGATGGACAACATCGCCGTCATCTCCGACATGGACACCAACGAAAAGCTGGCCTTCGGCGCCCCCGCCTGCCTGCCCTCCGTGTCCATCCTGGACCCCTCCTACACCTGCTCTCTGCCCGCTTCCCAGACGGCGGCCGGCACGGCGGACATCATGTCCCATACCTTTGAGAACTATTTCAGCCCCATTGAGACCTCCTATCTGGCGGACAGCATGGCGGAGGCCATTTTGAAGGCCTGCATCCACTACGGTCCCAAGGCCCTGGAGACTCCCGACGACTACGAGGCCCGGGCCAACCTCATGTGGTGCGCCTCCTGGGCCATCAACGGCTTTTTGGACATGGGCAAGCCCGTGGCCTGGAGCGTTCACGCCATCGAGCACGAGCTTTCCGCCTTCTACGACATCACCCACGGCGTGGGCCTGGCCATCCTGACCCCCAACTGGATGCGCTATGTGCTCAATGACCAGACGGAGCACCGCTTCGCCGCCTACGGCGTCAACGTCTGGGGCCTGGACCCCCAGCTGCCCCAGCGGGAGCTGGCGGAGACCGCCATTGACAAGACCCGGGAATTCTTCAACTCCCTGGGCTTGCCCGCCACACTGCGGGAGGTGGGCATCGACGAGGAGAAGCTGCCCCTCATGGCCAAAAAGGCCCGCACCGCCAACTTTGACCGCACCTTTGTCCCCCTCAGCGAGGAGGATATCCTGAACATCCTGAAAATGAGCCTGTAATGTCAAAAAACCGCCCCGGGAGCGACGCTCCCGGGGCGGTTTTTTCTTGGCGCGTATTCCTTACTGCTGGTCCCGCCCGCTGCCCATAAAGGCCATAGGCAGCAGCTCCACCGCCGTCATCTCCACCACCTCGGTGCCGGCGGCGTTGGCCATGATGACCAGGATGTCCGGGTCAAAATCCACCAGGTACTGCCGGCAGAAGGCGCAGGGAGAGACGGGCTTTTCCGCGTCGGACACCACGGCGATGGCCGCGAAGTCCGTGTGTCCCATGGACACGGCCTTCACCATGGCGGTGCGCTCGGCGCAGATGCTGGAGAGGGTGGTGTGGAGCTCCACATTGCAGCCGGTGACGATCTCTCCGCTTTTCGTCAGCAGGGCCGCGCCCACATGGAAGCCGCTGAAGGCGCGGGCGTTGTGCCGGGCCTCCGCCGCCATGGCGATGAGCTTTTGCTTCAGTTCCCGATCCATGGCGCCCCTCACAGTCCGGGGAAGTAGTACTTCTTCCCCTGCTCCGCCTTTTTCCGGTCCCACTCCGTCAGGATACGGATGGCCTCCGCGCCGGCCAGGCAGGCGTTGTACTCGCCCTGGGGCGTTTCGTCCCATTCGCCGGTGATGCGCTGGGCCACCACGGAGGCGCACATGGCCGCGCGCTTACCGAAGATGCGGCTGAGAGTGGTGACGGTGGCGCCCTCCATCTCAAAGTTCAGCACGCCGGCCCGCCGCAGATCCTCGAACTCCGCGTCCAGCCAGGAGGGCCGGTAGCCGCCGTAAGTGGTGCGGCACTGGCCGGTATAAAAGGAAGCGCAGGTGCAGCCGGTGCCCACGTGATACCGCAGGCCCAGGTTCTCGCAGGCCTGGACCAGGGCCAGCACCACCTCGTAGGAGGCGGCGGCCGGGTACTCGTCCCGCACGTACAGCCGGGAGGTGCCGTCCAGGCGGACATTGGAATCATTGATGATGATGTCGCCGATGCGGATGTCCTCCTGAATGGCGCCGGTGGTGCCCACCCGGATAAAGGTGTGGGCTCCCCGGGCGGCCAGGTCTGTCAGGGTGCACTCCGTGCTGGGGCCGCCGACGCCTGTGGACCAGGCGCCCACTTCCACCCCCTTGTAGGTGCCCACTGCCGCCGTCAGTCCCCGGGACAGGGTATACAGCTTCGCGCCCTCATCCCACTGGGCCGCCATCTTGGGCACCCGGTTGGGGTCTCCCGGCAGCAGCACGTATCCCGGCGCCCGCTCCGGCGCGGCCTCATCTACATGACCCAGCTCCGAGGCGGACAGTCCCCGGCGGGCCTCTTCGATCTGCTTGCTCACTGTGCATCCCTCCATACTCTGTGATTCATTTCCGGCCTGTTCAGCCGTACTTCCACAGCCTGTTCTTGTGTTGTATTATTATGGCTTTCTGTCCATTTGTCAATATTGTCCGCGGTCCGCGTTGTCAGCATTGTTGTTTTTCGCAAATTTAACAGTTCGCTTTTGTTTAATTGTGTTGAATTTGTGTGAAGCCTTATCCTTTTATAAAACTCAAATTGACAAAATACTCTGCCGCGGTCTATAATATCAACCAAACGGAGAATTTTGTCGCCTTCTTTCCCCCCGCGGGAGGCGGCGATGGATTTCTGCCTTTCCCACATTCCAAAATGAATAAAAGTTGGAGGAAAAAACATGAAAAAGGCTCTTGCACTGTTCCTGGCCCTGGTGCTGTCCATGTCTTTGATGACGGCATGCGGCTCCAAGAAGGAGGAGACCCCCGCTGCCGCTCCCGAGAGCGGTGAAACCAGCAGCGAAGCCCTGCCCGGCGAGGGCATGAAGATCGCCCTGGTGTGCGACAAGGTCGGCACCCAGGTGTTCCTGACCCAGATGGTGGACGCTCTGAACGAGGCCGCCGAGAAGTACGGCTTCGAGCCCACCGTGGCCGAGTGCGCCGACAGCGCCGCGTTCGAGGACAATATGCGCGCTCTGGTGGCTGAGGATTATGACCTTATCATCGGCGGCGGCTGGCAGGCCGGCGACGCCATCAACAAGGTCGCCACCGAGTATCCCGACGCCGCCAACTACGCCCTGATCGACTCCGAGGTGGAGGCCGAGAACGTCAAGTGCATCTCCTACCGCGAGCAGGAGGGCGCTTACCTCATCGGCGTTATCGCCGCTCTGACCACCGACGGTGAGTCCCACACCTACGGCGCCGTCCACGTCAACGAGGGCCCCGGCTCCTGGAAGTGGCGCTTTGGCTACATGGAGGGCGTGAAGTCCATCGATCCCGATGCCCAGTTCGTGTTCAACTATGTCGGTTCCTACTCCGATCCCGCCAAGGCCAAGGAGCTGGCCATCCAGCAGTATGAGCAGGGCTGCGTGTTCATCAACTCCGCCGCCGCCGGCGGCGACAGCGGCACCTTCGAGGCCGCCAAGGAGAAGGGCTTCTACACCTCCGGCCAGGACGTGGACCTGACCGATCCCGAGAACCCCTACATCGTCTCCTCTCAGATCAAGGATACCTATCAGTCCGTGTGGAACCTGCTGGACGAGTTCTTCGGCGGCAGCTACACCAATGACAACTCCGTCTGGGGCGTTTCCGAGGGCACCATCGGCGCCGTGCATGTCACCCATGAGACCGCCAACCCCAGAAGCGAGCGTCTGAGCGATGACGACATCGCCACTTTGAAGCAGGTTGCCGACGATATCCGCACCGGCAAGCTGGACCTGACCAACTATCCCACCGAGGAAGCGTATTTCGCTGGCTAAGCCTGTTACAAGGAAGTCTGCTTGGAAGGGTCCATCCGGCCCCTCCGAACCCCAAGCCTCACAAAAGCAGACGGGAAGATCGTTTCTTCCCGTCTGCTTTTTTCTAAGGCAACACCGCATCATGCGGCAAGAGCGATTTGCGAGCAAATTTTGCGCCAGACAAAGGCGCAATTTTGCAGGAATACTGGGCGTATTTCAAAAAATTGCAACGCATGGATGGCGCAAAATTCCGCAAAGCGCCGTCGATGCATTTGTGCGGTGTTGCCTGAAAGGTGTCCCGCCTCCCGGGCGGCAGAGCTCCTGCCGCCGGGGAGACGGTACAGACCATATCAAGGAAAGGACAGGTGTATTCCCTTGCTGCTGGAAATGAAACACATCACCAAGGTATACGGCTCCCTCTACGCCAACGACGACGTGCACCTCACCCTGGACAAGGGCGAGATCCTGGCGGTGGTGGGAGAGAACGGTGCCGGCAAATCCACCCTCATGAAGATCCTCTACGGACTGGAACAGCCCACCTCCGGTGAGATCTACCTCAACGGCGAGCTGCAGCACTTCCGCTCCCCCCATGACGCCATTGCCAAGAAGATCGGCATGGTGCAGCAGCACTTCATGCTGCTGGAGCCCTGCACCGTGGCGGAGAACATCGTCTATGGCCGGGAGCCCCGGAAAAACGGCCTCTTTTTCGACCGGAACGCCGCCATCCGCATCACGGAGGAGCTGTGCGACAAGTACGGCCTCCACATCGACCCCCGGCGGCTGGTGAAGGACTGCCCCGTTGGATTGCAGCAGCGGGTGGAGATCCTGAAGGTCCTGTACCAGGACGCGGACATCATCATTTTTGACGAGCCCTCCGCCGTGCTGACCCCCCAGGAGGTGGATGAGCTGCTGGCCACCATGCGCAAGCTGGCCCAGATGGGCAAGAGCATCATCATCATCACCCACAAGCTCCACGAGGTCATGGCCGTGGCGGACCGGGTCATGGTCATGCGGCTGGGCAAGTACATCCAGGAGATGCCCAAGAGCGAGACCTCCATTGAGGAGATGTCCTTCCTCATGGTGGGCCGCCACATCGTGGAGCGGGAAGTGCCTCCCCAGGAGACCACCGGCACCGTGCTGGATGTGCGGGACCTGGTGCTGGCCGGCCCCGACGAGAAAAACATTCTGGACCACTTCAGCATCCATGTGGATGCCGGTGAGATCGTGGGCATCGCCGGCGTGTCCGGCAACGGCCAGTCGGAGCTGATCCAGTGCCTGACAGGCCTGCTGCCCCCCACCTCCGGCGAGGTGGTGCTGAAGGGCGAGAACATGGCGGGCCGCAGCGTGGGAGACATCCGCAGCGCCGGCTGCGCCTGCATCCCCGAGGACCGCTACCTCTGGGGCTGCGCCAAGCAGGCCACGCTGACGGAGACCTCCATCATGGCCCATCAGTACAAGCCGGAGCTGTCCAAGCACGGTCTTTTGAACAGCAAGGGCGCCAAGGCCTTCACCCAGAAGCTGCTGGACGATTACGATGTCCGCAACAGCGGCCAGTCCCAGAAGGCCGGCGAGCTTTCCGGCGGCAACATCCAAAAGCTCATCGTTGCCCGGGAAATGGAGCAGAACTCCCCCCTGCTCATCGCGGCGGAGCCCACCCGGGGTGTGGACATCGGCGCCATCGAGTTCATCCACAACAAGCTGCTGGAAAAGCGGGAAAAGGGCGACGCCGTGCTGCTGATCTCCTCGGAGCTGACGGAGATCATGTCCCTGTCCGACCGCATTTACGTCATTTATGAGGGCCGCGCCGCCGGCGAGTTCCGCAAGGCGGACGCCACGGAGGAAGCCCTCGGCATCCTGATGATGGGAGGTGCGCTCCATGAAAACTAACGAGACCCGGGACGCGGTGTGGAAGGCCGTGGTCCTGCGGGGCTGGCAGGCGCTGCGCCAGCCGCTGGTGGCCACGATCTTCGGCCTGCTGGTGGGCGCCGCCGTCATTCTGGCCTGCGGCCAAAACCCCATCGAGGTCTATAAGGAAATGTTCGAAAAGTCCTTCTTCAAGCCTTATTACCTCTTCTCCACCCTGACCCGCGCCACCCCCATCATCATCTGCGCCATGGCTACGGGCATGAGCTGGCGGGCCGGCTACATCAACCTGGGCGTGGAGGGCCAGATGGTCACCGGCACGCTGGTGGCCACGGTGACGGCCCTGTTCCTGCCCGGTCCTCCGGTTTTGGTGGCCATCATCGCGTGGCTGGCCGGCATGGCCGCCGGCGCCCTGTACGCCCTGCTGCCCTCTGTTCTGGTGTGGAAATTCAACGTCAGCATGGTCATCACCACCCTGATGCTCAACTACGTGGCCAACTACATCACCAGCTATTTCGTCACCTATCCCCTGAAGGATACCTCCGGCGACGGCCTGGCCCTCCAGACCCCGGAGATCGCCGCGGGAATGCGGCTGCCCCGCCTGTCCTCCACCTCCACCTTCAACGCCGGCTTCATCGTGGCCATTCTGGTGGTGGTGTTCATGGTGTTCATCACCCGCAAGACCGTGTTCGGCTACGAGTCCAAGATGGGCGGCTTCAACCCCTCCTTCGCCCGCTACGGCGGCACGAAGCAGGTGAAGGTCATGCTCATCACCATGGCCCTGGCCGGTGCCATCGCCTCCATGGCGGGCTCCGCCGAGGTCTTCGGCCTGAAATACCGCTACGCCGACGGTATGCTTTCCTCCACCAGCTACGCCTGGACGGGCCTGCAGGCCGCCCTCATCGCCGGACTGGACCCGGTGGGCATGTTCTTCGTGTCCATCTTCCTCTCCGGATTGCAGATCGGCGGCAGCGCCATACAGCGGTCCCTGGGCATCCCCCTGGAGATCGCTACCATCATCCAGTGCTGCATCACCCTGTTCGTATCCGTGAAGGTCGTCATCCGCTTTGTCAAAAAGCCCAAGGCCGCTAAGGAAGGAGGTAAGCAGGCATGAACAGCGCGTATATCGCCTCCGTCATCAACTCCACCCTCCGCTCCACCACCCCCATCCTGCTGGCCGCTCTGGGCTGTGCCATGTGCAGCCGCGTGGGCGTGTTCAACGTGGCACTGGAAGCCCAGATGCTCATCGCCTGCTTCACTTCCATCGCCGTGAACTATTTTACCTCCAGCGTGCTGCTGTCGGTGCTGGCCGGTGTCCTCTCCGGCGCTCTGGTAGGCGCCGTGGTGGCCATCCTGCAGGTAAAGTACAAGGCGGCCGACATGGTGGTCGGTACCGCGCTGAACCTGTTGGTGGGCGCCATTACCACATTCCTTTTGTACCTGGTATTCGGCCTGCGGGGCAAGCTGGTGGACAACCGCCTGGTGTCCCTCAGCAAGATCAACCTGCCGGTCATCAAGGACATCCCCTTCCCGGGCCGCGTCCTGGAAAACCTCACCATCATCGACTACCTGTCCTACATCATCGCCATCGTGCTGTTCGTGTACCTTTTCAAGACGGTGGCGGGCTTCCGCACACTGTCCGTGGGCATCAACAAATCCGCGGCGGAGAGCCTTGGCACCAAGGCCACCCGCATCCAGATGGAGATGGTCACTCTGTCCGGCGCGTTGTGCGGCCTGGGCGGCGTGGTGCTGAGCATGGGCCAGGTGACCATGTTCACGGAGAACATGACCTCCGGCCGCGGCTTCATCGCCATGGCGGCCTCCTCTCTGGGCATGTCCCATCCCCTGCTGGTCATCGCCTCCAGCCTGTTCTTCGGCCTGTGCCAGGGCATCGGCCTGGCTCTCCAGAACGTGGTGAAGGCCCAGCTGACCAACACGCTTCCCTACATCGCCACCATTGTGGCCCTGGTCCTGTTCAGTAAGCGGAACAGCTCCGCCAAGCTGAAAAAGTAAACATAAAAACCGGCCCGCATCAGCGTGCCGGTCCCATATTCGCTGTTCTGAAAAGGAGGAACCATGATGTCTGAAAAGAATCTGCTGCCCTGCATCCATGTGGCCGAGGGGGACATCCCGCCCCGGGTACTGGTGTGCGGCGACCCCCAGCGCGCCCAGCGCATCTCCCAGCGGCTGGAAAACCCCCGGTGCCTGGCCCAGAACCGGGAGTTCTGGACTTATGTGGGCACGCACAAGGGCGTAGAGGTGGCCGTGGTGTCCCACGGCGTGGGCTGCGGCGGCGCCGCCATCGCCTTTGAGAGCCTGTGGCGGGCCGGCGCCAAGGTCATCATCCGCACCGGCACCTGCGGCGGTATGCAGCCGGACGTCACCGCCGGCAGCATCGTGGTGGCCACCGCCGCCTGCCGGGAGGAGGGCGTCACGGAGAAAATGATCCCTCTGTCCTATCCGGCGGTGGCCGACGGCGAGGTGGTCGCCGCCCTGCTGGACGCCGCCCGCCAGCAGGGTATCCCTGTTCACAAGGGCATCGTGCTGACCCAGGCCCTGTTTTACCCCAGCTTCCTGGAATCCACCGTGAAGCTGTACGCCAAGGCCGGCGTGAAGGCCATGGAAAATGAGGTGGCCTCCCTCTTGGTGGTGGCCTCTCTCCACGGGGTGAAGGCCGGCGCCATCATCGCCGCGGACGCCCCCGCCTTCGAACTGGTGGGCGTGGACGGCTACAACCAGACCGCCGACGGCGGCAATGTGGCCCAGGCTGTGGAGGACGAGATCTCCATCGCTCTGGACGCCGTCATCCGCGTGCCTTTGGACTGAGAGGCCGCCATGTACCGCTTGCCTGTCATTATCGACGTGGACACCGGCCTGGACGACGCCATGGTGCTGGCCATGGCCTGCGCCCTGCCGGAGCTGGATGTCCGGGCGGTGACGGTGTGCTTCGGCAACAACGACCTGCCCAACACCCTCCGCAACACCCTGAACATGCTGAAGCTCTGCGGCCGGGAGGACATCCCCGTGGGCGCCGGCGCCGACCGGCCCCTGGTGCGTCCCACCCCCTCCTACGGCACCGACGGCCACTTCGTCCACGGCCCCGGCGGTCTGGGAGGCGTGACGTTCCCCTTCCCGGACGCCACGGCGGCCCTGTCGGACAAAAGTGCCCCGGACCTGATGCACCAGGTGCTGTTGGAATCGGACCAGCCGGTGACCATCCTCTGCCTGGGGGCCCACACCAACGCCGCCCGCCTGCTGCTGAAATACCCGGAGGACCGGGAGAAGATCCGCTGCTTCGTGAACATGGGCGGATTGGTCCGGGCGGGCCTGCCCACCGTCATGTCCAGCGTCAACATTTTCTATGACCCGGAGGGCGCCGCCGTGCTGCTGGACTCCGGCATCCCCTTCTACATGTGCCCCGGCGACCTGACCGCCCTGGCCATGGTGACCCTGGAGGAAATGGAGGAGCTGCGGCGGTTCCGCTCCCCGGTGGGCAGGACCGTCAGCGCCATCATGGACGCCTATTACAAGACCTGCTCCTCCTTGGGGGAGCAGACCCGGAACGGCGTCACCGGCCAGAGCCTCCACGACCCCTGCGCCCTGGCCTTTCTGGTGCACCCGGAGTTTTTCACCTACGGCCGCTACTGGGCCCGGGTGGAGACCCAGAGCGACCTGTGTCTGGCCATGACGGTCATTGACTACGAAAACACCCTGGGAGTCCCCCAGGCGGAAAAGAACCTCTATCTGGTGGACGGCATCCACCGCCAGCCCTTCGCCCAGTTTTTCCTGGACACCATCCGCCGCTATGAGGAAGGAGGCGAGGCCTGATGCGCCCTGTTTTGCTGGATGTGAACCTGACGGAGGACTTTGCCGCCGGCTTTTTGCTGGCGGCCCGGGCGCCGGAGCTGGACATTCTGGGCGTCACCGTCACCTTCGGGGAAACGGACCTGGCCACCGCCGCCCAAAACACGGCGGAGCTGATGGACCTGTGCGGCCTCTCCTGCCCCGTGGCCCTGGGAGCCGACCGCCCCTGGCGGCGGACCTGGGAGCTGCCGCCCCGGCCCATGCCCCTGGGCGGCGCCATCAACGGCATGCAGCTGGACCCGGCGGCAAAGGCGGACCTCTCTCCCCTGCCGGCGGCGGAGTTTTTGTATGAGACCCTCCGCGCCGCCTCCCAGCCGGTGACGCTGCTGTGTTCCAGCCCCCTGACCAACGTCGCCGCCTTGCTGGAGCGGCACCCGGACGCGAAAAGCCGCATCGGCCAGCTCGTCTGGCGGGGCGGCACCCAGCGCCACGCGGTCAACGGTGTGGTGCGGGACCTCCAGACCCTGCTGGACCCGGAGGCCGCCGCTTTCGTGATGGAAGCCGGGCTGCCCTTTGTCATGTGCCCGGTGGACATGGGCCATGCCCTTCAGGCCAGCCAGGGGGAGGTGGACGCGGGCATCGGCCTCACGGACCCGGTGCTCCACCAGCTGAACCGCCTGTTGAAAAAGCGCTGGTGCGAGGCCAACGAAAACCAGCCCATCGGACAGCGCACCCTGGGCCTCCCCCTCCAGGATGTGGCCGCCGCGGTATACCTGCTGGACCCGGAGGCCTTCACCGCCGAGCCCTTCCACTGCGAGGTGGACCTGAAGGGCCGCTACACCTTCGGCATGTGCGTGGTGGACATCTGCCGCCGCATGGGGCGGGAGGACAACATCCTCCTGCTGCGGGATGCGGACCACGAGCGGGTCATTTCCCGGCTTTACCAATAAAACATGTCCCCGGCCAAATGGCCGGGGACATGTTTTGTATTCGGGAGCCAGTATCAGAACTCGGGGAGCTTTGCCACCACGGCAGCACAGCGGGGGCACAGGCCGTTTTCGTCAGCCTGGGTGGAGTGCTTCCAACAGCGGGGGCACTTGGTGCCCTCGGCATTCTCTGCGGAGGCGGCCAGCTGGCCGCCCACGGTGACGTGCACCTGGGAGACGATGAGCAGGTCCGCCAGCAGCGCCGCATCCATCTCCGCCAGGAAGGCGTCCTCGGCGGGGACGGTCAGCTCCACCCGGGCCTCCAGGGCCTTGCCGATCTTCTTCTCGGCACGGGCGGTCTCCAGCACGCCGTTGACAGCGGTGCGGACGGCGATGATCTCGTCCCACTTGGCCATGGCGTCAGCATCCAGGGCATAGTCGGTGAAGGGCTTGTTCATCTCGTTGAACACCACGTTGCGGCCGTCATCGCCGGCGCGGTGGGGCATGGCCTGCCAGATCTCGTCGCCGGTGAAGCACAGGATGGGGGCCATGATCTTGGTCATGGTGTCCAGGATGAGGAACAGGGCGGTCTGGGCGCTGCGGCGCAGGGCGCCGTCGGTTTCCTCGCAGTACAGGCGGTCCTTGATGATGTCCAGGTAGAAGTTGGACATCTCCACCACGCAGAAGTCGTTGACGGCGTGGGTGACGGCGTTGAACTCGTAGTCGTCGTAGGCCTGGGCGCACTTTTCGATGAGGGCGTTCAGGCGGGTGATGGCCCAGCGGTCCAGCTCCTCCATTTCGGAGGCGGGGGTCAGCCGGTCGGCGTCAAAGCCGTCCAGGTTGCCCAGGCAGTAGCGGGCGGTGTTGCGGAACTTCAGGTAGTTCTGGCTCAGCTGCTTGAAGATGGCGTCGGAGCAGCGCATGTCGGCGTGATAGTCGGCGGAGGCGGCCCACAGGCGCAGCAGGTCGGCGCCGTACTTGCCCATGATCTCATAGGGGTCCATGCCGTTGCCCAGGGACTTGTGCATGGCCTTGCCCTCGCCGTCCACGGTCCAGCCGTGGGTGACGCACTCCTTGAAGGGAGCGCCCTGGCCGAAGGCGCCCACGGCGGTCAGCAGCGCGGACTGGAACCAGCCGCGGTACTGGTCCAGGCCCTCCATATACATGGTGGCGGGCCAGAAGCCCTGGTCCCGCTTCATGGCGGAGAAATGGGTGGAGCCGGAGTCGAACCAGCCGTCCAGGGTGTCTTCTTCCTTGTCAAAGCCGCTCTTTCCGCCGCAGTGGGGGCAGGTGAAGCCCTCCGGCAGGATGTCGGCGGCGTCCTTGGCGAACCAGGCGTTGGAGCCCTCCTTCTCAAACAGGGCGGAGATGGCGGCGATGGTCTCGTCGTTGCAGATGGGCTTGCCGCAGTCCTTGCAGTACACCACGGGGATGGGCAGGCCCCACTTGCGCTGGCGGGAGATGCACCAGTCGGTGCGCTCGCGGATCATGGACTTCATACGGTCAATGCCCCAGCCGGGCACCCAGCGCACATCGTCGCAGGCGGCGCAGGCCTCGTCCTTGAAGGACTCCACGGAGCAGAACCACTGGGGAGTGGCCCGGAAGATGATGGGGCCCTTGCAGCGCCAGCAGTGGGGATAGCTGTGGACGATGTCCTCCTGGGCGAACAGGGCGCCGCTCTCCTTCATATCCGCCAGAATGACGGGGTTGGATTCGTCGGTGGTCATGCCGGCGTACTTGCCGGCGTAGTCGGTGTGGCGGCCCTGGTCATCCACGGGCACCACCATGTCCATACCGTAACGCTTGCAGGTCTGGTAGTCGTCGGCGCCGAAGCCGGGAGCGGTGTGGACGCAGCCGGTACCGGAGTCCATGGTGACGTAGTCCGCCAGCAGCAGGCGGGAGGTCTTGGGCAGGAAGGGATGGTCCGCCAGCATGTTCTCAAAGAAGGAGCCGGGGTGGGTCTCCACGATCTCGTAGCTTTCAAAGCCGCCAATGCCCATGACCTTCTCCGTCAGGGCCTCGGCCATGATATAGACCTCGCCGTTGGGGGCCTTCACCAGGGCGTAGGACTCGCCGGGATGGAGGGCGATGGCCAGGTTGCCGGGCAGGGTCCAGATGGTAGTGGTCCAAATGACGAAGAACAGCTTGCTCTTGTCGTAGCCGGAGAGCTTGCCCAAGTCATCGTGCATGGGGAACTTCACATACACGGTGGTGCAGGGGTCATCCTGATACTCGATCTCGGCCTCGGCCAGGGCGGTCTCGTCGTGGGGGCACCAGTACACGGGCTTGAGGCCCTTGTAGATGTAGCCCTTCTTGTACATCTCGCCGAACACCTTCACCTCCTCGGCCTCAAAGCCGGGGTTCATGGTGGCGTAGGGATGCTCCCAGTCGCCCAGGACGCCCATCCGCTGGAAGCCCTCGCTCTGGACATCCATGTAGTGCTGGGCGAAGTCGTGGCAAGCGGAGCGGAAATCGGGCACGCTCATCTCCTTGCGGTTCAGCTTGTTCTGCTTGATGATGGCGGACTCGATGGGCATACCGTGGTTGTCCCAGCCGGGGATATAGGGGGTGTAATAGCCCCGCATGGCATAGGAACGGGTGATGAAGTCCTTGATGGACTTGTTCAGGGCATGGCCCATGTGCAGCGCGCCGTTGGAGAACGGAGGGCCGTCGTGGAGGTTGAACAGAGGCTTGCCCTCGTTCTTCTTCAGCATCTCGTTGTATACGTCCTGCTCCTGCCAGCGTTTGAGCATCTCCGGCTCCCGCTTGGGCAGGCCCGCCCGCATGGGGAAGTCGGTCTTCGGCAGATTGATGGTCTTGTTGTAATCCATATCTCTCGCTCCTATAAAATCAGTTTTCTGCGTAATGCTTCTTAAAAATCCACGATCAGTTTCCGGCATTTTCGGCAGCGCCATGCCGCCGGGCGGCCCGTTTCATCCTTTGGCAGGCGGACATCGTCCGCGCCCTCCAAAAAACCGCCGCTCAAAAGTGCTTTGCCTCCGGACTGCTTGGACGTCCAGATGCACGGCATACCGCATATCAGCCACCCGCGCTCCATAGGCGCGCCGCAACCAGGGCACTCCATAAGCATACCTCCTTGCAAAAATAAAAACGCCTTGTCTCCATCAAGAGACAAAGCGTTTGAACAAACACTCTGCGGTACCACTCTCGGTTGCCGTGGCCTTGCGGACACGACCGCTCACTGCCCGCTGTCACGGGCCGACGGTATAACGCCCGTCACACGTCCACACCTACTCGCGTCGTCTTTCAGCAGGAGGCTCCAGGGTGATTTTCCGCCCTTCCCCTCTCCGCCTCGCACCAAACGGCGGCTCTCTTTGCAGGGGGCGGGAGCGTACTCGTCCCTATCCACGCCAAAACTGTTCAATTCCTGATTCATAATATCACGTTTTGCCTGTTTGTCAACCGTTTCTTCCCCGAAAAAGGCGCCAAAGGCCATTTTTTGTGCCGTTACTGGTAGCGGTACTGCTTTTGGGCATATTCATCCACGCAGTGAATGAACATGTCCCAGCTGCGAAACTCCATCAGCTGGCTGCCCGGCTCCTCATGAAAGGACACCACCCGCCGCTGCGTGTCCACCCACATGCGCCAAACCGTTTCCCGCTTTTGCTCCGCCACCTCCGGACGCCCCCTTTCGCCCTTTTATCTTATGCGATTTTCGTATAAAAATCAATATGCATTTTTCGCATATCATATGATAAATACATCAAAACCACAGGGAGGCGCTTTATGTATTACCGGCTGCGCGACATTCGGGAAGACCGGGACCTGAATCAGCAAACCGTAGCCCGGATTCTTCATGTCTCCCAGGCCACATACTCCCGGTATGAAAGCGGCGCACTGGATATTCCCAGCCCCGCTCTCATCGCTCTGGCTGATTTTTATGGCGTCAGCACAGATTATCTCCTAGGCCGCACAGATAACGCTGTCCCCTATCCTGCGCCCCAAAAAAAGGAACGCCCTTGTGATAGTTGTCCATAAAACAGGTTTTGAGAAACAAATACTATTATGGCAGTTGCCGGACAAGGGTTGCTGACAAAAGGGGTATGTGTCATTAAGGCACATGCCCCTTTGCTTTTGCAGTTGCCTTTGTTGATGGTAGATGG
>SFDT01000036.1 GCA_004558115.1 Clostridiales bacterium | reverse complement strand
GATCCCCAGGAGATCATGGACCTGGCTCCCGTGGCCCATCTGGCCGCCATCGAGGGCCGCGTTCCCTTCATCAACTTCTTCGACGGCTTCCGCACCTCTCACGAGATCCAGAAGGTCGCCGTGTGGGATTACGACGATCTGAGGGAAATGTGCGACATGGACGCCGTGGCCGCCTTCCGCAAGCACGCTCTGAACCCCGAGCGTCCCAACATGCGCGGCTCTCACGAAAACGGCGACATCTTCTTCCAGCACCGTGAGGCCTGCAACCCCTACTACGACGCCCTGCCCGCCGTGGTGGAGAAGTACATGGGCAAGATCAACGAGAAGCTGGGCACCAACTATCAGCTGTTCAACTACTATGGCGCTCCCGACGCTGAGCGCGTCATCATCGCCATGGGCTCCATCTGCAACGTGGCCCAGGAGGTCATCGACTACATGACCGCCCAGGGCGAGAAGGTCGGCATGGTCATGGTCCGCCTGTATCGTCCCTTCGCCGCGGACAAGCTCCTCGAGGCCATCCCCGCCACCTGCAAGAAGATCGCTGTTCTGGACCGCACCAAGGAGCCCGGCTCCCAGGGCGAGCCTCTGTATATGGACGTTGTCACCGCTCTGGCCAACGCCGGCAAGACCGACATTCAGGTCATCGGCGGCCGTTACGGCCTGGGCTCTAAGGACACGCCTCCCCGCAGCGTGTTCGCTGTCTATGAGGAGCTGGCCAAGGACCAGATGAAGCGTCAGTTCACCATCGGCATCGTGGACGATGTCACCCACCTGAGCCTGGAGGAGAAGCCCGCCCCCGGTGTGGCTCCCGCCGGCACCATCGCCTGCAAGTTCTGGGGCCTGGGCGGCGACGGCACCGTCGGCGCCAACAAGAACTCCATCAAGATCATTGGCGACCATACCGACAAGTACGTCCAGGCGTACTTCCAGTATGACTCCAAGAAGACCGGCGGCGTCACCGTCAGCCACCTGCGCTTCGGCGACACCCCCATCAAGTCCTCTTACTACATCAACAAGGCCGACTTCGTGGCCTGCCACGTGCCCGCCTACATCACCAAGGGCTTCCCCATCGTCCGTGACGTGAAGCCCGGCGGCACCTTCCTCATCAACTGCCAGTGGAGCGACGAGGAGCTGGGCCACCATCTGGACGCCGCCTCCAAGCGCTACATCGCCAAGAACAACATCCAGGTCTACACCATCAACGCCATCGACCTGGCCAAGGAGATCGGCATGGGCAAGCGGACCAACACCATCCTGCAGTCCGCCTTCTTCTCTCTGGCGAAGGTCATGCCCGAGTCTGAGGCCATCCAGTACATGAAGGACGCCGCCACCCATTCTTACCTGAAGAAGGGCCAGGACATCGTCGACATGAACCACAAGGCCATCGACGCCGGCGCCACCGCCTACAAGAAGTTTGAGGTTCCCGCCGACTGGGCTGACGCACAGGACGTGGTGGAGGATGTGAAGCTGGCCGGCAAGCCCGAGCTGGTGGAGCAGGTCAAGACCATCCTGAACCCCGTGGGCAAGATGGACGGCGACAGCCTGCCTGTCTCCGCCTTCGTCAAGCACGCCGACGGCCAGTTCGAGCTGGGCGCCGCCGCCTATGAGAAGCGCGGCGTGGCCGTGACCGTTCCCACCTGGGACGCCGCCAAGTGCATCCAGTGCAACAACTGCGCTTATGTCTGCCCCCACGCCACCATCCGTCCCTACGCGCTGACTGCCGAGGAGGCCGCCAAGGCTCCCGCCGCCGCCAAGATCGTGGACGTGAAGGCCGGCAAGGGCAAGGGCGTTTACAAGTACACCATGGCTGTGTCTCCTCTGGACTGCATGGGCTGCGCCGTGTGCGTGGGCCAGTGCCCCGTGGGCGCTCTGACCATGGTGGCCCAGGAGCAGGAAGCCGCCCAGCAGGATGTGTTCAACTACTGCGTGGCCGAGGTCTCCGAGAAGAAGGATATGCAGGATGACACCGTCAAGGGCAGCCAGTTCAAGCAGCCCTATCTGGAGTTCTCCGGCTCCTGCGCCGGCTGCGCCGAGACCAGCTATGCCCGTCTGGTGACCCAGCTGTTCGGCGACCATATGTACATCTCCAACGCCACCGGCTGCTCCTCCATCTGGGGCGGTCCCGCCGCGACTTCTCCCTACTGCACCAACAAGGAAGGCCACGGCCCCGCCTGGTCCAACTCCCTGTTTGAGGATAACGCCGAGCACGGCCTGGGCATGTACCTGGGTCAGCAGGCCACCCGCTCCCGCCTGGCCGACAAGGTCAAGGAGCTGGCCGGCGTGACCACCAACGATGCCAAGCGTGCCGCCTGCGAGGAGTATCTGGCCACCATGGAGGACTACGAGGCCAACAAGGCCGCCGTTGCCAAGCTGGTCGCCGCGCTGGAAGCCGACCCCGACTGCCCGTACAGCAAGGAGATCCTGGCTGACAAGGAGTACCTCAGCAAGAAGTCCATGTGGATCTTCGGCGGTGACGGCTGGGCCTACGACATCGGCTTCGGCGGCGTGGATCACGTGTTGGCTTCCGGCCAGAACGTGAACGTCTTCGTGTTCGATACCGAGGTCTACTCCAACACCGGCGGACAGGCCTCCAAGGCCTCCAACATCGGCCAGGTCGCCCAGTTCGCGGCTGCCGGTAAGGAAGTCAAGAAGAAGTCCCTGGCGGAGATCGCCATGAGCTATGGCTATGTGTACGTGGCTCAGGTGGCCATGGGCGCCAACCCCGCCCAGACCCTGAAGGCCATCAAGGAGGCCGAGGCCTACAACGGTCCCTCCCTCATCATCGGCTACGCTCCCTGCGAGATGCACAGCATCAAGGGCGGCATGATGAACTGCCAGAAGGAAATGAAGAAGGCCGTGGAGTGCGGTTACTGGAACCTGTTCCGGTTCAACCCCGCTGCCGAGGGCGCCAAGTTCACCCTGGATTCCAAGGAGCCCACCGGCGGCTATCAGGAGTTCCTGATGAACGAGGCCCGTTACAGCCGTCTGACCCGCGAGTTCCCCGACCGTGCTTCCGAGCTGTTCGAGCGGAACGAGAAGAACGCCATGGAGCGCTATCAGCACCTGCTGAAGCTGAAGGCCATGTACGCCGAGTAAGCTTCCCACAAAGCAAAAAAGGACCGCAGGTTTTACCTGCGGTCCTTTTCTGCCTGCAAGGGGGCTTCCATCATATAGTGAAGGTAGGCGGGCAGGTCCTCCGGGTTTGTCAGACGCAGCGTGATGCCCTCCGGCCCCGGTTCCAGCAGCCGCAGCATCTGCCGGGCGGCGGGGTCGTGCTTGAGGTCGCAGGTGGTCTGGTCCGGCAGCTGCAGCAAAACGCCGCCCCGGCTGCGGTCCACGAGCTCTAAAAATTCTTCCCGGTCGGGCAGGAGTGTCATGGTCAACATATGCTTCCTCTTTTCGTCTGATCGTGCTGTGGTATTGACGGCGGTGGTCTTACTCTATTATAATATCACCATGATTTGCGGTAAGGTATGAGAGAACCGCCGGTTTTCTGGTGTAAAACCGTCAAGGAGGTGGCAGAGATGTCATTGGTGTCCTGCGGAAGCGCCGCCGATCCCCACGGCCGGGAGCTGATTGCTCACGGCACGGCGTTGTTTCCCGTGGCCTGCTATCGGGACGATCTGTATCTGGAGGGTGTCCCCTGTCCCTGGCACTGGCACGATGAGCTGGAGGCGGTTGTGGTTGCCCAAGGAGAAGTTCAGGTGTCAGCTGCTGGAGAGGTGTTCACCGTCTCTGCCGGCGAAGGCTTTTTTATCGGCACCAGGGTGCTGCACAACATCTGGGATCACAGCGGTCAGGGCTTCCGCCTCCGCTCGGTGGTGTTTCATCCCCGCCTGGTGGGCGGCAGCGCGGACAGCCTTTTCTGGCAGGAGTACCTGCTGCCGCTGCTCTCCCCCCAGGCGCCGGCCTATGTGCGTCTGGACGGAGCGGTCCCGTGGAAGCAGGAGGCTCTGGCATCCATTGAGTCCGCCTGGAGCAGCGCGGAGCGTGAGCCACCGGGCTTTGCGTTTCAAATTCGCGCCGCCCTGTCGGAACTGGTGTTCCAGCTGGTCAGCCATCTCCCCGTGGAGCCCAGGCTCCCGTCGGAAAAGGCCCTGCGGGACGAAGAACGCATCAAAAATATGATGCGTTTTATACAGGCGCATTATACGCAGGAGTTGACCATCGCCCACATCGCGGCCAGCGTCAGCGTCAGCGAGAGCGAATGTCTGCGGTGCTTTCACGCCACCATCGGCACTACTCCTATTCAGTACCTCCGCCAGCTGCGGGTGCAGAAAGCGGCGGAGCTGCTGACAGAGAGTGACTTGAAGATCGGGGATATCGGAGAGCGGTGCGGCTTCCGGGAAATGAGCTACTTCACCAAGACCTTCCGGGAACTGAAGGGCTGTACCCCCTCGGCCTACCGGGAGAGGAAACGAACCGGGCGGTGACGCCCCCGCACAGCAAAAAAATCCCCGCCTGTTTTCAAAACAGGCGGGGATTTTATCGAATTTTTTAACCGGGATTCACGTTTTGTTCCACCGGAGCTTCAGCTGCGCCTCTGTGATGGCGTAGCCCTCCTCGGCATAGGGCCAGCGGGGCAGTTTCTCCGGCAGGGCCTGGCCCCGGTGGGCGTAAATGGCCCGGACCACATGCTCCAGCATCCGGGGATTTTTCACCAGGATGGGGCCGGTCAGCTCCGAGGCCAGCACGTTTTGGAAGCGGAAGCCCTCGGGGGTCTTTTCACCGCTGTTGCCGAAGCCCATGTCCAGGGCGGTCAGCAGAGGCGTCTCCACCCCTTCGATGATGCTGCACTTGTTCATGAAACCCACCACCGGCTGGCCGTACAGGTCCGTGGCGCCGTACACATCCTCCACGAAGCGCTGCTTGCCCTGGACGGAAGTGAAGCTCCCCAGGCCGATGCCTTCGTAAACAGTGCCGTCGGCGGCGGTGATGGTCTTGCCCAGCAGCTCCATGGCGGTGCCGGCGAACAGCATGGGGGTGCCGTCCTTTGCCAGAGCCTTCACGGTCTCAGCGTACCGGGCGAAATCCGCCAGGGCGGCCTTCTGCCGCCGTTCGGTGCCGGCGCCCATAAAGAGGAAGCCGGCGCCGGAGAGGTCCGCCGCTTCGCCGGGGACCACGGCCTCCACCGTAACGGTGTTGCCCACCTCCTCCAGGTACCGCTTCAGGACCGCCACGTTTGCATAGCTGCCGTACAGGTTCATAAGGTCGGGGTAAAAGTGGACGATCTTCAGTTCCATGCCTTACGCCTCCTTTACCACGTGGGCCAGCAGCTTGTC
Organism: Clostridiales bacterium; assembly: GCA_004558115.1. Classification (GTDB taxonomy): domain Bacteria; phylum Bacillota; class Clostridia; order Oscillospirales; family Oscillospiraceae; genus Oscillibacter. Next base: position 10,992 of record SFDT01000036.1, on the reverse strand, counting down.
CCGGTCGGAGAAGCAGGTGACCACATATACCTGCTCGCTGCCCTCCGCCTTCAGCGTTTCCGCCGCGGCGGCAATATCCGGCTGGACCAGGAGCTTTTCCTGGGGGATGCCGGTGAAGGAGAAGCGCAGAGCCAGGTCGTTGCAGTACCGGCCGGAGAGGATGACCCGCTCCACCTGGGGGGCGTTCAGCAGGTCGAAATCGATGTCCCACAGCCAGCTGGTCTCGCTGGTGAAGTACTTGCGGCTCACCGCGTCCACGATGACCAGCACGGTGCAGGGCTCCTTGGAGGCGGCGATATAGCGCAGGTTCGTGTCGTAGGCGATGGAGTTTTCATGCTTGCTGGTCAGCAGCACGCCCTTGTGGGCGCCCAGGGTGAACTTCTGCATCCGGCCGTTTTTCAGAATGTAGTTGTTGATGACCCCGGCGGCGGTGTCGGCGGCGATACCCACCTCCCGGCAGGCGGCGTAGGCCGCCAGAATGTTGTATACGTTGTAGATGCTGCGAAAGGCCAGCTGGATGGTGACGGCGCCGTCGATGGTCAGCCGGCCCTGGTCCAGGTCCGCCGCCGTAACGGTATAATCCGTGGCGGGCTTGGCGTGGCCGCACTTGGTGCAGCGGTAAGCGCCGATGTGGTTGTAGTGGACGTAGTCATACTCCATGGGCCCGTGGCACAGGGGGCAGTAAGCGCCGTCGCGGTACACGCCGGTGGGCTTGTCCCCGGTGATGGAGCAGGGGTTCAGGCCGAACCACTTCACGTTCTCGTGATTCTGGGCGAAGCAGGAGGACAGGGGGTCGTCGGCGTTCAGAATGAGCTTCGTGTCCGGGTGGATGGCGGGCAGGATGGCGTCGTACACCCACTCGGGGTGGCCGTTGCGGGTCAGCTGGTCCCGGTACAGGTTCGTGATGACGAACTCCGTGGGGTGGAAGTACTGGAAGCTGCGGGCGGCGTAGCGCTCATCGGACTCAATGAGGAGCACGTCGGCCTTCACCCGGCCGCCCAGGGTGGCGTTGGTCAGCACGGTGGTGGTGACGCCCTCGATCTGGTTGGAGCCCTCCTCATTGTACACCACGGTCTTGCCGCCGGCGCGGAGGATGGCGGCGATCATCTCCACGGTGGAGGTCTTTCCGTTGCTGCCGGTGACGGCGATGATGTGGGCGGGCAGCTGCACCCGGCGCAGGATGTCCGGGCAGATCTTCAGGGCGTACTTGCCGGGCAGGGAACTGCCCTTACCCACCAGCCTGCCCACGGCCCGGCCCAGCTTGCATACTAAGATCGCAAGGAACTTTCTCATTCCCCGCTCATCTCCTTTTCAGGGAAGTCCCGGAACTCGGCGATGGCCCGGACGGGAGCGCCGTCGGCTCCGGCGTATTTCAGAGGCAGGGCGAAGAACATGACGTCCTTCCGGCCCACCACCTTTTTCAGACACAGGTTCTCCACAATGACCAGGCCGCCGCCCAGCAGCACCTTGTGGGCGGGATAGTCCGTGCCGGAGAGGGGGTCCACGCTGATGGCGTCCGTGCCCACGCCCTTGAGGCCGCAGGACACCAGATACCGTGCCGCCTCCTCGTCAGGGACGGGGAAGGCCTCATCCAAAAAGGCCGGGGTGCCCCACTTTTTCTCCCAGCCGGTGTAGAACAGGGCATAGTCGGCGGTGCGGAGATAGCCGTTTTGCTGGTGCAGGAACTCGGCGGTGATGATGGCGCCGGCTCCCAGGTGGGATACATCGATGACGGCGGCGCGGCCGCAGAACTGGGAGGGGGGCAGCTGGTCCAGGCCGCAGCCCTCCGGCAGGATGTGGCGGGGGGCGTCCATGTGGGTGCCGGTGTGGGAGCCGATCTGCAGCAGCGTCTCCCGGGCACCGTTGTTCGTCAGGGTGCGGGTGTGGGAGAAAGCGGGGCGGGGCGTGCCGGGATAGACGAAGGTATCCGGCGTGATGGTGTGAGTCAGGTCAATGATCATGTGTACAGATTCCTTCCTTGTGGTGGTGTCCAAAAGCGTTTACCGCAGGTCGCTGCGGCCCAGAAGATAGTCGATGCTGACGTGGAAATATTCGGACAGGGCGATGAGAGTCAGGGCGGGGACGTTGACCTGTCCGTATTCGATTTTTTGATAATTGCTGACAGTGCAGCCCAAATAGGCCGCCATGGATTTTTGTGTACCGCCGCGTTCCTGGCGAAGTTCCCGGAGACGCCGGCCAAATTCTATGAGGACGCTGCTTTCCATGGAAACCTCCTGTTGACACATAATTTAATTGCGTGTATAATCATAGCACAATCAAATTGTGCCAGAGGTGATTGATTTGGAACCCATCTATGAATGGCTCTATGACCACTACGCCCAGCCCCGGCTGGGGCGGCTGCCGCCCTTTCAGGACAAGCGGGTGCGGGATGCCCTGGCGGGGGAGACGGAGCTGGAGCGGCTGGACCGGGTGTATGCCCTGGTGCTGGACTGCGCCACCGCCGCCTTTGAGACGGGGGTCCGGCTGGGGCTGGCGCTCACCGCTCCAGATAGACCATGAGGGCGGCGATGTCCGCCGGGGACACGCCGGAGATGCGGCTGGCCTGTCCCAGGTCCAGGGGACGGATGGCGGAGAGCTTTTCCCTGGCCTCCAGCCGCAGGCCCTGGATGGCGTTGAAATCCAGATCGGGTGGCAGCTTGTGGGACTCCATTTTCCGGAAGTCCTCCACCTGCTTTTGCTGGCGCTGGACATAGCCCTCGTACTTCACGCTGATCTCCACCTGCTCGGCCACGTCCGCCGGCAGGTCCGGCCGCTCCGGGTCGAAGGGGGCCAGCTCGGCATAGTGGAGCTGGGGCCGCTTCAAAAGGGACAGCAGGGAGGCGCCGTCCGTAACGTCGGCGGTGCCCTTTTCCGCCAGCAGGGCGGACAGGGCCGGGGAGGGGGCGGCGCCGGTGTGGGTCAGGCGCTTGATCTCCCGTTCCACGGCATCGTATTTTTCCTCCACTTCCCGCAGCCGCGCCTCGGACACCAGGCCGATCTCGTAGCCCCGGCGGGTCAGGCGCCGGTCGGCGTTGTCCTGCCGCAGCAGCAGGCGGTACTCGCTGCGGGAGGTCATGATGCGGTAGGGCTCATTGGTGCCCTTGGTCACCAAGTCGTCGATGAGGGTGCCGATGTAGCTCTCCGACCGGGAGAGGATGAAATCGCCCTCGCCCTTCAGCTTCCGGGCGGCGTTGACACCGGCCACAAAGCCCTGGACGGCGGCCTCCTCGTAGCCGGAGGAGCCGTTGAACTGCCCGGCGCCGTACAGGCCGCTGACGGCCTTGCACTCCAGCGTGGCCCGCAGGGCCAAGGGGTCGATGCAGTCATATTCGATGGCGTAGGCCGGGCGGGTCATGACGGCCCGGCGCAGGCCCGGCACGCTGTGGAGCATTTGCAGCTGCACCTCCTCCGGCATGGAGGAGGAGAAGCCCTGGATGTACAGCTCCTCTGTGTTGAGGCCCATGGGCTCCACAAACAACTGGTGGCGGAGCTTGTCCGGAAAGCGGACGATCTTCGTTTCAAAGGAGGGGCAGTACCGGGGGCCGATGCCCTCGATGAGGCCGGAGTACATGGGGGCGCGGTCCAGGTTCTCCTGGACGATGCGCTTCGTCTCCTCCGTGGTCCAGGTGAGCCAGCACACCGCCGAATTCTCCGGCGGCTGCTTGGTACTGTAAGAAAAGGGGACGGGGAGGGTGTCTCCCGGCTGGAGCTCCATCTCGTCAAAATCCACCGTCCGGGCATTGACCCGGGGCGGCGTGCCGGTCTTGAACCGCCGCAGGGGCAGGCCCAGGGCCAGCAGGGACTCCGTCAATCGCCGGGCGGCGTGCATGCCGTCGGGGCCGGATTCCTCCACGCACTCGCCGATGATGGTGCGGCCGGCCAGGTAGGTGCCCGTGGCCAGAATGACGGCCTTCACGGCAAAGACCGCCCCGGTGGCCAGCACCACCTGGGAAACGGCGCCGTTTTCCGCCCGGACCTCCACCACCTCGCCCTGGCGGACGGTCAGGTGCTCCTGCCGCTCCAGGGTGTGCTTCATCCGCTCCTGGTATCTCCGGCGGTCCGCCTGGGCCCGGAGGCTCCACACGGCGGGGCCCTTGCCCTTGTTCAAAAGCCGGTACTGGATGCAGCATTCGTCGGCGGCCTTTGCCATTTCGCCGCCCAGGGCGTCCAGCTCCCGGACCAGGTGGCCCTTGCCGGTGCCGCCGATGGCGGGGTTGCAGGGCATGTTGCCCACGGCGTCCAGGTTGATGGTGAACACAACGGTCTCCATCCCCAGCCGGGCGGCGGCCAGAGCCGCCTCGATGCCGGCGTGTCCGGCGCCGATGACGGCGATATCAAATTGTCCGGCGTGAAATTCGGTCATGAAACTGCGTATCCTTTCAGCGGGTCAAAAAACGGTTCTCCGTGCGGCCCATCAGCCAATCCACAGAGACCTCGTAAAAATCAGCGATGCGAAGCAGCGCGTCGTAACGCGGCTTTGCGCCCAGCTCCAAATCCTGGTATCCCCGGGCGGACAGGCCCACCTGCTCGGCCACATCCGCCTGAGTTAGATGCCGCTCATTGCGGAGCAGGCGAATTTTTTCCGCAAACATAGAATACTCCCCTCTTGACATACAGTCAACTGTGTGCTAACCTAAATACACAGAAAACTGTGTATTTAGGAGGAAATGCCTATGAACGAGGTCCCCGAAATTATAGAGATGCTGTACCATGCCTGGGTTTCTGTCCCAGATCCCGGCTGCTGGCCGGTGTATTTAAAAAACGACCCTGCCCGTGCGCAAGGACTATATGCGTTTTATCAGGGATTGTGCTTTGGCATCCGGTTATCGGAAGCCTGCCATCCCGGCTTATGATCCTTTGTGCAGTGTCAAAACGGCCACCTCCGGCCGGTTGAACAGCCGGAAGGAGGGGCCGGAGTTGCCCAGGCCCCGGGTGACGAACAAAACGGAGCCGTTTTCCTCGTAAAGCCCCGCCGTATAGGAGGGGAACAGCTCCAGGTCGTGAGAGATGAGCCCGTCGGTAAAAGGCAGGCGAATAATGCCGCCGTGGGCGTGGCCGGAGATGACCAGGTCCGCCCCCAGCAGGCTGTACTGGGACACAAAGCGGTCGTTCCGGTGGGCCAGCAGCACCCAGAAGGGGTCGCCGTACTGGGCGTACACCTCCGCGGCCACCTGCTCCGGCGTTTTCTGGTCGGCGTAGCCGTTGGGGTCGTCAATGCCCGCCAGGATCACGGTGTCCCCGTTCCGCTCCAGAGCGGTGAACTGGTTGGATAATACGGCCACGCCGTTGTCCGCCAAGGTCCGCTTCAGGGCGGGCACGTCCCCCAAGGCCCACTCGTGGTTGCCGGTGACGTAGTAGGTGGGGGCGATGGCGGAAAGGGCCCGGGCCATGGAGGCGGCATAGCCCTCCGGCACGGAACGGTACTGGTCCAGCAGGTCCCCCACCAAGAAAATATAATCCGGCTGCTCCTCTTCCAGAGCGGCGTACAGGTCCTGATTGTCCCGCCCGAAGGAGGCGGTGTGCAGGTCGCTGATGACGGCGGCCCGGCAGCCGTCAAAGCCGGCGGGCAAATCCCGGAACACGGCGTCGAAGCGGGTGACCTGCAAGGCGGTGTTGCTCCACCACACAAACAAAGCGGCTGCCAGAATGACCAGCGCCGGCAGAAACCACCGCCGGTGCCGGCGGCGGTGCGCACGATGTTTTGCCATAGACGCGGCCCCCTCAGCCGCCAATGTGAAAACCGCGAAAAAGATGCGTGTAATAATCAACGATATTATAGCATAGGTAGCGTTCCAAAGGCGAGAGAAAAAATGTACAAAGAACAGGGGAAAAGTGAGGGGAATCCCACGGATTCTCCGTGATTCCGCCAGTTTCCACAAGGGGATGTGGAAAACTGTGCCAACATGAGGGAACTCCGGGCTTCACAGGCTGCACAAAAATATGTAAACTGTTTGTGAAATTTGCTGGCAGCTTCTTGCGGGATCAGGCGAACAGTGCTATACTGCAAACAGAATCATTGGGAAAGGAGGAATGTGAAATGATGCAGTATTTTGCCGCCAGAAGCGACGATTTGGATGACATGATTTTCCCGGACGACACCTGGACCCGGAGTGAGCGGTAAGATCCGAACAGGACAAGCAGCCAACCACGCCAGACAAAAGGCGTGGGCTTTTTCTTTTTTGGCAGTCTTTTTCCGAGAGGAAGGGGGCGGCTTTTGCCGCCTCCGGGCGAACATTGACGCCATACGCAAAATTAACGCAAAAAGTGAAGAAAATCGAACGCAAAATTTGCGGGCGCTGCAAAGCCGTTTTTGGGAGTGGCCTCAAAAACGGCTTTTTTGTGAAACAACTGTCATTTTTGCGCTATAAAAACGCAAAATTTACGAAAATTTGCCTGCAAACGCGGTGAGAAGTGACGGAAAACGGATGTAAAATTTAGACAAAACGTAAAATATACAACGTTTGCGTAAAAAGTTGCTGGTTTGTTACTTGAAAAAACGTTCACGTGTGCTAGAATAGTAGCACACTGTAAAACACAAACCAATTAAGGAGTGGAAAAATCATGGATCAACTGTTCTGGATCGGATTTGTCGGCGCGATCGTCGCCGGCCTTTTTGCCGTTACGCAGGCAAAAAAGGTCATGACCTATTCAGAAGGCAATGAGCGGATGCGCAAGATCGCCGCCAACATCCGCGAGGGCGCCAATGCTTACCTGAAGCAGCAGTACACCACCGTGTTCAAGGTGTTCGTGGTGGTGTTCATCGCGCTTTTGATCATCGCGTTCGCCTCCGGCGGCAAGATGCTGTCCAAGTTCACCCCCTTCGCCTTTGTCACCGGCGGCGTGTTCTCCATGCTGGCTGGCTTCATCGGCATGAAGATCGCCACCAACTCCAACGCCCGTACCGCCCAGGCCGCTTCCGAGAGCCTGAACAAGGGCCTGCGGGTGGCCTTCTCCTCCGGTTCCGTCATGGGCTTCACCGTGGTGGGCCTGGGCATGCTGGACATCACCATGTGGTTCTTCCTGCTGCGCTACGGCTTCGGCATCAGCGACCCCACCCAGCTGGGCAATATCATGGTCATGAACGGCATGGGCGCTTCCTTCATGGCGCTGTTTGCCCGTGTGGGCGGCGGCATCTACACCAAGGCCGCTGACGTGGGCGCCGACCTGGTGGGCAAGGTGGAAGCCGGCATCCCCGAGGACGACCCCCGCAACCCCGCTACCATCGCTGACAACGTGGGCGACAACGTGGGCGACGTGGCCGGCATGGGCGCCGACCTGTACGAGTCCTACGTCGGCTCCATCCTGGCGACCTTTGCCCTGGGCGCTGTGGGCGGCTATGGCTTTGCCGGTATGCTGCTGCCTATGGCGCTGGCCGTCACCGGTATCCTCTGCTCCATCATCGGCTCCTTCCTGGTGAAGACCAAGGAGGACGCCACCCAGGAGTCCCTGCTCAAGAGCCTGCGCACCGGCACCTATACCGCCGCTGTTCTGGCCGCCATCGTGGCCGCGCCCCTGACCTACGTCATTCTGGACGGCCACATGGGCGTGTACGTGGCCATCCTCTGCGGCCTCATCGGCGGCTGCGCCATCGGCTATTTCACCGAGTACTACACCTCCGATACCTATAAGCCCACCCAGGAGCTGGCTGCTGCTTCTGAAACCGGCTCCGCCACCATCATCATCGGCGGCATCTCCCTGGGCCTGAAGTCCACCCTCACCTCCATCCTCATCGTGGCCGCGGCCGTGCTGGTCAGCTACTTCGCCGCCGGCGGCTCCACCGTCATCGTGGATGGCAGCGGTGCTTTCACCGCCGCCTTTAACCAGGGCCTGTACGGCATCGGCATCGCCGGTGTCGGCATGCTGTCCACCCTGGGCATCACCTTGGCCACCGACGCTTACGGCCCTGTGGCCGACAACGCCGGCGGCATCGCCGAGATGAGCGGCCTGCCCGAGACCGTCCGTGACCGCACCGACGCCCTGGACTCCCTGGGCAACACCACCGCCGCCACCGGCAAGGGCTTCGCCATCGGCTCCGCATCCCTGACCGCTCTGGCCCTGCTGGTCTCCTACGTCAACATCGTGCAGGAAAACACCACCGAGACCCTGAACTTCACTCTCACCAGCCCCACTGTTCTGGTGGGTATGTTCGTGGGCGCCATGCTGACCTTCGTGTTCTCCGCCTTCACCATGAGCGCCGTGCAGAAGGCCGCCCAGTCCATCGTGGTGGAGGTCCGCCGCCAGTTCCGGGAGATCGCCGGCATCATGGAGTACAAGGCAGACCCCGATTACGCCTCCTGCGTGGCACTTTGCACCAAGGGCGCCCTGCATGAGATGGTGGCTCCCGCCATCCTGGCCATCGTGGTGCCCATCCTCACCGGCCTGGTGCTGGGTCCCACCGGCGTGGTCGGCCTGCTTGGCGGCGTGTCCGTCACTGGCTTCGCCATGGCCGTGTTCATGTCCAACGCCGGCGGCGCCTGGGATAACGCCAAGAAGTACATCGAGTCCGGCCACCACGGCGGCAAGGGCTCCGAGTGCCACAAGGCCGCCGTCGTGGGCGACACCGTGGGCGACCCCTTCAAGGATACCTCCGGTCCTTCCCTGAACATCCTCATCAAGCTGTGCTCCACCGTGTCCATCGTGTTCTCCGGCCTGATCCTGGCCTTCAACCTGATGAACATCCTGTAAAATATCTCCCGAAACGCTGCTGTTCCCGGAAGCGGCCTCCGCCAAAAGGCGGAGGCCGCTTTTTTGCCGTTTAACAGGCAGAATTTGCGGCAATTTCAGGCAATGGGAAATTTTCGCCTCTGCTTGACAGAGTAATCGTTTACCGATATAATAATGGGCGGAAAAACACCGGAACCCCCTGAAAACGGTAAAATTCCGGAAAAATACAACACAGGAAAGGAAAGCACGAAACATGATCTACTCTACTGAAGTGCAGAATATGTGCCCCGTCGCCAAGGGTGCGTACCATGGTCCGGCTCCCATCCCCGAGGAGGGCAAGTGGGTCCAGGCCAAGGAAATCAAGGACATCTCCGGCCTGACCCACGGCATCGGCTGGTGCGCTCCCCAGCAGGGCGCCTGCAAGCTGACCCTGAACGTGAAGGACGGCGTCATCGAGGAGGCCCTGGTGGAGACCATCGGCTGCTCCGGCATGACCCACTCCGCCGCCATGGCATCTGAGATCCTGGTGGGCAAGACCATCCTGGAGGCGCTGAACACCGACCTGGTGTGCGACGCCATCAACACCGCCATGCGGGAGCTGTTTTTGCAGATCGTCTACGGCCGCACCCAGACCGCGTTCTCCGAGGGCGGCCTGCCCATCGGCGCCTCTCTGGAGGACCTGGGCAAGGGCCTGCGGAGCCAGGTGGGCACCATGATGGCCACCAAGGCCAAGGGCCCCCGCTATCTGGAGATGGCTGAGGGCTACTGCACCCGCGTCGCCCTGAACAAGGACAACGAGATCATCGGCTATGAGTTCGTCAACCTGGGCAAGATGATGGACGCCATCAAAAAGGGTGTGGACGCGGGCGAGGCCCTGGAACAGGCCACGGGCCACTACGGCCAGTTTGACGCCGCCGTCAAGTACATCGACCCCCGTCACGAGTAAGAAAAGGAGGAATTGACAAATGGCTCTGTTTGAAAGCTACGAGAGAAGAATCGACAAGATCAATTCCGTCCTGGCCCAGTACGGAATTTCCAGTGTGGAGGAGTGCCGCGACATCTGCAAGGCCGCCGGCTTCGACCCCTACGACATCGTCAAGGGCATCCAGCCCATCTGCTTTGAGAACGCCTGCTGGGCCTACTGCGTGGGCGCCGCCATCGCGCTGAAGAAGAACGTCAGCTCTGCCGCCGAGGCCGCCGAGGCCATCGGCATCGGCCTCCAGGCCTTCTGCATCCCCGGCTCCGTGGCCGAGGACCGCAAAGTGGGCCTGGGTCACGGCAACCTGGGCGCCATGCTGCTGCGGGACGAGACCAAGTGCTTCGCCTTCCTGGCCGGCCACGAGTCCTTCGCCGCCGCCGAGGGCGCCATCGGCATCGTCCGCAACGCCAACAAGGCCCGCGAGGAGCCCCTGCGGGTCATCCTGAACGGCCTGGGCAAGGACGCCGCCCAGATCATCTCCCGCATCAACGGCTTTACCTACGTCCAGACCCAGTTCGACTATTACACCGGCGAGCTGAACATCGTCCGGGAGGTCCGCTACTCCGAGGGCGAGCGTGCCAACGTCCGCTGCTACGGCGCCGACGATGTCCGCGAGGGCGTGGCCATCATGCACCATGAGGGCGTGGATGTGTCCATCACCGGCAACTCCACCAACCCCACCCGCTTCCAGCACCCCGTTGCCGGCACCTATAAGAAAGAGTGCATCGAGCAGGGCAAGCGCTACTTCTCCGTTGCCTCCGGCGGCGGCACCGGCCGCACCCTGCATCCCGACAACATGGCCGCCGGCCCCGCCAGCTACGGCATGACCGACACCATGGGCCGCATGCACTCCGACGCCCAGTTCGCCGGCTCTTCCTCCGTGCCTGCCCATGTGGAAATGATGGGCTTCCTGGGCATGGGCAACAACCCCATGGTCGGCGCCACCGTCGCTGTTGCCGTGGCGGTTGCCGAGAGCCAGAAGTAAGGAAAAACGACAAAAAATCATCTTTTTCAGAACTTTTATAAGCATATTAAAAATGCCCGCTTCACGAGGAAGCGGGCATTTTTGCCGTTTTGTCAACATTTTGCCAACCAAATTTTCAAAGTGTGTCCAGAAGCCGTGCTCCCTCCTCGGACATCTTATCAGTAAGATGCTGATAGATGTTCATGGTGACCTGGATATTTTTATGGCCCAGGCGATGCTGCACATACTTGGGAGAGGCACCCAGTTCTGCAAGCATGGTGGCGTGGGTGTGCCCTTACGGTATAATAACGACAAACCGGAAAAGCCCCGTAATTTCAAGGGTTTGGAGGTTTATCAGGCGGATTTTTCATCCTTTTCCAACCCG
>SFDT01000035.1 GCA_004558115.1 Clostridiales bacterium | reverse complement strand
TCCCTGTGGTTTAGTTGTGTGGTAACTCTATTCTACCAGGGTTCTGTATGAACTTCTTTATTTTCCTCTACTGTTGCACTTGATAGTATAATTCACCAAACACATAAAAACACGCCTGGCTTTTGCCAGGCGTGTTTTACTATTCAGCCCTTGGGCAGCAGGCCCACCACTAAAATCACCAAAATCAAAACCGGCAGCACGAACTGGAAGTAGGGCTTCAGCCGGGGAGACATTTTCAGTCCTTCACCGGTGTTGGCCTCCGCCAGATACTTGTCAAAGCCCCAGCCCCATTTGCTCACGCAGAACAGCAGGTACACCAGGGACCCGATGGGCAGCAGCAGGTTGCTGACAAGGAAATCCTCCGTGTCCAGCACGTCCTTGCCCGGCAGGGGGTGGAAGCCGCTCCAGACATTATAGCCCAGGACGCAGGGCAGGCTCGCCGCGAGAATAAACACGCAGTTGAACACGGCGGCCTTCTTCCGGCTCCAGCCGAAATTGTCGATGCAGGAGGCCAGGAGGTTTTCAAACACGGCAATGACCGTGGAAAAACTGGCAAACGTCATGAACAGGAAGAACAGCGTGCCCCACAGGCGGCCGCCGGCCATATTTGCGAACACCTTCGGCAGCGTCATGAAAATGAGGGACGGCCCCTGGTCCGACTGCACGCCGTAGCTGAAGCAGGCGGGGAAAATGATGAGACCGGACATGAGGGCTACAAAGGTATCCAGACCACAGATGCGGACGGCCTCGCCGGTGAGGGTGTGCTCTTTGCTCATGTAGCTGCCGAAGATCTCCATGGCGGCGATGCCCAGGCTCAGGGTGAAGAACGCCTGGTTCATGGCGGCTACAATGACGCTGCCGAGGCCCGCCTCCACGGCACGGCCAAAGTCCGGCAGCAAATAGAACTTCACGCCCTCGGCGGCTCCCTCCAGAGTCAGGCTGTGGACGGCCAGCACCAAAATGAGGCCCAGCAGGCCCAGCATCATGACCTTGGTAATGCGCTCCAAGCCCTTTTGGAGACCGAAGCTCACCACCAAAAAGCCCGCCAGCACCGTCAGCACCATCCAGGCGGTCATCTCGCCGGGACTTCCCAGCATGGCGCCGAACACGCCGTCGATGGCGTCTCCCTGGAGCCCCGTGAAGGTGCCGGCGGCAAATTTAAAGAAATAACCCAGCATCCAGCCGGAAACTGTGGTATAATACATCATCAGCAGATAGCAGCCCGCCACGCAGAACCAGCCGTGGAGGTGCCAGCGGCTTCCGGCAGGCTCCAGCGCCTGGTATCCCTGCACGGCGCTTTTGCGGCTGGCGCGGCCCACCGCCAGCTCCATGGTCAGCACGGGCACGCCCATGGTGATGAGGAACAGCAGGTAAAACAGCACGAACACACCGCCGCCGTTGGCGCCGGTCACATAGGGAAATTTCCACACATTGCCGATGCCGATGGCACAGCCGGCGCTCACCAGCAGGAAGCCCAGCCGGGACTGGAAATTTTCGCGTTTCATCATCACGTTTTCTCCTCTTTTTTTCTCATACGCGCGGCATAGAGGCAGCAGCTGTTTCCCCCCCCCGCTCCCGTCTTTACACCGCAGACATTTCATATAGTATCGGACTACATTGTGAAAGTCAACCGATTTTCCGAGAAATCTGCGGAAAAACCAGCATTTTAGCTCTTTAAAGCGATATTTTGGAGGTAAAAAATATGGATGTTTTGATCGTTGTGGACATGCAGAACGATTTTGTCAGCGGGGCCCTGGGCACACAGGAAGCCGTGGACATCGTGCCCCGTGTGGCCGCCCGGGTGGCGGACGGCGCAGACCGGGGGGAGACCATCCTGTTCACCCGGGATACCCACGAGGAAAACTACCTGGAGACCCGGGAGGGCCGCGCCCTGCCGGTGCCCCACTGCATCCGGGGTACCGAGGGCTGGGAGATCGTCCCCCAGCTGCGGGAATATGCGGCGGGCTTCGCCCCGGTGGACAAGCCCACCTTCGGCAGCACCGCCCTGGCTCAGATGCTTTCCGCCATCAACCAGGGCACCCCTGTGGAAAAAATCACTCTCGTCGGCCTGTGCACCGATATCTGTGTCATCTCCAACGCCCTGCTGCTGAAGGCCTTTCTTCCGGAAACGGACATCGCCGTGGACGCCTCCTGCTGTGCCGGCGCCACTCCGGAAAGCCACAAAAACGCCCTGGCGGCCATGAAGGCCTGCCAGATCACCGTGGAACATGAAATTTGACCAGGCCGGAGTCCCGTGGAGGGGCTCCGGTATTTTCGCCAGACGGACAGATGTCCATTGGTATTTGTCACCGCTTCCCGGCCCCGGCCGGGCGGATTCTTGGTGAGAATCCCAAACTTGCAAGCTAAAGTGTCTTTTCCTGCAAATCCGCTTTGCATTCTTTCGGATTTGTGCTATATTGTTTTGCAAGAAATTTCCGGACGCTTCCGGAACAGGAGGTCCTGTACATGATCACTCTCCATCCCAGCGGCGTATTTCTGGCGGACGGCGTTCCCTGTGAGGCCGCGCCTATCTCTCCGGAGGAGGGCCGCAGGCAGACCATGGCCTGGCGCATCCTCCAGGCCCACAACACCTCCGGCGACCCCAGCCGCCTGAAGATCCGCTTTGACGCCATGGTCTCCCATGATATCACCTATGTCGGCATCATCCAGCAGGCCCGGGCCTCCGGCATGCGGGAATTTCCCATTCCCTACGCCCTGACCAACTGCCACAACAGCCTGTGCGCCGTGGGCGGCACCATCAACGAGGACGACCACGTGTTCGGCCTGTCCGCCGCCAAGAAATACGGCGGCATCTACGTGCCCGCCAACCAGAGCGTCATCCACTCTTATGCAAGAGAGCAGATGGCAGGCTGCGGAAACATGATCTTAGGCTCTGACTCCCACACCCGCTACGGCGCCCTGGGCACCATGGCCGTGGGCGAGGGCGGCCCGGAGCTTTGCAAGCAGCTTTTGAAAAACACCTGGGATATCAACTACCCCGAGGTGGTGCTGGTATACCTCACCGGCACGCCGAGAAAAGGCGTCGGTCCTCACGACGTGGCCATTGCCCTGGTGAAGGCCACCTTTGCCAGCGGCTTTGTCAACAACCGGGTGCTGGAGTTTGCCGGTCCCGGCATCGCAAATCTCCCCATCGATTTCCGCAACGGCATCGACGTCATGACCACGGAGACCACGTGCCTGTCCTCCATTTGGGAGACGGACGGCGTGACGGAGGCCTTTTACAGGACCCACCAGCGGCCCGAGGCCTTCCAGGCCCTCCATCCCGGCAAGTGCGCCTACTATGACCGCATGGTGACCATCGACCTTAGCAAGGTGGAGCCCATGATCGCCCTGCCCTTCCATCCCTCCAACGCCTGGACCATCCGGGAATTTCTGGACAACGCGGCGGACATCCTGGCCAAGGTGGAGGCCGACGCCCAGGCCCGCTATCCCAAGGCCCATGTGAAGCTCACCGATAAGATCCATGACGGCGGCGTATGGGCGGACCAGGGCGTTATCGCCGGCTGCGCCGGCGGCCTGTTCGACAATATCACCGAGGCGGCGGATATCCTCCGGGGCGGCAGCTGCGGCAACGGCTACTTTGCCCTGGATGTGTATCCCACCAGCGTTCCCGTCAGCCTGGAGCTGACGAAGGTGGGCGCCACCGCCGCCCAGCTTCTGCGGTCCCTGCTTCGGCGCCGGTGACGTGCCCGCCAACAACGGCCTCTCCCTGCGGCACACCACCCGCAACTTCCCCAACCGGGAGGGCTCCAAGCCCGCCGAGGGCCAGTTTGCCGGCGTGTGCCTCATGGACGCCCGCTCCATCGCCGCCACCGCCCTGAATGGCGGCAGGATCACCCCCGCCACGGACATCGATTACGCTCCCGTCCACCTGGACTACCACTTTGACAAGGGCGTTTACGACCGCCGGGTGTACAACGGCTTCGGCAAGGCGGACCCGGAGGTAAGCCTCATTATGGGCCCCAACATCACCGACTGGCCCAAGATGGAGCCTCTGGCGGAAAACCTGCTGGTGGAGCTGGCGGCGGTGCTCCACGACCCCGTCACCACCACGGACGAGCTCATCCCCTCCGGCGAGACTTCCTCTTACCGCTCCAATCCCCTGCGGCTGTCGGAATTCACCCTCTCCCGCCGGGAGCCCGCTTACGTGGGCCGGGCCAAGGCCGCGGCGGCCCAGGAGGCTGCGCGCCGGGACGGCAAGGCACCGGAAAAACTGAAAGCCCTTTTGGACCGGGTGGGCGACGGCGGTGCCCTGCTGGGCAGCACCCAGTTCGGCTCCTGCGTGTTCGCCAATAAGCCCGGCGACGGCTCCGCCCGGGAGCAGGCAGCCTCCTGCCAGAAGGTGCTGGGCGGCTTCGCCAACATCTGCTACGAGTTCGCCACGAAGCGCTACCGCTCCAACTGCATCAACTGGGGCATTCTGCCCTTTACCCTGGACAAGGATACGCCCTTTGACTACCAGCCAGGGGACTGCGTGTTCGTTCCCGGCATCCGGCAGGCCATTGAAAGCGGCTGTGAGGACATCCCCGCCAAGGTCCTGTTGGCAAACGGCGGCGTGGAGGACATCACCCTCCACGTGAAGGGGCTGACCCCTGACGAGCAGGAGATCATTCTGGACGGCTGTCTCATGAACTATTACGCAAATCGCTCCTAAAGAGGGGACTTCGTCCCCCCTTTAGATCCCCCCCACCAGTGACATCGGTCACTGGTGAACGCCGCCCAAGGCGGCTGAGTCAATGTATTTTCGCCACGTACACGCCGCGGCGAAAATAATTGAAATTCCGGAGGTTACTCTATTATGGAAAAAATCAAAATGACCACTCCCCTGGTGGAGATGGACGGCGACGAGATGACCCGGGTCCTGTGGGCCATGATCAAGGAAAAGCTGATCTTACCCTTTGTGGACCTGAAAACGGAGTACTACGATTTGGGTCTGCTGCACCGCAATGAGACCCGGGACCAGGTGACCATCGACGCCGCCAACGCCACCAAGCGCCTGGGCGTGGCCGTCAAATGTGCCACCATCACCCCCAACAAGCAGCGGATGGAGGAATATCCCCAGCTGACGGAGATGTGGAAATCTCCCAACGGCACCATTCGGGCCATTCTGGACGGCACCGCCTTCCGGGCTCCCATCCTGCTGCCCTTTATTCACCCGGCGGTGAAAACCTGGGAGGCCCCCATCACCATCGCCCGCCACGCCTACGGCGATATGTACAAGGCGGTGGACATGACCACCGATGAGCCCGGCACCGCCACGCTGACTTTCAAGGGGGACAGCGGCGCGGAGAAAACGCTGACGGTCCAGACCGTCAAGGGTCCCGCTGTCTGGCAGGCCCAGCACAACACGGAGGCCAGCATCCGGGCCTTTGCCCGCAGCTGCTTCCAGTACGCCATCAACTGCAAGCAGGACCTGTGGTTCTCCACAAAAGACACCATCGCCAAGGTGTACGACGGGGAGTTCAAGCGCATTTTTGAGGAAGAATACGAAAGCACCTACAAGGCGGAGTTTGAGAAGCTGGGCCTGATGTATTTTTACACCCTCATCGACGACGCCGTGGCCCGTGTCATCCGCTCCAAGGGCGGCTTCATCTGGGCGCTGAAAAACTATGACGGCGATGTCATGAGCGACATGGTGGCCACCGCCTTCGGCAGCCTTGCCATGATGACCTCCGTGCTGGTGTCCCCTGACGGCACCATGGAGTTCGAGGCCTCCCACGGCACCGTGACCCGCCACTACTACCGCTACCTCAAGGGGGAAAAGACCTCCACCAACCCCATTGCCACCATTTTCGCCTGGTCCGGCGCCTTGAAGCGCCGGGGCGAATTGGACGGCCTGCCTGAGCTGGTTCGCTTCGGCCAGGCCATGGAGGACGCCTCCTTGGAGACTCTCTCCAGCGGCGTCATGACCGGCGACCTCCTTTCCCTGGTGGAGCCCGGTTTCCAGGCCCACGCCGTCAACAGTGAGGAATTTCTGGACGCCATTGCGGAACGTCTGGCGGAAAAGCTGGCATAAAATCAAAAAGGAGACAGTGTTTGCTGTCTCCTTTTTTCGTTCCCAGAGCCGACGGGTCAGCTCCTCCGGCGGCAGGCATACAGGGCTGTTTACTCCCGCATTGCAGCGGCAGCGGCAGCGATGCTGTCCGTCAGGTCCGCCGGGAAGTCCAGCCACAGCGCATAGACCACCTTCCCCGACCGGGCCAGGAACAGCCGCTCCTCCCCGGTGGTCAGCAGTACCGCCTGGTCAAAGGCGCTGTTTTCCACCGCCGTCTCCGCGGCTGGCCGGTCATTCTCCCGAAAGGCCTTCTCCCGCTCCCGGTACAGCGCCTTCGCCAGAAATTCGAACCGCAGGCGGTCGGCGGCGTTGCGGACGTACTCACCCTGTTGGCCCCGGTACTGGATACCGAAGCGGGCCGGAGCCAGGGGCGTGCTCCGGCAAACGTAGTGGTCCGTTTCAAATTCCCAGTAGGATCTGTCCGTGCCCTCCAACAGGTCCGCTGGGGCGGTGAAGGGCAGGCCGGCGATATCCGGCTCCGCCTCCCAGAGGGGAAGCATACCGCCGACCAGCGGCAGCATCCAGCACACCAGAAACAGGACAACAACAGTCTGCTGCCACCGGCGGTCCCGCCGCCAATTCCCCGGGTCGGGCGCCAGACCCGCCGCCAGCTGCCGCCGCATCCGCCTGAGATACCACAACCGCCGGAGCATCACCACGCCCAGGAAACACAGCCACAGCAGCCAGGACAGGTTTTCATTCAGCAGGAAGTCCAGCGCCGGCCGGGGAGCACCCAGCAGCAGCGCCGCCAGCAATGCCGCCAGAAGCCCCAGCACCACCCAGGCCGTCCGCCAGCTGCGGCGCAGGGGCTTTTCCCAGGCCCAGCTCCGGGCCACCGGGTCGGTGTCCAGCTCCGGAGCCGATGGGTCGCCGCAGTAAAATACCTCGCAGTCATAATCGTCGTCGCCGGTGATGACGGCAGTGCAGTCCCAGCCCATCTCCCGGCAGGTCTCGCCCCGCTCCCGGCGGGCCTCCGGCGTTTCCGGCCGCTGGGGCCGGAGCCGCACCCGGTATATTCCCGGCTCCATGGCCCGGAAGGTGGCCAGCACCCGGCCGCAATCCTCCAGCCGCCAGCCCTTGGCGGCCTCATCCTCCAGCCACTTCTCGATGGCCCCGGGATTCCACAGCTCCAGTGGCCGCAGGGTCCGTTTCCGGTCTTTCATACCCTGTCCTCCTCCCTGTCGCCGTCGGCGACGCATAGCTTCAGGCGGCTCAACTCCTGCCGGAACAGCGCCCGGCCCCGATCCGTGATGGCGTAGGTCCGCTTCCGCCCCTCCACCGCCGTCTCCCGGATCAGGCCCTCCTCCTGAAATTTTGCCAAAATGGTGTACAGCGTCCCGGGCCCCAGGGGCACCCGGCCCGCCGTGGTGTCATCCACGAACTGCACGATCTCCGTGCCGCACCGCTCCTGCCGAAGCAGGCTCAGCAGGACGTAAAACATACTCTCCGTCAGGACTTTCAGCGGTTCCCGCGCCATGGTCTCTCCTCCAATATCGAAGCACGATATCATCTTGTATCCAATATAATATCGTTTTACGATATTGTCAAGGGGCCATGAAAAAACTGGGGGTTCACCCAGGTTTTGAGGGTTGTTCCTTCCCCTGGCTTCCTGTATCATTTTTTGCAGAAAACACCACAGAAAGGAAGATCACCCTTGAAACGAGGAATTTTATGCGGTCTTTTAGCTGCCGCGCTGCTGGTGCTGCCCGCCCGGGCCGCCCGGACGGTACCTGTCCAGGTGGACGGCCAGCTGCTGACGGTGCGGGGCACACTGGAAAGCGGCGTCACCTACATCCCCCTGCGGACTCTGCTGGACACCCTGGGGGGCTGGTCCGTGTGGTGGGACAGCGCCGAAAAGGAAGCCGTGGCTATCTCAAACGATGTGCGTCTTACGGCGGACCCGGAGGAGAATACCGTCACCGTGAACGGACAGACCTACGACGGCCAGGTATACGTACAAAGCGGCCGGACCTATGTGCCTCTGCGGCTGACCATGAACCTGCTGGGCGGCAGCGCCGCCTGGGACCCCTGGCTGGGAGGCGCCGCCGTCACCTCCCGGGATGCCAGCCACGACGCCGCCGACCTGTACTGGCTCAGCCGCATCATCAGCGCCGAGAGCCGGGGTGAAAGCCTGCACGGCCAGATCGCCGTGGGCAATGTGGTGCTGAACCGGGTGGAAAGTCCGGACTTTCCGGATACCATTCCCGGCGTTATCTTTGACCGGGTGGACGGCATTCAGTTCGAGCCGGTGAAAAACGGCACCGTGTACGACACACCCACGGCCCAATCCGTGGAGGCCGCCCGCCGGGCCCTGGACGGGGAAACGGTCATCGGCGATGCCCTGTACTTCTACGCCCCCGCCCTGTCTCAAGGCGTGTGGATCAACGCCAACCGCACCTATGCCCAGACCATCGGCTGCCACCACTTTTACCTGTGAATTGACTTTTCCGGGCCGCGGGACTACAATAGGGGCATCAAGTTGAAAAGGAGCATGCCACATGCTGTTTTCCGGTCGTCCCCGCACGCAGTACCGCAACGCCCCGGCCCATGAGGTCATTTGCCAGCTGCGTTTCCCCACCATTCTCACCATCAACACCGTGGAGCCTGCCGATTTCCAGGAGGCCATCCGGGCGGAGTTTCCCAACTATGCCCGCCGGCAGGATGTGACGCCTCCCAAGATCACGTTGGTCAGCGGCGGTGCCCCCAAGGTGGAGCAGCAGCCTCCTGTCATCAACTATCATTTTCTCTCCGCTGACAACCAGTGGAAGCTGAACCTGACCAAGGACTTTATCGCCCTGTCCACTCTCCATTACACCGGCTGGGAGGATTTTGCCCGCCACCTGGACAAGCCCCTGGCGGCATTCATCAAGCTGTACAAGCCCGCCTACTTCCAGCGGGTGGGCCTTCGGTACGTAAATATTTTCTCCCGGTCCAAGCTGGGCATTGAAGGCGCCAAATGGTCTGACCTCATCGCGCCCGCTTATGCCGGCCCCTTGTATGAGCCGGATGTGATCGAGGAAAATTTCCTCAACTGCGCCAGTGACCTGCTGTTCCAGCTGGATTCCAGCTGCCGGGCCAAGATCCACGCCGGTCCCGGCCGGGTGAAAAACAGCGCCCAGAGCGCGCCCCAGGACCCGGAGGTCAAGTTCGTTTTCGACATGGACCTGTCCATGGGCGGCAATGTGCCCTGCACGCTGTCCGCCGCAGGTCTGGAGACCCTTCACGGCCACGCCACCCGCATCTTCGAGGGTGCTGTCACGGACCGGCTCCGCACCGCCATGGACCCCATTTGAGCGTTTTTTCCAGAAAAACAAATACAGGCATCCATGTCCGTAAGCAGATATGGGTGCCTGTTATTTTGTAAAAAATGCAGGAAAACGTTTGTATTTGGGTTTTTGATTTTAGGGATTTTCAATCTTGTGCAAAATACCCATTATCCGCTATTCTAAGGGTGTAAATTTAGCACGTTAAACCGTGCGAAAAAGAGGGGCAATTGTGTATGTTGAAAAGTGAGTACCTGCAGCGGGTCTATTCCCAGGTCGTCACCCGCGATCCCGATCAGAAGGAGTTCCACCAGGCCGTTCTGGAGGTTCTGGAGAGCTTGGACCTGATCGTGGATAAGCATCCCGAGTACGAGGCCAACGGTGTCATTGAATCCTTTGTGGAGCCGGAGCGCGTGGTGACCTTCCGCGTGCCCTGGGTGGACGATGAGGGGCATGTCCAGGTGAACCGCGGCTACCGTGTCCAGTTCAACTCCGCCATCGGTCCTTACAAGGGCGGCCTGCGCTTCCATCCCACTGTGAACCTGTCCATTCTGAAGTTCCTGGGCTTTGAACAGATCCTGAAAAACAGCCTCACCGGCCTGCCTATCGGCGGCGCCAAGGGCGGCAGCGACTTCGACCCCAAGGGCAAGAGCGACGCCGAGGTCATGCGCTTCTGCCAGAGCTTCATGACGGAGCTGTCCCGTCACATCGGCCAGTTCGTGGACGTTCCCGCCGGCGATATCGGCGTGGGCGGCCGTGAGATCGGCTACCTGTTCGGCCAGTACCGCCGCATCCGCGACGCCCACGAGGCCGGCATCCTCACCGGCAAGGGCCTGACCTACGGCGGCTCCCTGGCCCGCACCGAGGCCACCGGCTTCGGCCTTTGCTACCTGACCCAGGAAATGCTCAAGTGCATGCGCAATGACAGCTTCGCCGGCAAGACCGTCGTCATCTCCGGCAGCGGCAACGTGGCCATTTTCGCCTGCCAGAAGGCGACAGAGCTGGGCGCCAAGGTGGTGGCCATGAGCGACTCCAACGGCTATATCCACGACCCCAACGGTATCGACCTGGATGTGGTGAAGGACATCAAGCTGGGCCACCGGGGCCGTATCAAGGAGTACGCCGACCGGGTGCCCGGCAGCACCTACACCGATGGCTTCCGGGGCATTTGGACCATTCCCTGCGACATCGCCCTGCCCTGCGCCACCCAGAATGAGATCGACGGCGACATCGCCAAGACCATCGTGGAAAACGGCGCCATCGCCGTGGCGGAAGGCGCCAACATGCCCTCCCGCCCCGAGGCCATCCATGTGTTCCAGGACGCCGGCTTGCTGTTTGCTCCCGCCAAGGCTGCCAACGCCGGCGGCGTGGCCACCAGCGCGCTGGAGATGAGCCAGAACAGCATGCGCTACTCCTGGACCTTCCAGGAAGTGGACGCCAAGCTCCAGGAGATCATGGCCAACATCTTCCACAACGCCTACGACGCCTCCGTGGAGTGCGGCGTGGAGGGCGACCTGGTAGTGGGCGCCAACATCGCCGGCTTCAAGAAGGTCGTGGACGCCATGCTGGCCCAGGGTATTGTGTAATACTGATTTCAAATTAAAAACTTTAATTTGAAATCCCGCGCACTTAGTATAAGTTCTCTATCCCCCGCTTTGAAAAGAAAGCCAGGACGCGGAACCGGTCTCGGTTCCGCGTCCTGGTCTTTTTCGTCAATCCCGGAACATGGGCGTGGAGAGATACCGCTCGCCGCTGTCCGGCAGCAGGGCCACAATGACCTTGCCCCGGTTTTCCGGACGCCGGGCAAGCTCTGCCGCCGCCCACACGGCGGCGCCGGAGGTGATGCCCACCAGAATGCCCTCCCGCCGGGCCAACTCCCGGCCGGCGGCGTAGGCGTCCTCGTCCGTCACGGGGATGATCTCATCCAACACGGAGCGGTCCAGGTTGGCGGGGATGAAATTGGCGCCGATGCCCTGGAGACCGTGGGGCCCTGCGTGGCCCTTGGTCAACAGCGGCGAGGAGGCCGGCTCTACCGCCACCACCTGTATGGCCGGGTTTTGCGCCTTCAGATACCGGCCGGTACCGGTGAGGGTCCCGCCGGTGCCGGCGCCAGCCACGAAGATATCCACCTTTCCATCGGTATCCGCCCAGATCTCCGGGCCGGTGGTGGCCTCATGGGCCGCGGGGTTGGCGGGGTTTTCAAACTGTCCGGCAATGATGCTGCCGGGGATCTCCTTTTGCAGTTCCTCCGCCTTGGCCACGGCGCCGGACATCCCCTCCGCCCCGGGGGTCAGCACGATCTGGGCGCCATAGGCGGCGATCAGGTTCCGCCGCTCCACACTCATGGTATCCGGCATGGTGAGAATGACCCGATAGCCCTTGGCGGCGCCGACAGCGGCCAGGCCGATGCCGGTATTGCCGGAGGTGGGCTCAATAATCGTACCGCCGGGGGAAAGGCGTCCCTCCGCCTCGGCGCAGGCGATCATATGGGCCGCCACACGGTCCTTGGCGCTGCCGGCGGGGTTCGCCCGCTCCAGCTTGGCGAGGATGGCGGCGGGCAAGCCATGGGCCTCCCCGTACCGCTCCAGCTCCAGCAGCGGCGTATGGCCGATGAGGTCTGTGATGCTGTGGGCAATATTCATAGCAGAGTCCCTCCATGATTTCAGATTGGGACTATCATACACCCCCTCCGCTCCGTTTGCAACGGGTCCCTCCCAACGAAAAACGCCGCCCTGTCGGGCGGCGTCTTTCTCTTGTCAAACGATCTCAAACTCCACGGAGCCCATGGCGCCGATGGCCACGGTGTAGGGCGGGAATACCACCACAGGGTTTCCGCTTTCATTGATATAAAAGCTGGTGGTCTCGTCCACAGTGGCAAAGCCGCCCGCGCTTTCGTCAAAGTACACAGTGGGTTCCTCCGCCGCCATCTGGGCGCGGATGGCGTCGTTGCAGATCTTCACCCAGTCAGCCCCCAGCAGGTCCTGAAGGGTCAGCTCCCTGCCCGCGGCCAGGTCCAGATTGTAATAAGTCTGCTCCTGATAGGCGCTGGCAATGCTGACGGCGCTGCTGACCACGAAGGAAACGGTGGTATCCGTCTGGGATTTGATGTCGTAGGTCACTGTGACCTTGTTGTCATGCTTCGCCCAGTCTTCCTCCGTACCGCCGGTGGCAAAGTAGGCCTCCTTGTAATCCGCGATGATCTGCTCGCCCTCGGCGATTTTTTCATCCACCTTTTCCCGGATGCGGGCACTGACCGCATCGGCATAGTCGCTGCCGGTGACGGCGGGCTGCTCCACCTCCACGGTGCGGTCACTGTCGGCGTCCGTGAAATCGCGGACTGTCAGCACCTGGAAAAGGCCGCCCAGCACCGGCACATCAGCGGCGGCGGCCGCCACGGCGGGGCTGAGGTTCAGCGCGCCGAACACCACCGCGAAGCAGGCGGCCGCGGTGCCCAGGGTCCGCCGCACATAGCGGCTGCGGCGGTTTTTCCGGCCCTGGCGGATGCCCGCCCGGACCCGCTGGCCCAGCTCCTCCGGAATGGGGATGGACTCATAATTCTCTCTTGCTTCCTTGAACTCTTTCATCATACTCCTCCTTCCACAGCGATACGCAGCTTTTTCAAGCCGGTGTATAGTCGGGTCTTCACAGTGCTTAGCGGGCAGTCCACGATCTGGCTGATCTCCTTCAAAGACAGGTCCTCGTAAAACCGCAGCTTCACAATGGTAGCCACCTCCGGCGGCAGGGCGTCCACCCGGCGGGCCAGGGAGCCGTCCTCCGGCAGCGGGTCTTCATAGCTGCCGGCGTCCAGCGCCTCCGGCGGCACCAGCGTCACCCGTTTGCGCTGCCGCAGCTGGTCCATGCACGCGTTGACCAGAATGCGGGTAAACCAGGTCCGTATGGCGCCGGCGTCCCGCAGCCCATCCTGTTTTTCCAGTGCTTTGCAGACGGCGGTCTGTACCGCGTCCAAAGCCTCTTCCCTGTTATGCAGATAGCTGTACGCCAAACGGTAAAACCGTGCCTGGTCTTCCACAAGATATGCCGTCAATGTACTTTCCCGGATATGAGACATACACGCAAGGTCCTTTCTGTTCGTTCTGCCTGATAGACGAAGCAGGGTGGGAAAAAGTTTGGAAGAAGAAAAATTTTTTCAGAAAGAAAGAGCCGGGATGCCGGCTCTTTCCTCATTCATACCGCAGAGCGTCGATGGGGTTCAGCTTAGCCGCCTTGTTGGCGGGCAGATAGCCGAACAGCACACCGATGCCCACGCTGACGCCGAAGCTCACCAGCACCGCGCTTAAAGTAGGCGTTGCATTGAAGGTGATGCCGCTGGCGCCCAGCGACTGCACC
The DNA here is from genome assembly GCA_004558115.1 of Clostridiales bacterium. Taxonomy (GTDB): domain Bacteria; phylum Bacillota; class Clostridia; order Oscillospirales; family Oscillospiraceae; genus Oscillibacter. The sequence continues at coordinate 7,160 of SFDT01000035.1, read as the reverse complement.
AGTATCCCCCCGAACAGGGAGCCGATGCCCATGGCCACCAGACAGCCCAGCAAAATGCCCGCGAAGCCGCCCAGGGCGGAGGTAGTGCCCGCCTCAATGATAAACTGGCGGCGGATATCCTTCCGCTTAGCCCCCAGGGATTTGCGGATGCCGATCTCCCGTGTCCGCTCCGTGACGGACACCAGCATGATGTTCATGATGCCGATGCCGCCCACCAGCAGGGAGATGGCCGCGATGGCGATGAGCACCATCATGGCAATGCCCATCATGGCGTTGATCTGATTCACCTGGTCCAGCATAGACTGGACGTAATAGTAATCGTAGATGTGCTCTCCGGTTTCGTCCTGATAGAAGGTCTGGAGAAAATCCAGAAGCAGCGCCTGGGCCTCCATGACCGTGTCCCGGGAGGCAGCAGTAATTTGGTAAAGGGAAACAAAGCGGCTTCCGCTGAGCTGCATGGCGTTTTCATAGGGAATATAGACCCGGTCATCTCCGCCGCCCTCGGACATGGTATCGCTGTTTTGCTCCAGTACGCCTACCACGGTATAGGGAATACCGCCGATGGAGAGGGTCTTGCCCAGGGCATCTCCCCGGAAAGCCTCCTGCTCCAGATACGCGCCGATGACGCAGACATTCTGCCGGTTGATCACATCCACATATTGCAGGTACCGTCCCCTGGCCAGGGTGTCGCCGTCCAGGGTGGTGCCGGTCTGGGGGCGGTACATGGCCTCGCTGACGCCGTAGATCCCAGTCTTCTCGTACTCCTCGCTGCCGCAGCGGATCCCCTGGCCGCCGCTGACCCAGGGGGTGATGCCGTCAAACAGGTCCGGGTGGGCGCCGATGAAGGCATACATCTCCTCCGGCGTGATATTCTTGGTGGTGCCGTCGCCCATGCCCCAGGTGTACGCATAAATTTGGTTCACGCCCACCTTTTCCACCTGCTGTTCCACCATGCCGGTGAGGCCGTTGCCCAGGGAGATGATGATAATGACCGCCGCCACGCCGATGATGATGCCCAGCATGGTGAGGAATGCGCGCATTTTGCTGGTCCGCAAGGACTTGATGGCCAGTTTGAAGGACTGGGTCACATTCATGCTCCCGCCTCCTCTCCGCTCTCCTCCGGCCGGACCACGGCCCGGGGGTCTTTGGCATCGCCGTCGTAAATGACCCTGCCGTCCTGCAGGCGAACGATGCGCTTGGCCTTCACGGCGATGGAATTGTCGTGGGTAATGAGGACCACGGTGTCTCCCTCGGCGTTGAGCTTCTGCAAAAAGCCCAGCACCTCCCGGCCTGTGCGGGAATCCAGCGCGCCGGTGGGCTCGTCGGCCAGGATGACCGACGGCTCTCCCGCCAGGGCACGGGCAATGGACACCCGCTGCTGCTGGCCGCCGGAAAGCTGATTGGGCAGATGCTTTTCCTTGTCCGCCAGGCCCACCCGCTCCAGCGCCTTGCGCGCCCGCTCCCGGCGCTCCCCGGCGTCCATGCCGGCGTACAGCAGCGGCAGCTCCACGTTTTCCAGCACCGTCAGCTTGGGGATGAGGTTGTACTGCTGGAAAATGAAGCCCAGCATTTTGTTGCGGATCTCCGCCTGCTGGTCGTCGTTCATGGTGGACACATCCACGCCGCCCAGATGGTAGGTGCCGGAGGTGGGCACATCCAGGCAGCCGATGATGTTCATAGCCGTGGACTTGCCGGAGCCGGACTGGCCCACGATGGCCACGAATTCCCCCCGGTCAATGGTGAGGCTGACGCCGTCCAGCGCGTGAACATCCTCGCTGCCCATGGGGTAGATCTTATAGACATCCTTTAATTCAATGAGATGCTCCAAGCTCCTCAGCCCTCCGTCTCCGCCGGCTGGGCGGGCACCAACACGGTGTCTCCCGCCGTCAGTCCCTCGGTGATCTCAATATATTCCGCGTCGCTGCGGCCCAAAGTCACCGGACGTTCTTCCGCTTTGGAAAGATCCACCACCGTGGTGCCGTCCTCGCCCAGGGCGCCCGCCCCGGCCACCAGCACCGTATTGCCCCGGTTCACGGCGGCCACTGGCACAGCCAGCACATGCTTCGCCGTATCGCCCAGGATGGTGGCGGAGACGTTCATGCCGGGTTTCAGGTCTCCGTACTCCTCCAGCACGATGGTCACCGGATAGGTGGTGAAGCCGCTGGTGGTGGTGCCGTTGACGCTGACCCGCTCCACGGTTCCGGTAAAGGTCTGGCCCGGCAGGGCCGCCGCCGTGATCTCCACTATCTGGCCCGGGCGGACCTTGCCGATGTCCAGCTCGTTGACGTTCATCTCCATTTTCAGATAGCTCAGGTCGTAGATCACCGCCAGCGTGCCGGAGCTGGCGCCGTCCACCTTGTCACCGGCCTTGCAGTTTTTCTCAATGACCGTGCCGGCGATGGGAGAACGGATGGTATAGTCATCCACGGCGGAGGCGGCGGTCCCGGCGGACAGCTGGGCGGACTCCACAGTGAGCTTCGCCGTGGCCAGCTGGCTGCGGATGGACTCAGAGTCCACGGTGCACAGCTGCTCTCCCTTGGTCACGGTGCTGCCGGCAAGCTTGGAAAAGCCGGAGACCGTACCGGAGCCGGAGGCATATACCACGGCGGAGGCCGCCATGGAAATGGGGGCGTTGCCGTAGCTGGTATAGCTGCCGATGACGGCGGAGGCGGTGAAGCTGTCAGACACGATGCCGGGGTTGGGCAGCTTCACCCGCACGGTGCAGGACTGCTTGCCGTTGGCGGTGACGGAGGTATTGTCGGACACGGAGACCACCGTGCCCTGTACGGTGCCGTCAAAGTCCCCGATGAACACCGTGGCCGGCTGTCCGGCGTAAAACTGGTCCGGAGAGGCGTAGGTAAACAAAAAGTCGATGGTCAGGTCTGTGCTGGCCACGATCTTGGCCAGGGCCGTGCCGGCGGAAACGCTGTCCCCGTCGTGCACATAGACCTCGTTCAAAATGCCGGAGATGGGCGCCGTGGGGGTTTGTGCCTCCAGGGCCTGCTGGTAGCTCAGCCGGGCCTGCTCCACGGAGATATTGGCCCGGGCCACGGAGTCCTGGGCGCTGCCGCTGTCCAGGGTGTACAGCAGGGTGTCCTTTTCCACCTGCTGGTCCTCCTCAAAGGGCGCCGACAGAATGGTGCCGGATACCAGCGTCCCCACCTGGTAGGCGTCCGCCGGCTCCAATGTGGCGCTGCCGGTAACGGTGACGCCCAGGTCCCGCTGCTGTACCGGCTCCGCCTCATAGGGCACCGTCTGGGGCGCTGCCCCGCTTTTCAGCTTCCACACCTGGCTGCCCAGCAGGACCGCGGCCAGCAATACCGCCGTCACCGAAATCAGCCGCTTGTATTTCTTTTTGCCGCCGGGCCCCGGCAGCCGTTTCTTTTTTTCAGGTTTTGCCGCCTCGGGCAAACGCTCCGCCTGCATATGCTTTTCTTCCATATCACTGCTCCCTTTCACTTTCGTTCCTCCAAAGTTCCTTTATCCCGGGCCATGCCGTGTTTCATCAGCATGAGCACATTTTCCAGCCGCTCCCGGACAGTGCCCTGGCTGTCTCCCTGCAAACCGCTGTAAAGCAAGGGGCCCGCCACCGTCAGCACCGCCGCCAGGATGTCCCCCAGGTCCCGGTCATGGCGCAGGTCCAGCATATCCTGGTCCACCGCATCCCCCAGGCCGTCCAGAACGGCCTCCCGGTCCAGCAGCCCCAGCAGCATATTTTTCTGTAAGCCGCTGTTGCAGGCCAGAATGGCCGCCATGGCACCCATGTCGCCGGGCTCCTGGCCCCGCCCCTGCCGCAGCAGGAAATCGTACAGGTCCAGCATCCCCTGAAACAGGTCGCCGCCGGCCCGGAGCACGCTCTCCCGCACCACCATCAAAAGCTGGTCCACATAGCCGCTCATGACGTAGCAGAACAGGTCCTCCTTATCGTCGAAATACATGTAAAAGCTGCCCCGTGGGATACCGGCGTCCTTAATGATCTGGTTGATGGACGCCTCGGCGAAAGAGCGGCGGGAAAATTCCCGTGTGGCGGCCTCCAGCAGCCGCTCCTGCTTTTCAGGGGCCAGACGGCAAAATGTACTGCGCGGCATATCCTTTCCCTCCTGATACGAAACAGCCGCCCCGTTTTCTTCACGTTCCGGGAAAAACCTATCACTTCCACCTGCTGGAAGGTCAAGGACTTTTTTCGCGGCTGCAAAAAATAATATGACAAGTTGTCACATAGCATACATGACAACTTGTCATATTTCAAGGGTTTTTTCAAAAATTCACAGTTTCGTCACAGTTTCTCCTTGCTGATACAAAGGAACCGTCCGGTAAAAAGACTGGGGCCGGTATGTAACAGAGGCAATGCGCCGGCCGGAGACGCCGTATTTGGGGGAGTAACCAAACAGGTCCAAATAGGACGCCAGGTCATCCCGCTCCGCGGCCATGGCTTCCAGCAGCTGGACCGTTGCCCGGGCATCGTCCACGGCCCGGTGGCTGTTCACAGCCGTCTGTCCCAGGCCATAGGCCTCGATGGCATTTTCCAGCTTGTGGGGGTAATCCCGCCGGTCCCGGTATACCGTGAGGGCATCCAGGAACCGGGGAAGGCGCAGCACCTCCGCCTTTCCGAAGGGGCGCAGAAAATAGTAGAGAAAATTCAGGTCGAATTGGGCGTTGTAGGCCACCAAGAGCGGCCGTTCCGCTCCTTCCAAAAGGCGGCAGAAGGCGCCGCAGGCCGCGCCCTTGTCCACGCCTTCCCGCTCCAGCTGCTCCGGCGTGATGCCTGTCAGGTTTGTGATGAACGGCGGCAGGCGTTTTCCCGGTGACAGACGGATCAAGGTATCCAGGCAATCCGCCTCCCCCGCCGCTGTCACGCTGACGGCTCCCAGTTCGATGATCTCGTCCCGGCCAAATTCCAGGCCGGTGGTCTCCGTGTCGAACACCACGACCCGGTCAAACAGTGAAAACAGACTTTTCAGCATCTCATACCTCCCAGGGCATTTTGTCTATCATACCACAGAGGGTGTCCTTTGATAAGGAGGCATCGTGCAGATCCGGTATTTTTCGTCAGGACACAGACTTTCCCATTTCGTAGGCTTCCGCCATGGCGCGGGTCCCTTTGACCTCCCCTTTCTCATAGACTCCGGTGCCGTAAATCACACCCATTTCCTTCGCTCCCTCCACGCAGTCAGCATAGCCCCGGAAGCAGGCCAGCGCAGTCTCCATGGAAGCTCTTTCGCCGTCGGCAGCGGTCATGATGTAATAAAAGGCCTTGTCCTTCACTTCCAGCCAGCGGGCAACGGTGCGGTCGATCAGGGCTTTGAGCTGGGCGTCGATGGAATAAAAGTATACAGGGTTTGCCAGTACGATCACATCCGCGTCGATCATCTTTTGCAGGACTTCCGCCATATCGTCCTTGAGCACACAGGTGCCGCTTTTGCAGCCGTAGCAGCCGCGGCAAAAGCCGATGTTCTTCTCCGCCACGCGGATCTTTTCCACCTGATGCCCTGCTTCCAGGGCGCCTTTCATGAATGCGTCGCAGAGCATATCGGAATTTCCATTCTTTCTGGGACTGCCGGATAAAATCAAAACGTTCTTGCCCATGGTTTCTGCTCCTTTACCAGTTTTTTGTCTCCTGCCTGCAATTCTTCTGCTGTTTGCGTTCCTCCACCATCTTTACGAACCATTCTACCATATTGGGATCGGTATGGGAGAAGAAGGCACTCTGCTTCTTGTCGAGCGCCGCGACGGCCGCCATATCCGTCTCATCCAGCACAAAATCAAACACCTGAAAGTTTTCTTCCATGCGTTCGATGTGCGTGGACTTGGGAATGGCGACGATCCCCCGCTGCAAATGCCAGCGGAGAATGACCTGGGCCACCGTCTTTCCATGTTTTTTGCCGATGGCTTCTAGTTCCGGCAAGGCGAACATATCGCCCCGCCCCTCGCCGAAGGGCGCCCATGCTTCCATCTGCACACCGTACTTGTCATGCCAGACCTTGCTCTCGGTCTGCTGGTTGCGGGGATGGAGCTCCACCTGGTTGACCGCTGGCTTCACGCGGGCGAAGGAGGCCAGGTCCACCATGCGGTCCGCATAGAAGTTGGAAATACCAATGGCACGGAGCCTGCCCTCGTCATACAGGTCCTCCAGGGCCCGGTAAGCACCATATACATCGCTGAAAGGCTGGTGGAGCAGGCAGAGGTCCAGATAGTCCACCCGCAGTCGCTCCATGGACTCCAGCACGGAAGCACGGCATTCCTCGTAACCGTAATGCTCGATCCAAACTTTAGTGGTCAAAAAGACCTCCTCCCGGGGGATCCCGCTTTTCGCAATGGCATTGCCCACTTCTTCCTCGTTGAAATAGGACTGTGCCGTATCGATCAGCCGGTACCCCACCCGCAGCGCGTCGGCCACGCAGCGCTCACATTCCTCCCTGGTCACCTGGTAAACCCCATAGCCTAACTGCGGCATTTTCACGCCGTTGTTCAAAATAACATATTCCATACGCACACCTCATTGAGTTTGGTTTTTCTTTTTGGTACACTGTTCTTGTTCAAGCAGATTCTACAAGTTCAAGTCAACTTGAAGTCAAGTACTTTTTTGAAACGAGGGAAAGCGTATGGTCTACACAGTCGGTGAGATGGCAAAGCGCCTGGGCATTTCCGCGTCGGCATTGCGATATTACGACCAGGAGGGCCTGCTGCCTTTTGTGGATCGCTCCAGCAGCGGGATGCGGATGTTCAAGGACACGGACCACGAATGGCTTCAGATCATTGGATGTCTGAAAAAGACCGGGATGCCGCTGAAGGACATCCGGAATTTCATACATATGGCCATGCAGGGCGACGCCACCATCGATGACCGCCTGGCACTCATCATTCAGCAGCAGGAAGCAGTCCGCCGCCAGATGGCGGAACTGCAGCAGACACTGGAAACGCTGGATTTCAAGCGGTGGTACTATGAAACCGCCCAAAAGGCCGGTACGACCGAAGTGGTGAGAGAGATGTCTCCCGAGGAGCTGCCCGAGCCGTTCCGCGCTGTGCGAAAACGGCTGCGGGGAGAATAAGGCGTATCCTCCTTACCGGCCCGACGTAAAATTTTGTGTAAGCGTTTTTCGACAAAGTCAAGAATGGCGCTGGAAAACAGGGCGGATTCTGGCCTGGATCCCTTGATCACT
>SFDT01000002.1 GCA_004558115.1 Clostridiales bacterium | reverse complement strand
CGCTGGGGCTTTCATAATGCTCTCTCTTGCGGACCTCGGCAATGACGCCAGCCTTGGCGCAGCTACGCTTAAAACGCTTCAGTGCGCTGTCGATGGACTCGCCGTCCTTCACATGAATTTCAGACATCTATATTTCCCTCCCTCCGAGGTATCCGGCTCAATCCAGGATACTTTAAGGGCCATAATCTATGGCGTTAACAAAGCTATTATACGGACCTTTTGGGGAGTTGTCAAGGATTTTATGAAAAATCCGCAGATTCTGTTTTCCACAAAATTCAGATATCTGTGGAAAATTCCGCTGTAAGAGGACAATTTCAACTCACTGGGGCTTTACGATCAGGTTCACCAGGCGGTTCTTGGCACCCCACAAAATCTCCCGATTTTGCGGGGACCCCGCATTTGACGCAACCGGGCAGGCAAAGCCCGCCCGGTTCAAGGTTTTTGCCTGCGGCAAAAACGCTTGTACGCGCCACTTGGCGCGAACGCTTACTGGGGCTTTACGATCAGGTTCACCAGGCGGTTCTTCACCAGGATGGTCTTGACCACCTGCATGCCCTCCACGGCCTTGGCCACCTTGTCCACAGCTTTGGCGGCTTCCAGCACGGCGGCCTCCTCGCTGTCGGCGGGGACGGTGATGGTGCCCTTCAGCTTGCCGTTGACCTGGACGGCCATGTTGACGGTGGAAGCCACGGTCTTGCTGGCGTCGTATACAGGCCACTCCGCCTGGCAGCACATCTTGCCGGTCTGGGCGGCAAAGCCCAGGTTCTCCCACAGCTCCTCGGTGATGTGGGGCGCGAAGGGATTCAGCAGCAGGATCAGGTCCTTCATATCGCCCCGGGTGACACCGTTGGCGGACATCTCGTTCACCATGGTCATCATGGCGGCGATGGCGGTGTTCATCTTCAGGTTGTCGATATCGTCCGTGACCTTCTTGATGGTCTTGTGAATGATAGCCTCGTTGGCGGGGCTCACCTCATAGCTCTCCTTGGCGTTTTCCGCCAGGTTCCACACACGGTCCAGGAAGCGCTTGGAGCCCTTGACAGCGTCAGTGGACCAGGTGGCCGCCTGCTCGAAATCGCCCACGAACATGATATACAGGCGCATGGTGTCGGCGCCGTACTGGGCCACGATGTCGTTGGGATTCACCACGTTGCCGCGAGACTTGGACATCTTTTCGCCGCCCTCGCCCAGGATCATGCCGTGGCTGGTGCGCTTGGCGTAGGGCTCCTTGGTGGGCACCACGCCGATGTCATACAGGAACTTGTGCCAGAAGCGGGAGTACAGCAGGTGCAGTGTGGTGTGCTCCATGCCGCCGTTGTACCAGTCCACGGGAGACCAGTAGTCCAGAGCCTCCTTGGAGGCCAGGGCCTTGTCGTTGTGGGGGTCCATATACCGCAGGAAGTACCAGCTGGAGCCGGCCCACTGGGGCATGGTGTCCGTTTCCCGCTGGGCGGGGCCACCGCACTGGGGGCAGGTGGTGTTCACCCAGTCGGTCATCTTGGCCAGGGGGGATTCGCCGGTGTCGGTGACCTCGTAGCTCTCCACCTCCGGCAGCAGCAGGGGCAGCTGGTCCTCCGGCAGAGGCACCCAGCCGCACTTGGGGCAGTTCACCAGGGGGATGGGCTCGCCCCAGTACCGCTGGCGGCTGAACACCCAGTCACGGAGCTTGAAGTTGGTCTTGGGATGGCCGATGCCCTGCTCCGTGACCCACTTCTTCATGGCGGGGATCGCCTCGCGGACAGTCATGCCGTCCAGGAAGCCGGAGTTCACCATGATGCCGGTGTCATCCTTCAGGGTGAAGGCCTCCTTGGTGATGTCGCCGCCCTTGACCACCTCGATGATGGGCAGGCCGAACTTGGTGGCAAACTCCCAGTCGCGCTGGTCGTGGCCGGGCACGCCCATGACGATGCCGGTGCCGTAGCCCATCAGCACGTAGTCGGAGACGAACAGGGGCACATGCTTGCCGCTGGCGGGGTTGACGGCCTCGATGCCCTCCAGGCGGACGCCGGTCTTTTCCTTGTTCAGCTCGCCCCGCTCAAAGTCGGACTTGTGGGCGGCCTCCTCCCGGTAAGCGGCCACCTCGTCCCAGTTTTGGATCTGGTCCTTCCACTGGTCCAGGAAGGGATGCTCGGGAGAGATGACCATGTAGGTCACGCCGAACAGGGTATCGCAGCGGGTGGTGTAGACCGTCAGCTTATCGCCGTTGGTGGCGGTGAAGTCCACCTCGGTACCTTCGCTGCGGCCGATCCAGTTGCGCTGCTGGATCTTAACGCGGTTGATGAAATCCACATCGTCCAGATCGTCGATGAGGCGGTCGGCATACTTGGTGATGGCCAGCATCCACTGGCTCTTTTCCTTGCGGATGACCTCGCCGCCGCAGCGCTCGCACACGCCCTCCACAACTTCTTCATTGGCCAGGACGATCTTGCAGCGGGTGCACCAGTTCACAGGCATGGAGGCCTTGTAGGCCAGGCCCTTTTTGAACATCTGCAGGAAGATCCACTGGGTCCACTTGTAATAGCTGGGGTCGGTGGTGTTTACCTCCCGGTCCCAGTCAAAGGAGTAGCCCAGCATGTGCAGCTGCTTGCGGAAGTTCTCCACATTGTCGTGGGTGACCTTGGCGGGGTGGATGTGGTGCTGAACGGCATAGTTCTCCGTAGGCAGGCCGAAGGCGTCGTAGCCAATGGGGAACAAGACGTTGTAGCCCTGCATCCGCTTTTTGCGGCAGATGATGTCCATGGCGGTGAAGGGCCGGGCATGGCCCACGTGGAGGCCCTGGCCGGAGGGATACGGGAACTCGATCAGGCCAAAAAACTTGGGCCGGGTGGTGTCCCCGGTGACGGCAGTGAAGGGCTTTTCCTCCAGCCACTTCTGCTGCCACTTTTTCTCAATGGCGTTAAAATCGTACTTCATATTTTTCTCCCTTTCGGATGTGATTTTCAAAATGAAAACGCCCCTGACCAATCTCGGTCAGGGGCGTTGAAAACGCGGTACCACCCTGTTTCAGCTGTCCGCCGGACAGCCCTTGGGGGCCTGTAACGGGGCCAGCCGTTTCGCCCTACTCAACGTTCAGGCAAAAGACTCCGGGACCAGTATACCGCAGGCTCCCCCACCGGCTCACACCAGCCGCCGGCTCTCTTTGGGTGGGATACCCGGGCTTTCTTCCCATCAAAGTCGCTAACGGGTTTTATTTTATGAGGCTTTTGGGTGTTTGTCAAGGAAAAAGCGGAAATTCTTCCGCTTTTTCAACAGGCGTTATAGATTCTCCGGGATAACGGCGCCGCCGGGGGCATACCAGGTGACGTCCCCCACCATGGTTTCCGCGTACCAGGCGTCAAACGCCGCTTTCGTCACTTCTTCGCCGCCCAGCGCGTAATTGTACCCAGTGCCCCACTCCAAACGGTGGGCCAGCTCCTCCTGCTCAAAACGGCCGTTCCGGAAAGCCATCCGCAGATAGGTGCTGTCGCCCGCCCCGGCGGCGCCGATGTACACGCCGTTTTTCTGGAGCCCCTCAAACCACCGCACATAGAGCCGCGTGCCGTAGACGGCGTCCTCCTCCCGGTGGAGCACCAGATAATTATAGGCCCCGTCTTGGAACAGCAGCACCAGCTCTGCCGTGCCGTCCCCGTCGATGTCCTGCACCGCCAAGCGATCCAGAGCCAGTGTCTCCGGCGGCTCCTGCTCAAATCCGCGCCAGAGTTGGTCGCGCACCGCCGTCATGTCGGCGTCAAAGGGCTCCCAGTTGTAATCGGGGTAGCCGTCATAGGGTCCGGCCACCCAGCGGAAGGTCTGCTCTCCCCGCAGGACCGGAAGATAGGCTGTGAAGGCCTCATAATCCGTCTCCGGCATGGTGTCTTTCAAAGCGGAGACATCCAGGTCAGGCAGCATGTCCCGGGGCGCTTCCCCGGAGGCCTGGAGCTCTTCCGAGGCCGGCATCTCCTCCGGCTCTGCCGGCGCCGGAGCGGGCGTTTGTTCCGTTCGGGCACCACAGGCCGTCAGAAGAAAAGCCGTCACAAGCGCGGCGGCCAGCATCTGTTGTTTTCTCATAAAAAACCACCCCTACCCTGTTTTTGTAAACAGTATAGGAGTGGTTTTGATGTTATGTCTACTACTTTTCAGTTGCAAAGTGGTGACAAAAGATTACAGGCAAAGCTCAGTCCTTCGTCAGCACGTCGCTGAGGTCCAGCGGCGTGCCGTCGCTCCACAGCCGCTCCAGGGAGTAGAACTCCCGGGCCTCGGGGGAAAACACGTGGACCACCACGCAGCCGTAGTCCAGCAGGACCCAGGTGCCGTCCCGGTAGCCTTCCCGGCGGAGGGGGTCTTCTCCCGCCTGCTCCGCCATGGCCTTTTCCACGGCGCCGCACAGGGCGTTGATCTGGGTGTTGGAGCTGCCGGTGGCAAATACGAAGTAGTCCGCCAGGGTGGTCTGCTCCGTCACCTGGATGGCGGAGATCTCCTTGCCCTTCTTCTCGTCCAGGGCCTTGGCGGCAATAATGGCCAGTTCTTTCGGTGTCATACATTCCATCCTTTCTTATCCTTCGGGGGCCGGGTCGATGATGGCAAAGCCCGGCTCCTCTGTGGCGGGTTCCGCCGGTGTCTCCGGCGTGGGTTCAGGTTCCGGCTGGGAGGCGGGAGGCTCCGGCTCTACCGGCGGGGCCGTGGGAGTCTCCGGTGTGGTCTCCGCCGGAGGCGTGGGTGTGGTCTGCGGCGGCGTCTGCGGCGAGCCGGAGCCTTCAGAGCCAGTATCCGTTTCCGGATCAGGGCCCACGACAATGATCTCTCCGGTCTCCGGGTCCAGTACATTGCCGTTTTCATCCACCAGCGGCTCCTCGTCATTCTCCTCCGGCTCCTCCGGGGCCTGCTCGGGCTTTACCGGCGGCAGAGCCGCCCGGCTGTCCTCCACATGGCCGGTGGTGGAACTGACGGAGCCGTCGGCGTTGACGGACATGATGTCCAGGTCACTGAGGGTAAAGGTCTCCGCAAAGGGGCTGAGCTCGTTATTCACCAGCTCCAGCAGCTCCCGGGCATTGGGCACCACATAGGACTGCATGTTCTGGTAAGTGCGGCTCCAGCAGGACACCGGCGTGTTGGGCATGGTGACAAATGTCACATCCTCCACCTTCAACCCGCCCAGAACAGCCTGCTGGCCCAACCAGCAGATGTTGCTGAAGCTCAGGTCGGTCTCCACATTGTTCTGGAACACCTTGGCGAACTGGTTGATCTTGGCGATGTTCTTCACCTGGAGCAGCTGTTCCACCACAGCCTTCAAAAACGCCTGCTGGGTCTTGATGCGGCCCAGGTCGCCGTCGGGATAGCCGTAGCTCATATTGTTGTCGTGGCGGTAGCGGATGACCTGCATGGCGTCGTCACCGGTCAGGAGGCGGTAGCCCTTCTCCTGGTGGATGTGCAGGTCCTGGTAGGGATCGTCATAATTCATATTCCGGGGAACATCGAACCACACGCCGCCCATGGCGTCCACGATCTCGCCCACGGCGTCCCATTCCACCACCACCTGGAAGTCCGGCTCAAAGCCCACCAGCTGGGCGATCTCCTTGTACAGGGCGGTGATGCCCTTTTCGCCCTGCCCGTTCATATTATAGACGGAATTGATGCGCTTGATGTCCCAGGACACGTTCACCATGGTGTCCCGGGGGATGGACATGACCGTGGCCTTCTGGTTGGTCACGTCATAGCTGGCCAGCAGGATAGTGTCCGTGTTGCCGCCGCCTCCGGTATCCCGGCCCAGAATGAGGACTGTGTACCAGTTATCGCTTTTCCGCTGGCCGTCAGCCCGGGGCTGGGTGCCCTCGCCGTAGTCGATGGCTTCCTTTTCAGGGTTCTCTTCCCGGCTGATGAGCTCCGGCTCCACGAACAAACGCTGGCAGGCCACCACCACCGCCAGCGCAATGGCAAGCACCACGGCCACGGTGATGAGGACCTTCTGCTGGCGGGTCAGGCGGCTGGGTTTTTTCGGTTTTTTCTCCGCCCGGCTCCCCGCCACGCGCTTTCCTTCTTTATGTTTATCCCACATTGCGTTATCCTTCTTATCGTCTCAAGGCGTCCCGTGCCTCGATGGTGGCGCGGTGCACCGGGTTTCCCATATCCGTCATTTCCTGGATGGTCATTTCCAGGCCCAGGAGCAGGCCCTCGTCCAGGTCTTTATAGCATGCCCGACGGAGCTTGTCCACGCCCGGAAAATTCCGGGAAGGCTCAATATAATCCGCCAGATAAATGATTTTTTCCAGCAGCGTCATGTCCCCGTGGCCGGTGGTGTGCCACCAGATGGCGCTGTAAATGTCCTCATCCACGCCGAACACGTCCCGGGCCACGGCGGCACCGGTCTTGGCGTGGAGCAGCTTCAGGGCTTTTTGCTCCAGCTCGTCCAGCTCGATGCCGTACCGGCGGCACAGCTCCAACTGCTGCTCCATGTTCAGTTTTTTCGTGCAGTCGTGGAGCAGCGCCGCCACCCGGGCCTTTTCCACATCGGCGCCATACCGCTCCGCCAGGCGGATGGCCTCCTGCTCCGTACCCAGCACGTGTGGGATGCGCTGGTACTTGAGATAGCTGAGCGCCACCGGCCGCAGCTGGGAAAAGGGCAGGTGCTTCAGATCCGCGTGGGTGCCGTACAGTCCGTTGCGCAGGATGTAGCCGTAGACCGCGGGAGGCAGCAGGTGTCCGCCGCCGCCCTTGGCCAGCTGCTCCCGCAGCTCCGTGGAGGAGACATCCACCACTCCCGGAATGGTCAGGGTAAAGATGCGGGCCTGGGGATAGGTCTTGTAAAGATAATCCCGCTGGGGGGCGAACAGCTCCTCCGTGTCCGCCTCTGTCCGGCCAAAGGCCGCGATGCCCGCCAGGGAGAGGATCTCCTCCGGCGCGTGCCAGGCCTGAAGGGTGAGGAACATGTCCGTCCCCATCAAGAGCCACAGCTCGTCATCGGGATACCGGGCTTTCAGGGCTTTCAGCGTGTCGGAGGTATAGCTTTTTCCCTCCCGGTGCACCTCCAGGTCCAGCACCTCTACCTTTCCGGCAAGGCCGGTCTGGTCCGCCGCCAGGCGGGTCATCTCCAGCCGCTGGTCCGGTGTGGGGGAACCGGCGGGCAGATTCTTGTGAGGCGGCAATCCCGCGGGGACCAGCAGCAGCTTATCCAGCTTCAAAAGCTCCGCCACCGCCCTGGCCGCCGTCACATGGCCCAGGTGGGGCGGGTTGAAGGTGCCGCCGTAAATGCCAATTTTCAAGATCTCATCTCCTGTGTTTCATCTGCCGGTCAAATACTTTTCTTTTTCGCGGCCTTTACCAGCTGGATGCGCTTGTCCTTGGGCTTGGAGTGGCTCTCCCGGTACAGGACGAACTTGGTGCCGATGACCTGGACCACCTCGCTGCGGGTGGCTTTCGCCAGTTCCTCCGCCGCCAGACGGGCGTCATACTCGATATTGTTCTCCAGTACCCGGCCCTTGATGAGCTCCCGGGCCTCCAGGGCGTCATCCGCCTGCTTCACCAGGTTCTCGCTGATGCCGTCCTTACCGATGTGGACGATGGTGTCGATGCTGTTGGCCAAGCCACGCAGCTGGGCGCGCTGTTTGCTTGTCAGTTCCATTTGATTCTCCTAAATTATTTGAATAGACGTTTATTTCCGCAAATAAGTTGCAAGCTTTTCCGAAAAAGCCGCCAGGGCCTTGCCCCGGTGGGAGATGGCGCTTTTCTCCTCCGCCGTCAGCTGGCCGAAGGTCTTGGCCAGAGAGGGAACGAAAAACACGGGGTCGTAGCCAAAGCCTCCCTCCCCCATGGGCGCGAAGGCGATAGTGCCGTCACACCGTCCCTCCGCCGTCAGGGTGTCGCCGCCCGGGAAGGCGCAGGCAATGGAGCAGGTGAAGTGGGCCGCCCGGGTGGTCTGGCCCCGCAGGCTGTTCAACAGCAGCGTATAGCGGCCCTTGTCATCCAGGCCTTCTCCGCCGTAGCGGGCGGAGTACACGCCGGGACCGCCGTTCAGGGCGTCCACGCAGAGGCCGGAGTCATCGGCAATGGCGGGCAGGCCGGAAGCGGCGCAGATGGCCTTTGCCTTCAGCATGGCGTTTTCCGCGAAGGTAGTGCCGGTCTCCTCCACATCCACGGTGATGCCCAGCTCCTTGGGGCTCACCACCTCCACGCCGAACCGCGCCAAAATGGCGCTCATTTCCTTGATCTTGCCGGGGTTGTGGCTGGCAAGCACGAATTTTTCAGACATCAGAGCTTCCCTCCCAGCACTTCTTTCTGGATGGCCAGCAGCTCCCGGTTGCCCTTGGCGCACAGGCGCACCAGCTCCTGCTGCTCCGCCAGGGTGAAGGCACGGCCCTCGCCGGTGCCCTGGAGCTCAATGAGCTCTCCTTGCTCGTTCATGATGCAGTTCAGGTCCACCTGGGCCCGACTGTCCTCGCTGTACTGAAGGTCCAGCATGGGCTGCTCGTCCACGATGCCGGCGGAAACGCCGGTGACGTAATGGCGGATGGGGCTGGAGGCCAGGACGCCGTCGGCCACCAGCTTGCGGCAGGCCAGGCACAGCGCGATAAAGCCGCCGGTGACGGAGGCGGTGCGGGTGCCGCCGTCCCCCTGGAGCACATCGCAGTCGATGGTGATGGTGTGCTCCCCCAGCTTCGTCATATCCACGGCGGCCCGGAGAGACCGGCCCACCAGCCGCTGAATTTCGGCACTGCGGGGGCTGAGCTTCAGCTTGGAAACGTCCCGCTTGCTGCGCTCCCGGTTGGCCCGGGGCAGCATGGAATACTCGGCGGTGACCCAGCCCTCCCCCTCGGGAACGTGAGGCGGGGTCCGGTCCTCCACGCTGGCGCAGCAGAGGACCTTCGTGTCGCCGCACTCAATGAGGCAGCTGCCCTCCGCGAATTTTACAAAATCTGTTGTGATCTTGATGGGGCGCAGCTCGTCCGGCGCCCGTCCGTCTTTTCTGGTCATAGTCATTCCTCTTTACTGCTTTTTATCAGATGATGGCCTCCACGTATTCCCGGGCATCGAAGGGCTTCAGGTCGTCGATGCCCTCGCCCACGCCGGCCAGCTTCACGGGCACACCCAGCTCCCGGGCGATGGCGATGACGATGCCGCCCTTGGCGGTGCCGTCCAGCTTCGTGAGAACGATGCCGGTGAGGCCCGCCGCCTCCTTGAACTGCTTGGCCTGGATGAGGCCGTTCTGGCCGGTGGTGGCGTCCAGCACCAAAAGGGTCTCCCGGGCGGCGCCGGGGCACTCCCGGTCGATGATCTTGGAGAGCTTGGAGAGCTCCGCCATAAGGTTTGCCTTGTTGTGGAGGCGTCCGGCGGTGTCGCACAGCACCGCGTCCACGCCTCTGGCCTTGGCGGCCTGGAGGGCGTCAAACAGCACGGCGCCGGGGTCGGCACCCTCGTGCTGGCGGACCAGCTCGCACCCCGCCCGCTGGGACCAGATCTCCAGCTGGTCAGCGGCAGCGGCCCGGAAGGTATCCGCCGCGCAGAACAGGACCCGCTTGCCCTCGCCTTTCAGCCGGCTGCCCAGCTTGCCGATGGAGGTGGTCTTGCCTACGCCGTTGACGCCGATGAACAGCACCACGGAGGGGGTGGTGGACAAATCCAGCGCCGTGTCCCCCACATCCATCATGTCCACCAGGATGTCCCGCAAAGCGGCCTTGACCTCCTCCTGGTCGTGGAGCTTTTCCTTGCGGACCTTTGTCCGCAGCTGCTCCACGGCCTCCAGAGCGGTGTCCATCCCCAGGTCCGCCAGGATGAGGGTCTCCTCCAGCTCCTCAAAAAAGGCCTCGTCCGCCTCCGTAAAGCCGGAGAACAGGTTGGTGGTGATTTTTTTCAGTTTGTCAAAAAAGCCCATAACATTCGTCCTTTAGTCAAGTTCTTTACCGCAATGGGGACAATACCCACCCGGCACAAATTTTCTTCCCAGATACTGTCCGCAGTGCGGGCAGCGAAACAGTAAATGTTCCAAAACCAGTGCAAGGATGAAACAGGCGCTCCCAATCACCACAAGCAATCTGTAACTTTCTCCGTTTCCCCCGCGTAACCAGCCAGCCAGCAGGATCAAAAGAACCGAGAAAGCGCCCACAGCCAGGACGATCCAGTTTTTCATTTTGCTGCTCATCGGCGATCTCCTTATTTGATATTCAATTCCTTCGCCATGTCGTTCAAATTGATGGTCAAAATCTTGGAAACGCCCTGCTCCTGCATGGTGACGCCGTAGAGAACGTCGGCCTCCTCCATGGTGCCCCGGCGGTGGGTGATGACGATGAACTGAGTCCGGCCGGCCAGTCGCCGCATATACCGGGCCACCCGGATGACGTTGGGCTCGTCCAAAGCAGCCTCGATCTCGTCCATGACGCAGAAGGGCGTGGGGTGGACCTTCAAAATGGCGAAGTACAGGGCAATGGCCACGAAGGCCTTTTCGCCACCGGAGAGCAGGGAGATGGTCTTGAGGGTCTTTCCCGGAGGCTGTGCCTTGATCTCGATGCCGCAGCCCAGGATGTCCTGCTCGTCCTCCAGCTCCAGCGTGGCCTGGCCGCCGCCGAACAGGTCCGTGAACGTGGTCTGGAAGCTCTCGTTGATGAGCTTGAACTGCTCCGAGAAAATGCGGGTCATCTCGGCGGTGATGTCCTCGATGATGCCCTCCAGCTCGCCCTTGGCCTTTTCCACGTCGTTGCGCTGGTCCGTCAGGTACGTATAGCGGCCGTTCACCCGGTCGAACTCCTCGATGGCGCCGATATTGGGGGTGCCCAGGGCCTTGATGTCCCGGTTCAGCTCGCCGATGCGGCGGGTGGCCTTGGGAATGCTCTCCAGCTCGATGCGCTGGGCCTGGGCGTCGCTGTGGCTGAGTTCGTAGTGCTCCCACAGCCGGTCCAGGATCTGCTTTTCCTCCATGGCGGAGGTGGCGATCTTCTGCTCCAGCTTGGAGGCGGAGCGTTCCAGGTCCGCGTACTGCTCGTTCATGTCCTTCAATTCCCGGTTCTGGGCGGTGCGCTGGGCCTCCAGCTCCAGCTTTTCCCGGTTCAGGTCTGTCAGACGCCGGCGGAACTCCTCCGCCTGGGCGGCCAGGGCCATCTGGGTCTCCTGCCGCCGCAGGATGTCCGCCTGGGCGGCGTCGATATTTCTCTGATAGGACTGGAGGACCTCCTCCTTCTGGGCGCGGTCCCCGGTGAGGCTCTCCGCCAGCTGCCGCAGGTCGGCGGCGCGGGCCAGGGTGGCCTCCTTCTGCGCCTCCAGGGCGGCGATGGCGCTCTTTTGGGCGGTGATGTCCTCCGCCAGTGCGCTGGACTTTGCCAGCAGCTCCGACTGTCCGGAAAGGGCTTCCTCCGCCTGGGCGCGGAGCCCGGCGGCCAGAGCCTCCTGCTCCGCCACGGCCTTCTCCGCCTGGGCGGAACGGGCCTGGTTGTCCGCCAAACGGCCCCGCAGGCTCTCCAGCTCGCCCTCCAGATTCTCCAGGTTTTCCTCCAGGGAGCGGAGCAGAATGTCGAAGTGGTTTTTGGTACCCTCCAGGCGCAGCACCTCGTCCTCCGCCTGCCGGCGCTGGCTCTCCGCCGTCTCCAGCTCGTACTGGGCCGCGGAAAACTCCCGGTTGGCGGCTTCCTCCGCCTGCTGGGCGGCGGCGAGTTTTTCGTGCATGGCGGCGGCGCGGCCGTTGAGCTTTTCCAGCTCCGCCGCCCGGCTCAACACGCCGGCGCTGCGGGAGGTGGAGCCGCCGGTCATGGAGCCGCCCCGGTTGATGACCTGGCCGTCCAGGGTGACGATGCGGAAGGCGCTGCGGTACTTCCGGGCCATGGTGATGCCGCAGTCCAGGTCCTCCACCACCACGGTGCGGCCCAGGAGGCTGTGGAAAATATTCTGATATCGGGGGTCATAGCTCACCAGACGGGAGGCAAGGCCCACGAAGCCGAACTCCTGCTCTACGCCGCCCAGCCGCAGCTCGTCGCCCCGGATGGCGGTCAGGGGCAGGAAGGTGGCGCGGCCGCCGTCCCGCTGCTTCAGGAAATTGATGGCGCTCTTGGCGTCCTCCTCCCGGTCCACCACGATGTTCTGAAGGCCCGCCCCCAGGGCGATCTCAATGGCCAGGGAGTATTGCTGATCCGTTTTCATGAGGTTCGCCACAGGGCCGTGGATGCCCCGCAGGCTTCCCTTCGCCTGCATGACCACCTTGACGGCCTTGGAAAAGCCCTCGTAGTCCTTTTCCATCTCCGTCAGCAGGCGGATGCGGTTGTCCAGGGCACCCACTTCCATGGTCAGCTGGACTTTTTTCTCACCGGCGGCGGCGGCTTTTTTCTTCCGCTCCTTCATCCGCAGGCTGTGGCCCGCGATGATGTTGCCCACAGCCTCCGCCTCGTCCCGGGCGTCTTCCAGGGCACGACGGTTGGACTTGGCCTCCCGGCGGCTGGTTTCCAGCTGCTCCTCCGCAGAGGCCTTGTCCGCTTCCACAGCGGCGATGCGCTGGGCGATCTGTCCGTTTTCCGCCGCGATGGCGGCGGCTTCGGCACGCTGGTCCGCGGCAGCAGCCACAGCCACGGCCTCCCGGCCCCGCAGGGCTTCCGCCTGGCTCTGGGCGCCGCCGGCCTGGTCGGCGGCGGCGCGGGCCTGGTCAAGCAAAGCCTCCAAATTCCCGTTCAGCTCCGCCAGCTGGTCTTCCAATTGACGGGCCAGGGTCTTCTGCTCCTCCGCCTGCCGGGCAAGCCCGCCGGCGCGGGTATCGCTCTCCGCCAGCTCCGCCTGGGCACGCTGAATGTTTTCCCGGTTGTGGGCGATAGTGCTCTCCAGCACCGCCATGGCAGACTCCTCGTCCTTCATGCGCCCGTCCACGGCTCCGGCCTCGCCGCGGATGCGCTCGGCCTCCATGTCCTTTTCCTGCATCCGGGCGCCGAACTGCTCTCCCTCGGCGTACAGGGCGTCCAGCCGGGCCTTGGCCTCGTCCCGCTGGGCTTCGGCGATGCGAAAATCCGCCTCCAGCTTCCGGGCGTTGGCCTTCAGGGCATCCAGATTCTCCAGCCATACGGAGATCTCCAAAAGGCGCAGCTCGTCCCGGAGGACCAGATACTTTTTCGCCTTTTCCGCCTGGTCCCGCAGGGGCTCCACCTGTAACTCCAGCTCGGCGATCTTGTCGTTGATGCGGACCAGATTCTCCTCCGTCCGCTCCAGCTTCCGCTCCGTGTCCTCTTTCCGGTGGCGGAATTTGGAGATGCCGGCGGCCTCCTCGAAGATCTCCCGGCGCTCGCCGCTTTTGGCGGAGAGGATCTCGTCGATCTTACCCTGGCCGATGATGGAGTAGCCCTCCTTGCCCATGCCGGTGTCCATGAACAGCTCCGCCACATCCTTCAATCGGACGGACTGGCGGTTGATGTAATATTCGCTCTCCCCGCTGCGGTAATAGCGGCGGGTGACGGAGACCTCCGATTCCTCCATGGTGGGGAAAATATGCTCCGTGTTGTCAATGACCAGCGTCACCTGGGCAAATCCCACCTGGGCCCGCTTGGCGGTGCCGCCGAAAATGACATCCTCCATTTTGGCACCCCGAAGGCTCTTGCTGCTCTGCTCGCCCATGACCCAGCGGATGGCGTCGGAAATGTTGGATTTGCCGGAGCCGTTGGGGCCCACGATGGCGGTGATATCCTCGCCAAAGTTCAGGACCGTCTTATCCGGAAAGGATTTGAAGCCCTGGATCTCCAATGCTTTTAAATACACGCTTTCACCCCTTGCAGCTTCCCATACTATAACTAGAATAATATAGCAGAGAACACCGTCTATTTCAAGGCAAATCCGAAATTTTAAACAACCGGCGCTTCCTGCAACCGCGCAAAGAAGGAGGCGGGCACAGCCCGCCTCCTTCTGATTCACGTCTCCTCCCAGAACAGTTCGTCCAGGGTCTTACCCAATGCCTTGCAGATGGCCAGGCACAGCTTGATGGTGGGGTTGTAGTCCCCCTTTTCGATGGCGTTGATGGTCTGACGGGACACGCCCACCGCGTCGGCCAGCTGCTGCTGGCTCATGTCCAGGGCCGCCCGGGCGGATTTCAGCCGGAGATTCTTCATTCCGCGTCCTCCCGCTTTGCCAGCAGGTGATTCACCACATAGACCACCAAAATCACCAGCACCATGAGGCCGCAGATACCGTTGGCCGCACCGAAGGTCAGAATGCCGTCCCGCACCACCCGGCCATTTTTCCAATTCATGATGCCGATGGCCAGATTCAGCGATCCGACAACGGTGAGCAGGATCATGATCGTCCGTGGCTTCTCTTTCAGGCTCAGATAAGCGTCCTTCACGATGCAGACGGACGCAAACATTACCAGCGCCACACCGGCGCACAGCATGACGCCGGCGATAACGTCGCACCAGCGGCCCAGGACCATATCGGAAAAGCCGTACAGCAGCAGGCAGGCCATCAGGGTCCAGAAGCCGTACTTGTACGCCTGTCCCCGGGCCCGCTCCTGCCGCTCGTCAAAGGTCAGGTCCATGATCTTCAGCCGGAACAACAGTGCTATGATGCCAAGCCCCACCAGCGCCCCTACCAGCACTGCCGCCAGTATGCCAAAGTTGTATCCCAGAGAAAGATTCATATGTCGTTCCTCCCGTTTTCTGTTTTGTGAGGCCAGTGTAATCTCATACACGCTATTTGTCAAGTATATTTTACAAAATATCGCAAAAATTTGAAGCAGCCACCCTTGCAGGCGGCTGCTTCGCTCAGTTGGTCCCTTTGCGCTCCCCGATCTGCCGGTACAGGCAGGCCAGGCCGTCGGAAAGGCCGCCCACCTGGTCGATGATGCCCAGCTGGACAGCCTCCTCCCCATAGACCACACTGCCCACGTCGGCGGCCATGTCGTCCTTTTGCAGCATGAGGGACTGAAAGCGCTCCGGACTGATGTGGCTGTGGCCGGAGACAAAGGCCACGATGCGCTCCTGGAGCCGCTGGAAGTAATTGTAGGTCTGGGGCGCGGCGATAACGGTGCCGCTCATGCGGACGGGATGGATGGTCATAGCGGCGGAGGGCACGGCAAAGCTCCGCCGGGCCGCCACCGCCAGCGGCACGCCGATGGAGTGGCTGCCCCCCAGAACGATGGAAACCGTGGGCTTCGTCATACCGGCGATGAGCTCCGCGATGGCAAGGCCCGCCTCCACATCGCCGCCCACCGTGTTCAGCAAAAACAGCACGCCGTCCACCTCCTCGCTCTCCTCCAGCTTGGCAAGAAGGGGCAGAACGTGTTCATATTTGGTGGTCTTGGTGCTGTTGGAGGCGGTCATGTGCCCCTCGATCTGCCCGATGATGGTCAGGCAGTAGACGCTGCCGTGGGCGGTGCGGGTCATGGCGGAACCGAAATCCAGTATGGACTGGCTGGTCTCGTTGCCGCCGTCCCGGTCCGGCTGGCCGGGGTTTGTGGTTTCTGTCATAAATCTCCTCCCTTTCCCCGGTATTTTCCGCAGTTTTTTAGAAATTACACAGGGTTTTCTTTTGCGCTCCACCGTGCTATACTGAAAAAAACTGACAAGACAGTCGGGAGGGTTTCCAATTGGAGCATACAAAGCAGCGCATCGTGGTGAAGGTGGGCACCTCCACCCTCACCCATGACTCCGGCAGCCTGGACCTTCGGAGCATGGAGCACTTGGTCCGGACGCTTTCGGACCTCCACGGCATGGGACACGAGATCATCCTGGTGACCTCCGGTGCCATTGCCGTGGGTACGGCAAAGCTGGGCCTTGCGGAGCGGCCAAAGGAGCTGCGGATGAAGCAGGCCGCCGCCGCCGTGGGCCAGTGCCGCATGATGCACATTTACGATAAATTGTTTTCCGAGTACAACCGGTCCGTGGCCCAGATCCTGCTGACCGGCGACGACGTGGAGGACCCCTCCCGGGCGGAGCACCTGCACAGCACCTTCTCCGCCCTGCTGGAGATGGGGGTCATCCCGGTGGTGAACGAGAACGACTCCGTTTCCTCCGCCGAGATCGAGACAGGCCGCCACAAGGTCCTGGGTGACAACGACACCCTCTCCGCCATCGTGGCGGAGCTGTGCCGGGCGGACCTGCTGGTGCTGCTCAGCGACATCGACGGACTGTACAGCGCCGACCCCAAAAAATACCCCGGTGCCCGCCTGCTCCACCGTGTGGAATCGCTGACGCCGGAGATTTTGGAGATGGCCGGCGGCGCCGGCACCTGGCGGGGCACCGGCGGCATGGCCACCAAGCTCTCCGCCGCCCGCATCGCCATGAACGCCGGATGCGACATGGTCATCACCAACGGAGAGCGCATGGAAGACCTGTACGGCATTGTGGAGGGACAGGACATCGGTACGCGGTTTTTGGCCCGCGGTAAGGAGGAAGACGTATGACAGCATTGCAGCAGCAGGGCGCGGCGGCAAAGGCCGCCACCTATGTGCTGGCCACCGCCGGCACGGCGAAGAAAAACGCCGCCCTGGCCGCCATCGCGGACATTTTGACACAGCGGCAGGACGAATGGCTCTCCGCCAACGCCGAGGATGTGGCCGCGGCGAAGGAGGCGGGTATGCGGCCCGCCATGCTGGACCGGCTGACCCTCACCCCTGAGCGGGTGGCGGGCATCGTGGACGGCGTGCGGCAGGTCATGGCTCTGCCGGACCCCATCGGCCAGGTCACCAAGATGGAAACACGGCCCAACGGCCTCATCATCGGCCGGCGGCGGGTGCCGCTGGGCGTCATCGCCATCATTTTTGAGGCCCGGCCCAACGTCACCGTGGACGCGGCGGCCCTGTGCCTGAAAAGCGGCAACGTGTGCATCCTCCGGGGCGGAAAGGAGGCCATCCGCTCCAACCGCTGCGTCACGGCCCTCATGCGGGAGGCTCTCCGCGCCGCGGGCCTGCCGGAGGGCTGCATCTCCCTGGTGCAGGACACCAGCCACGAAACGGCAAACGAGCTGATGCATCTGGACGGCTACGTGGATGTACTCATCCCCCGGGGCGGCGCCGGTCTCATCCGCGCGGTGGCCAAGGAGGCCAGCGTCCCCGTCATCCGCACCGGCGAGGGCGTTTGCCACATCTACATCGATAACGAGGCGGACCTGGACATGGGCGCCAGCATCCTGTACAACGCCAAGTGCTCCCGCCCCTCCGTGTGCAACGCGGTGGAGTGCCTGCTTTTGCAGGAGGATGCGGCGGCGGACTTTCTTGCCAAAGCCGTGCCCCTGCTGGATAAACACCAGGTGGAGCTGCGGTGCGACGAGGCGGCCCTGCAAATCGTCGGAACACGGGGCGTTCCCGCCGCCGAGTCCGACTGGGACGCGGAGTATGACGACTATATTCTGGCGGTCCGCACGGTAAAGGACATGGAGGAGGCCATTGCCTTCATCAACGCCCACGGCACCGGCCACTCCGAGGCCATCATCACGAAAAACTACTTCAAGGCCCAGCACTTCCTGGACCAGGTGGACGCGGCGGCGGTGTATGTCAACGCCTCCACCCGGTTCACCGACGGCGGTGAGTTCGGCCTGGGCGCCGAGATCGGCATCTCCACCCAGAAGATGCACGCCCGGGGCCCCATGGGCCTGGAGGAGCTGACCAGCTGCAAATACGTCATCTACGGCGAGGGTCAGGTTCGCTGACCACGACCATCAAAGGAGGATAAGGAAATGGAAATGCTGTTTGAGACCATCGCACTGAGCGTCATCACGGTACTGCTGCTTCTCCTTATGCTGACCCGGAAGCCGGGGCACATCAAGCTGCTGCTGGGTGTGCTGACGGCGGCGGCCGCCGTGGCATCCATGGTGTTCTTCATCCTGATGCAGCGCGCCAACGGCAATCCTGCCGCCGGACAGGAAGTGACGCAGCTGTACGCCCCCTGCGGCATCTATATCCTGGTGGCGCTGTTCAGCCTGGGCGTGGCCGCTCTCAGCCGCCGGAAGCTCCGGGCGGAAAAAAACGCGAAGCTGGCCGCCAAGGCCAAGGCTGCTCAGGAGAAAAAAGCCAAGACTGAGCAGGCCCAGCAGCCGCCAAAGACTGACCAGGAGGGCTGATATGACCATCTCCGATATGCATACCATCCTTTGCTCTATGGCGCGAAACAGCATCCGCCTGACCATCGGCGGCCAACCGGACACCGGTGTGGGCGCCAGCCGCTTCGGCGGCGTGCCGGATGTGCCGGCGGATTTCACCTGGCCGGTCTTTGAAACGGCCACCTACGATGACGATGACGTAAAGCCCCGGCCCCTGGCGTTCCTGGCCCAGGTTTGCTGTGCAGCGTTGGCACCTTATGACACGGATGGGCTGCTGCCCAAAACGGGCGTGCTGTCCTTTTTCTACGAGCTGGGCTCCCAGCGGTGGGGCTATGATCCCGCGGACCGGGGCTGCGCCCGGGTGTTCTGGTTCCCGGAGACGGCGGAGCTGTCCCCGGCGGCTTTTCCGGAGGAGCTGCCCGCCGAATACCGTTTGCCCGCTCTGGGCGTTTTGCTGTCAGCGGAAGCCTCCTATCCCAGTGCCGAAGACTTTTATGCCGGCCGGGAGGAGCAAAGCGGTGACTGGGAGCCATACTGGGAGGCACGGACCATGCTGGGCGTTGAGGACCCGGACAACCGCTCCTGCTTGCTGGGCTGGCCGGATGTGATCCAAAGCAGCTTTTTTCGGGAGTGCGAGCTGACGGACCGGGGGCACTACCTGGGCGGCCTCTGCCCGGACCTGTCCCCGGAGGAGGCTCGGGCGGAACGGGACGCCGTCCAAAACTGGCAGCTGCTGTTCCAGCTGGACACGGTGGATGGCGACGGCTTCCAGCTGATGTTCGGCGACTGCGGCCGCGTGTATTTCTGCATCCGCAAGGAGGACCTGGCTGCCCGGCGGTTCGACCGGGTGTGGCTCATTCTCCAGTGCGGCTAATTTTTCAAGTAAAGGAACGTGATACTGTATGGCAACTTTAGGTTTTATCGGCTGCGGCAATATGGGCGGCGCTCTGGCCCGGGCCGCTTGCAAGAGCATCCCCAGCGATCAGGTGTTCCTGGCCAACCGCACTCCGGAGAAAGCCAAGGCTCTGGCAGAGGAACTGGGATGCCGGGTGGCGGACAACGCCGCCATTGCGGAAAGCGCGGACTTCATTTTTCTGGGGGTCAAGCCCCAGATGATGGCGGATATGCTGGCGGACATCGCTCCCGTCCTGGAAAGCCGGGAGACCCGGTTCATCCTGGTGTCTATGGCGGCAGGCCTGACGATCCCCCGTATCCGTGAGCTGGCGGGCAAGGACTACCCCGTCATCCGCATTATGCCCAACACTCCCTCCGCCATCGGGGAAGGCATGATATTTTATGATTGCAGTGAAAATATCACCAAGCAGGAGGAAAAGATCTTCCTGGAGTCTCTGGCTGGGGCCGGCCGGCTTGCCCCGCTGGCGGACCACCTGATGGACGCCGGCAGCGCTGTGGCGGGCTGCGGCCCCGCCTTTGCGGACCTGTTTCTGGAGGCGCTGGCCGACGGCGGCGTAGCCTGCGGCCTGTCCCGGGCCCTGGCGCTGGAGAGCGCCGCCCAGATGATGATCGGCACGGCCAAGCTGATGCTGGAGACCGGCAAACACCCCGGAGAACTGAAAGACGCTGTCTGCTCTCCCGGCGGCGCCACCATCCAGGGCATCCGGGCGCTGGAGGAGGCTGGCTTCCGGGGCGCTGTGATGAACGCCGTCATCGCCGCCTGGGAAAAGAGCAAGGGCATGTAAACCCCACAAAAGAGGAGGCCAGGAGCAATGCTCCCGGCCTCCTTTTCTGTTATATTCCGATTTTGGGAAGCCGCGTTAAAAACTCAGGCGGCCTTGCCGGTCCCGGCGGGGACCACGTTCTGGCAGAAGCTGGCCAGGAACTCCGCCACCTGGTAGCGGGGCGCGGGAGAGGTGGGCATGAGCTTGCCGTCGATCCCGTAGGCGACACCGGCGCCGCAGGCCCACTGCATGGCGGGGACCGCGTAGGTGCTGACGCTCTCAACATCCGTGTAGGAGAGGATATTGGTGTCCTCGCCCACGGAGACATCATACTCCTTGAACTGGGCGTAGCGGTACAGAATGGTCAGGAACTGCTGGCGGGAAATAGCCTGGCCGGGAGCGAAGGTGGTCTCCGTGTAGCCGTTGCTCAGGCCGTTCTCCACCGCCCAGGCGATGGCCTTGCGGTAGGGAGAGGCGGCCGCCACATCGGTGAAGGGACAGTCCTTCTCCGGCTCGGGAGAGCCGTTCATCCGCCACAGGACAGTGACCATCTGGCCGCGGGTCATGGTGGAGTCAGGCCCGAAAATGGTGCTGGTGAAGCCGTTGAAAATGTTGTTCTCGTAAACGTACAGAACATCGTCATAGTAAGCGGCGTCAGCAGCCACGTCCGTGAAGGGCAGGCCCTTCTTGATGGTGATGCGGCCCTCGGAAGCGCCGTAATCTTCAGCGGTGACAACGCCGTCCAGCTCCTCGGTGACATATTCCATCACCACTTCGTCCATGGGAACACCCAGGTCATAGTTGACGCTGGCGGTCTTGAAGGCATAGTAGGTGTCGCCGCCGGCGGCCATGAAGTCATTGGTGGCGATGGTGTAGGTGGCATTGGGGTCAAAGGCCTTGCCGCCCACGGACTGGATGCTCACCCGCTGGATGCTCTTGGGACCGTAGTAGGTGGAGCCGGGATACTGCTCGCCCTGGTCATAGACCTTGCCGGTGTCCACGGTGAACACGATGCCGGAAACATGGGGGAAACCGCCGATGGTCTCAGGCGTGCAGTAGGTGGAAGCCTCCAAAGCCTCCAGCAGCTCGGCGCCGGTGACCTTCACGATGCTCAGGGTGTTGCCGAAGGGCAGAACGGTATTGATGTCCTTCTTGGTGATGCCGCCCTTGGAAATGGAAGCGCGGATGCCGCCGCCGTTGGTCACGGCCGCGTCCACCTTGGTGCCGGCTTCGGCAGCGCCCCAGACCAGGGCGTCAGTGATGAGGTTGCCCAGGTTGGTCTCGCCGGTGCGGACCTCGGCCTTCACGCCGTTCAGTTCCACTTCGGTCTTGGCAAACACGGCACCGTACTCGTCGTCAACCGCCTTCTGAATGGCGGCGGCCCGGTCGGCCACGGTGCCGTCGGGCTTCACGGTGATATCGGCGGTGGGGATGGCGGTGGCCTCCATGACGCCGTCAGAGATGACCACCAGGCCGATGTTTTCAAACTTGGTGCCGGTGGAGGTCAGGATGGTATCGTTCACCATGCAGCTCTCGCCCACGGCGCCGGCGATATCATCCAGGTCAGAGTGGGAGTGGCCGTCGATGAAGAGGTCGATGCCGTCCACTTCCTCCAGAAGGTCCATGGAGCGGTTGCCGGTGGACTCATCGTCGATGCCCAGGTGGCCCAGGCACACGATGATATCACAGCCCTCGGCCTCCAGCTCATTCACCTGCTCCTGGGCGCAGGCAAACAGCTCATCGTCCGCCAGGAAGGTAACGCCCTTGATCTTGGCGGGGTGGGCCTTGGTGGCCGTCTCAGGGGTGTCCAGGCCGAAAACGCCGATCTTGGTGCCGTCAGGCGCGGTGAAGGTCACGTTGTCATTAAACGCGGCCTTGCCGCCGTAGAGCACGTTGGCCGCCACGATGGGGAAATCCGCCTCGCCGGCCAGTGCCTTTAGGTTGGTATAGCCGTAGTCGAATTCGTGGTTGCCGGGGGCAGCCACATCGTAACCGGCCAGGTTCATCAGCTCCACCGCCGTGGCACCCTCGCTGGTGCTGACAGTGGGATCGCCCTGGATGAAGTCACCGGCGTCCATCAGCAGAACGTAGGCGCCCATGTCCTCATAGGTCTTCTTCAGTGCTGCCGCTTTGGCATAGCCATCGATGGCACCGTGCACGTCGTTGGTGTGCAGGATGATGATGGAGCCGCTCAGGTCCTCGGCGGGTTCCTCGGCGCCGGCGGTGATGCACAGGGAGAACATCATGGCCAGAACCAGGACCAATGACAGGACTTTCTTCTTCATTCGTTTACCTCCTTTGTGATTGCAGAGCAGGACCGCTCTTCTATGGTACAGTATAGCATACTCTGAAGAAATAAGTAGGTATAATTTCTGTGAACACTGAGAAAAAGGCCCCACATTTTTGTATGCTTTTCCATGGCCCGGTTTTTTCTTGTTCCCCACTGGAAATCCCAGTATTTCAGTGTTATACTGGCGTTGATATCACAAAGAGGAGTGATCGCTCTATGAAAACACTGCTCAAAGGCGGCTCCGTGGTCTCCGGCAGCGGCGTGAAGCGGGCTGATGTGCTGATGGACGGGGAGAAGATCCTCCGGGTCGGCCGCGGCCTCACCGATACCGCCGACACGGTGGAGGACGTATCCGGCTGCCTGCTGTTCCCCGGCTTCATCGACGCTCACACCCACTTTGACCTGGATGTGGCCGGCACCACCACCGCCGACGATTTTTATACCGGCAGCCGGGCGGCCCTGCGGGGCGGCACCACCACCGTCATCGACTTCGCCTGCCCCAACAAGGGCGAGACCCTCCACCACGGCCTGGAGCTGTGGCACCAAAAAGCCGATGGCCGGACTTTCTGCGACTACGGCTTCCACATGACCATCGACGACTGGAATGAGGGCATCCGGGCGGAGCTGCCGGATATGTTCGCCCAGGGCGTCTCCTCTTTTAAAATCTATATGACCTATCCCGCCATGATGATCGGCGACCGGGATATGTACTGGGCGCTGAAGGAGCTGCGGCGGCTGGGCGGCATCTGCGGCGTCCACTGTGAGAACGCCGGCGTCATTGACGGCATGATCGCCGAGCGGAAAAACAGCGGCAAGCTGGGCCCCGGCTCCCATCCCGTCACCCGGCCTCCCTATCTGGAGGCGGAAGCGGTCAGCCGGCTGCTGCGCATCGCCCAGGCGGCGGACTGCCCGGTGGTCATCGTCCACCTCACCAACCACGAGGCGCTGAAGGAAGTGGAGCACGCCCGGAAGCGGGGCCAGATCGTCTATGTGGAGACCTGCCCCCAGTACCTGCTGCTGGACGAGAGCGTCTATTTCAACGAGGACTACTCCTCCGCCGCCCGCTATGTCTGCGCGCCGCCCCTGCGGGAAAAGGCGGAGCAGGAATATTTGTGGAAGGCCCTGCGCCACGGCGACATTCAGACGGTGTCCACGGACCACTGTTCCTTCACGCTGGCTCAAAAGGACATGGGCCGGGAGGACTTTACGAAGATCCCCGGCGGACTGCCCGGTGTGGAGACCCGGGGAGAGCTCATGTACTCCTACGGTGTGGCCAAGCGGAAGCTCAACGCCGCCCAGCTGTGCCGTGTGCTGTGCGAGAATCCCGCCCGGCTGTACGGCCTCTACCCCCGCAAAGGCCTCCTGCGCCGGGGCAGCGACGCCGACATCGTGGTGTATGACCCCAAGGCCAGCCATGTGATCCGGGCCGATGACTGCGTGGCCAATGTGGACTACAACCCCTACGAGGGCTTCGTCACCTCCGGCGGCATCCGCCAGGTGTGGCTGCGGGGCCGGCTGGCCGTGGAGGACGGCAAGGTGCTGGACCAGGCGCCTCAGGGAAAGTACATGGCCCGGGGCAAAAACTCTCTGTAAAGTCGATTTCCTTTTCAGGAACGGACGCATAGGCGTCCGTTCCTGCTGTCGAAAAAATCTTTTTGACAGCAGGAACAAGTTTTTCAGCACTTAAAAAGTTCTGAAAAACTTAAATTTCAAACGAATGGCCCAGGCCACCTTCTCTTGCCGCTGCGCGGCAATTCACCTTGGGACACCCCTCCTGGGTTTCTTTCGTAACTATCTTCCTTCCCGCTTTCCAGCAGTTCACTCTTTTTCAACAAGCTCGAACGGACGCGTAAGCGTCCGTTCTTTTTTGCAAATTTTGCAAAATCAGCATCATTTTTTGCGAAAAGGGCTGAAAATACAAAATTTCTTTATTATTTTTTTATTTGTTCACAAAAAGTTAACTACCATCTTAATTTACATTATCAAGTTGTCAGTATATAATAGACCCATACACCCATAGGTTGGAAAGGTAGATGTTTGATGAAACAGTCCGTCGTTCTCTCCCAATACCTGCAAATCGCCCTGGATCTGGCCACCCGCATTTCCAAGGGAGAGCTGCCGGAGGGCAGCCGCATTTACGGCCGCTCCGTTATGGCCTCGGAATACAATGTCTCTCCGGAGACCATCCGCCGGGCACTGCGGCTGCTGGCGGACATGAAGGTAGTGGAGATCAAGCCCCAGAGCGGCGCCGTGGTCCTATCCGCTGACAGCGCCCGCCGCTACATCGCAAATTTTGAGGAGAGCGCCGACGTCCGTGTCCTGCGCCGGCAGCTGAAGGACATGATGGAGGAGGCCACCGACCTCCACCACCGCATCGCGGACACCATCGCCGCCCTGGTGAAGAGCCGGGACACCTTCGCCGCCGCAGGCGAGCCCCTTCCCAACTACGAGGTGCCGGTACCTCAAAATTCTCCCGTCACCGGCAAGAGCATCGGCGCCTTGAAATTCTGGCAGTCCACCGGCGGCACCATCGTGGCCATCCGCCGGGGCCAGACCGTCATTTTGTCCCCGGGACCGTACGCGGAGCTGTACGGCGGGGACGTCATCGTTCTGGTGGGCACTCCCGCCGCGGCGGAGGCTGCCCACCATCTGGTCAGCGCAAAGGAGTGAAGAAATGATCCAGTTTGAACACGTCACCAAAAGCTACGGAAAAACGCCCATTCTGAAGGACCTGAGCTTCACCATCCCCGACGGGCAGTTCGTGGTGCTCATCGGTCCTTCCGGCTGCGGCAAGACCACGACTTTAAAGACCATCAACCGCCTCATCGACATCGACTCCGGCACCATCTCCATCGACGGCCAGGATATCCAAACCCAGGACAAGGTGGAGCTGCGGCGGCACATCGGCTACGTCATCCAGCAGATCGGCCTGTTTCCCAACATGACCGTGGCCCAGAACATCTGCGTGGTGCCGAAGCTGCTGAAATATGACAAGCAGCGGTGCGAGGAGATCGTGCAGGACCTTTTGAAAATGGTACATATGGAGGCCTACGCCGACAAGTATCCCTCTGAGCTCTCCGGCGGCCAGCAGCAGCGCATCGGCGTGCTGCGGGCCCTGGCGGCCTCCCCGCCCATCGTGCTGATGGATGAGCCCTTCAGCGCCCTGGACCCCATGACCCGGGAGACCCTTCAGGACGAAGTGAAAAATATCCAGCAAAAGCTGAACAAGACCGTCATTTTCGTCAGCCACGACATGGGCGAGGCGCTGAAGCTGGCGGACACCATCATTTTCATGTCCGGCGGCGAGATCGTGCAGATGGCCTCTCCCGAGGAGATGCTGGAGCATCCCGCCAACGACCTGGTGCGGAATTTCCTGGGCAAGCACGCGCCGGATGCCCCCGCTCCCTCCACGGTGGAGCACTTCATGCGCACCAACATTGTCACTGTCAAGAAAAACCGGGGCGTTCTGGAATGCGCCGAGCGCATGGCCCGCAGCAGCGTGGACTCCCTGCTGGTCACCGACGAGGACGGCCGCTACGCCGGCACCGTTTCCATCGGTGACATCCGCCACTGGGGACAGGGCCTCAACAGCATTGAGCCCCTGGTCCGCCAGACCGCCCGCACCGCCCGGGTGGGAGATGACGCCAAGGAGAGCTTTGACTACCTGCTGGATTCCAGCGCGCCTTACGTGGTGGTGCTGAACGAGGATGACACCATCGCCGGCATCGTCACCAAGACCAGCGTGGCCCGCTCCGTGGCGGAGAACCTGTGGGGGGCCGGGTCATGAGGGCGCTGTTTGACATGTACGGTGCCGCCCTGGTCAAGGATATCGGCATCCACACCCTCTATGTGCTGGTATCGGTGGCTATCGGCTTTGCCCTGGGCCTGGTGCTGGGCATTCTCCTCTCCCGGGTCCCCAAATGGTCCGGCCTCATCCTGCCGGTGCTCTCCGTGTTCCAGACCATCCCCGGACTGGTGTTCATCGGCGTGCTGTATATCTGGTGGGGCGGCGTCTATCCCACGGTGATCGCGGCCCTCAGCGTATACGCCATGTTCCCGGTGCTGAAAAACACCTACACCGGCATCCTGGGAGTGGAGCAGCGGTACATCGAAGCTGCCAAAGGCTGCGGCATGTCCGCTTTCCAGGCCCTTTTAAAGGTAGAGCTGCCCCTGGCCATGCCCACCATCATCGCCGGGCTCCGCATGGCCGCCATTTATACCGTTTCCTGGGCGGTGCTGGCCGCCATGATCGGTCTGAAGGGCCTGGGCGATTTCGTGTATCAGGGCGTTGCCTCCAACAATAACACCCTCATCCTCCTGGGCGCCATCCCGGCGGCCATCCTCGCCATCGTGTTCGGAGCGGTCATCGACCTGCTGCAAAGGAAGGTCACGCCCCGCGGGCTGCAGAAGGAGGTGGGCAAATGAGCTGGTCCTTGATTTTGGAGCATCTGTTCATCGTGCTGGCGGCCAGCATCCTGTCCGTCTGCGTGGGCCTGCCCCTGGGCATCTGGGCCTACGTGTCCCCGAAGGCCCGGGCGGTGATCCTGCGGGTGGTGGACCTTCTGCAAACCGTCCCCTCCCTGGCGCTGCTGGGCATCATCATGGTATTTCTGGACCCCGGCAAGCTGACGGTCATCATCGGCATCACCTTGTACTCCCTCCTGCCCATCGTGCGGAACACCTGCCTTGGATTCCAGGAGGTGGACCCCGGTGTGAAGGAAGCGGCCCGGGGCATGGGCATGAGCAAGCCCTACCGGGTATTGATGGTGGAATTTCCCCTGGCCTTCCCCACGGTGTTCACCGGCATCCGCATCGCAGTGGTGAACGCCATCGGCACCGCCGTGTTCGCGGCCTATGTGGGCGGCGGCGGTCTGGGCCGTGTCATCACCCAGGCCATCCGGGTGGAGGACATGAAGCTGCTGCTGGGCGCCACCGCTGTCCTCATGGTCATCGCCGTGGTGCTGGACCTGCTGATGGGCTGGTTTGAAAACCAGATGCGCAAGGCCCGGGGCGGCTCCCGGAAGATGTGGGTGCCCGTCATCGCCATCCTGCTGGCCTTTTGCCTGCTGCTGCCCTATGGCCGGGGCAGCTCCGGCGACCTGACCCTTTACGACGGCGACTACTCCGAGACCCAGCTGATGCACCACATGGTGAAAATGCTGGTGGAGGACCAGACGGACCTGACGGTCACCATCCGGGACCAGATGTCCCAGGTGAACAACTTCAAGGCCCTCATCGGCGACGGCCACACCTGCGACCTGATGATCTCCTACGACGGCACGCTGCTGACTACCTTCCTGGGACTGGACACCACGGATGTGCCGGAGGGAATGTCGCTTTACGATTATGTCAACCAAGTGGCCGGAGAGGAGCACGATATCCGCCTGCTGGAAAAGCTGGGCTTTGACAACACCTACGCCATTGCGGTCCCCCAGGACATCGCCGACCGGTACGGTCTGGAGACCGTCAGCGACCTTGTGGCTGTGGCGGACCAGCTGACCTTCGGCGCGGAGCAGGGCTTCTTTACCCGGGAGGGCAGTATGAAATACTATCCCTTCGTGGAATTCTACGGTCTGAACTTCAAGGACGCCATTTCCGTGGACCTGGGCCTCAAATACACCGCCGTGGAAAACGGCAACTTCGACGTGACCGTGGTCTATGCCACCGACGGTCTCAACCGCAAGGCGAACCTGAAGATCCTGGAGGATGACCGGGGCTTTTTCCCGGAGTACAACGGCGCCTTCCTGGTACGGGAAGATATTCTGAAGCAGTATCCGGAACTGGAAGGCATTTTGAACCAACTGGCAGGCCGCATCCCCACGGAGCAGATGGCGGAGCTGACCTATCAGGTGGATGTGGTGGGCCGCAGCGTGGACGAGGTGGCCCGGGAGTTTCTGGTCAGCCTTGGCCTGCTGCAAGCCTGAGGTGCTCTTTCCCGGGGTTGTGAAATCGAAAAATATCTGTTATTCTGATGATAACATCACCGCCGGGACCACACCCGTGACTGAAACGGAGGTTTGACACATGAAACTGCAATTTTTAGGTCACGCCTGCTTCCTGCTGGATGACGGCGTCCACAAGGTACTGACGGACCCCTTCCTGACAGGCAATGGCCTGGCGGCCGTGCCGGCAGACCAGGCAGAGGCAGACTTCATTTTTGTGACCCACGGTCACAGCGACCATACCGGCGACGCCGTGGCCATCGCCCAGCGCACCGGCGCCACAGTCTGCTGCACCGTGGACCTGGCGGACGGCGTGTTCGGCCCCGCCGGGGTACGGGTCCAGGTGGGCAACCTGGGCGGCAGAATTCCCCTGCCTTTTGGCTCCGCCAAGTTCTTCCAGGCCATCCACGGCAGCGGTGTGCCGGGATGCCTGTCCTGCGGCTTTATTTTTGAGATGGGCGGCAAAAAAATCTACCACGCCGGTGACACCGCCCTCATGACGGACATGGCCCTTCTGGCAGATGAGGACATCGATGTGGCTTTGCTGCCCATCGGCGACGTGTTCACCATGGGTCCGGCGGATGCTCTGCGGGCGGTGAAGATGATCCACCCCAAGCTGACCGTCCCCATGCATTACGACACCTTCCCCCCCATCGCCCAGGACCCGGAGGCGTTTGCCGCCGCGGTACAGGCGGCGGGCTTCCAGGCCAAGGTCCTGCGTCCCGGAGAAGTTCTGTCCATTTAAAAGGCTCCCACGAAAAAACTCCGGCGGCTGTCACTTCTCATGACAGCCGCCGGAGTTTACTTTATAGTTGTATGCGAAGTGCTCAGTCTTCCTTGCCGCCGGAGAGGTTCTTGCGGACCTCGGCCTCCACAATGGAGATGGGCAGCTTTTCCGTCTCAGCCCGCAGCTCGTCGAACTTCTTCATACCGTCGGCCTTGACTTCCTCCCACTCCCGGGCGAAGCTGCCGTCGACAATGTGGTTGTACTGCTCCTCGATGAATGCCCGCATGGAGGTATTGTCCACCATCTTGAAGCGGGACATCTGGCCGTACTGGCTGGTGCGGCTGTGGAGAGGCAGCTGCTTGAACAGGCCCATGTCCGCCATCTTTTCCATCATGACCATGGGCTCCTTGGACATGTACATCTCCGTCAGGATCGCCTCGGCGGGCAGGCCCTTCTCCTGGAAGAAATCAAAGGCCGTCACAAACACGTTCATGATCAGGGGCCAGATAGCCTGCTCGCTCATCAGGTCCAGATAGGTCTCGTCATTGAAGGTCACCTCAATGGCGCCGGCCTTCGTGGAGCCCAGCGCCTTGGCCAGACCCACCGCGATCTCCTGGGCATGGCCGGTGGCATCCTGGTTGATGACCACGAAGGTGGGGAAGCCGGTACCGTTCTCATAGGTCTCGCGGACGCCCTTGCCGATCATACGGGGCGCCACCATGATGACATCCAGATCCGCAGCGGGCTTGATAAAGCCATAGGTGATGTTATAGCCGGAAGCAAAGTTCAGGGCGGCACCGGGGTGCAGGTTGGGGGCGATATCGCGCTCATAGATCTCAGGCGCCACTTCATCCGGCAGCAGCAGGAAGACCACATCCGCCTTCTTCGCGGCGTCCGCGATGGAGTAGGTCTCAAAGCCATCCTCGTTAGCGGTGTTCCAGGAACTGTCATGGATGCTGCCGACGATAATGTGCTTCACACCAGAATCCCGCATATTCAGCGCCTGGGAGCGGCCCTGGTTGCCATAGCCGATAATCGCGATCACCTTGTCCTGGATCGCCTCAATGTGCCCGTCGCGGTCATAATAAACCTTTCCCATAGGAAGATCCTCCTTCACTTTGCTCATAAATTTAATTCCGCCCTGTGACATAAGACATCTGATGTGTTAAGTATATCATGCGCCGCCCAAATGTCAAGAGCATTTTCAGACAGGCTCCCCAAAATTTGCAAAGGCAGGCCGTGGGAGAAATGCTCCCTCAGCCTGCCTGATATGCACTCTGTTCTGATTTAGGTAGCAGAGTCGGTGTTCTGCTCCCGAAGTCGGAACGCGGCGGCCCACTGACGGGCACTTTTCCAAATGGCCGCTATGGCGGCATCCTTATCCCGTGCCAGGATCGCGGCGCAGATCTTTTCATGGTCCTCCAAAGCGATCTCGGGATTACAGCGGATAGAGATGCCGATGGTCTCCCGGAACAGCTCGTTCAGGGCGCCGCCCAGGCTGATCATAAAGGAATTGTGCGTTGCCTGCAGGATCTGACTGTGAAATGCCAAATCGTCATCCGCCGTCAGCTGTTCGGACCGCATCTTCTCCCGGAATGACGCCAGAGACGCCTGGATCGCCGCCAAGTCCTGTTCCGTCGCCGCGTCGATGGCCAGCGTCGTATAAGCGGATTCCACTGTCCGGCGGAACACCTGCAATTCCTCCTCATTTCCGCTGTTCAAATACAGATGAGACAGCATCACATTCAAATATCCCTGCTCGGGGTTGGCACTGATGACCGTGCACAATCCCCGCCGGATCTCCACAACGCCCAGGGCCTCCAGCATTTTGACTGCCTCCCGGACGCTGCTTTTGCTGACCTGCAGTGTCTCCGAGATCTGCGTTTCCGTTGGGAGCACATCGCCCGGCTTCAGATCCTGCTCCAGGATCAGCTTCTCAATGGATTCCATGACTTGACGGGACAAACTTTTCCGCCGCGGCTGCTGAATGGGATTCCCGGCCACACAAATCACCTCTTTACCCTTCTTTATCAAGTTGGACATTGCATCCATGCTTTTAATACATATGTTACTTTATCATATTTCATCGTTTCATACAACTATTTTCTTGAAATGGAGGCACGCCGCAGGTATAATATGTACAAAAAATGAAAAGGAGGACCGAGGATGGATCTAGCCGTACCCAAGATCCGCTCTGTGCGGGACCAGGTCTACGACGGCATCAAATCCATGATCGTCAGCGGCCAGATTCCCCAGGGAACGAAATTGCAGGAAAGCGAGCTGGCTGAACTGTTTCAGGTCAGCAGGACCCCCGTCCGGGAGGCGCTGAAGACGCTGAAGGACGACGGCCTTCTGGAAAGCGGCTCCGGAAAGGGGCTTTTTGTCAAGGTTTTGACTCCCAGCAATGTGGAGGATATCTTCCAGGTACGGAGCCTTTTGGAGCAGTTTGCCCTGCGCAGCGCCATCCCGCGGCTGACCCAGGAGCAGGACCGCTGCCTGTTGGAGCTGCGCGCCAAATTTGAACCCTTCCGCACATATACGGACATGGACGCCTATGTCCGGCTGGACATTGAGCTCCATAACTGCATCATCATCTATTCCGGAAACCAATTCCTCAAGGACCTCACGGACCGGGTATACGGCTATTTGCAGCCGGTCCGCCTGTTTTCCCTCAGCACCCGGCAGCGCTACGAGGATTCCATCGCGGAGCATATCGGCATCATTGACGGAATGCTGGCGCGGGACACGGAAAAGGCCTCGTCCATTTTGCAGACACACTTGGATGTCGCAAAGAAAAACGTGCTGTATATTCTGAAAAATCAGGCTTCTCCACCTCTAAATCTTTGATTTTTTGCAGAAACACGCAAAAAGCCAAAAGGCTTCTTGCGTGTTTTTCTTTTTTATACAAGAACGTCCGGAGAACTTTCCCTGTTTTGTCAATTGACCGAAACAGCCCAAAAGCGTACCATGTATTTAAAAGACAAAATAAATACATTTTGAAAAGGAGGCACCTATGGACTTTCAACTTCCTTATTACAAAGGTACTTTGCCGCTGCACGTACCTGACAAAAATCTAAAGCACGTTCTGGTGAACCATGCGGAGGAATTCCATTCGGACCGTTCGGAAGCCGACATCGTCCGCGACGCCCTGGCAGCCCCCATCGGGACGCCGCCCCTGTCCGCTCTGGCGCAGGGCAAGCAGAATATCTTGGTCATCACCTCGGACCACACCCGCAGTATGCCCTCCGGCATCACCATGCCCATTTTGCTGGAGGAGATCCGCAAGGGTCAGCCGGATGCCTCCATCACCATTCTGATCGCCACCGGCCTTCACCGCCCCACCACCCAGGAGGAACTGCTGGACCGCTTCGGTCCCGATATCGTGGCCCGTGAGCGGATCGTGGTCCACAACGCCTTCCAGCCGGAGGAGATGCGTTATGTCTGCCAGCTGCCCTCCGGCGCGGGACTCAGCGTCAACCGTCTGGCGCTGGAGAGCGACCTGATCGTTTCCGAGGGCTTTATTGAGCCTCATTTCTTTGCTGGCTTCAGCGGCGGCCGCAAGAGCATCCTGCCGGGCATCTGCTCCCAGGAGACCGTCAATGAAAACCACTCCGCCAGGGCCATTGCCAGCCCCATGGCCACCACCGGCGTCCTGCACGGAAACCCCATCCACGAGGATATGGCCTACGCGGCCCGCAAGGTTGGCCTGGCCTTCATCCTCAATGTGGCCATGGATGCGGAAAAGCACATCGTCGCCGCCTTTGCCGGTGACTGCATCCAGGCCCATGCCCGTGGCTGCGCCTTTGTATCCGATATGTGCGGCGTGGACAAGGTGACCAGCGACATCGTCATCACTACCAACAGCGGCTATCCCCTGGACCAGAACCTGTACCAGACGCCCAAGGGCGTATCCACCGCCGCCGCCTGCGCCGGAGAGGACGGCGTTTTGATCCTGGGCGCGTCTTTGTGCGATGGCGTCGGCGGCACCAACTTTGAAAAGCTCATGCGCCTGGGCTCTCCCCAGGTCATCAAGGACACCATTGAAGCCATTCCGCCCAAGGAATCCATCCCCGAGCAGTGGTGCGCCCAAATCTACGCAAGATTGCTGCTCCAGCATCCCATCATCATCGTCACTCAGCACATGGACCCCCGGGAGCTGGAAGCCATGGGCTTCCTGGCAGCCGCCAGCTTTGACCAGGCGCTGGAAATGGCGTTCCGGCTGAAAGGACCCGACGCGTCCGTCACAGTCATTCCGGACGGCGTGTCCGTTATCGTAAGATCATAAAAGGAGGAAATATCACTATGCAGGAGCGAAAACTCGCAGTCCAGGTACAGCCCACCGACAACGTGGCTTCCATTTTCGCCGAAGTATCCGCCGGTGATGTGGTGGAGGTCATGGCCCGGGACGGCAGCATGGAGTCCATTCCTGTCCACGAGGCCATTCCCTACGGCCACAAGATCGCGCTGCGGGACATTCCCAGCGGCGGCACCGTCTTGAAGTACGGCGAATCCATCGGCATTGCCACCAAGGATATTCAGCGGGGCGATTACGTCCATGTCCACAACCTGGACAGTGCGCGGGCCCGCGGCGACTGGAAGGAGTAAGAATATGGCAGATATGTTTTTCGGTTATATGCGTCCCGACGGCAAAGTGGGTTCCCGGAATTACGTGGCGGTGGTCCCCAGTGTCGTCTGCGCCAACGAGGTGGCGGAGGCCATCAGCAACCAGGTCATGAATTGCCGTCCGCTGCTGCACCACCAGGGCTGCTGTCAGCTGCCCCCTGACCTGGAGCGAGTGACGGATACTCTCATCTCCTTGGCCTGCCATCCCAACGCCGGCGCCGTGCTGGTGGTCAGTCTGGGCTGCGAGGGCACCGATGTGGACCGGCTGCTGGAGGCTGTGGCCAAAAGCGGCAAGCCCTATGACATCGTCCGCATCCAGGAGATCGGCGGCACCGCAAACGCCATCGCCGAAGGCATCAAAAAGGCACAGCGGCTCTCCATGGCTATTTCCGGCCTCCAGCGTGAGCCCTTTGACCTGACCCATTTCGTCATGGGCATTAAATGCGGCGGCTCCGATGCCACCTCCGGCCTTGCCAGCAACTGCGCCATCGGCTACGTGGCGGACAAGATCGTGGACCAGGGCGGCACCGTCATGTTCGGCGAGGTGACGGAGTTTATCGGCGCGGAGCACATTCTGGCCCGGCGGGCCCGTACCCCGGAGGTCGGTGAAAAAATTCTCAAGCTGGTGGACGCCATGGAGACCCGGGCCAAGTCCCTGGGCTGTGACATGCGGAAGGGCCAGCCTACTCCCGGCAATATCGCCGGCGGTCTCACCACCATTGAAGAAAAGTCCCTGGGCGCCATTATGAAATCCGGTTCCCGGACCATCGAGGGCGTGCTGGAATATCCGGAGATGAGCGCCGGCAAGGGCGGTCTCTGGATCAAGGACACCCCGGGCCGGGAGATCGAGATCCTGACCGGTATGGCCGCCGGCGGCGCCCAGTGCATCACCTTCTCCACCGGCCGCGGCGCTCCCCAGGGCTTCCCCATCCTGCCGGTCATCAAGATCTGCGGCAACCCCAACACCTACGAGCGCATGTCCAACGACATGGACCTGAACGCCGGTCTCATCATTCAGGGCAAGAGCAGCATTGAGGAAGTCGGCGAGGTATTGTATCAGAAGCTGCTGCGTACCCTTTCCGGTGAACAGTGCAAGGGCGAGAGCATCTATTACAGCAAGTCTATGGATATTTACTGCATGGGCCCTGTCATCTGACCTCCTATTGTATGTTTTGTGTATTTTTTATACAAAAACCCCGTTTTTTCTTTGGCAGTACCCGTAGTTGACAAAAAACGGCATCTGCTTTAAACTGATGGTAATAAGACGTAAGACATCTGATGTTATTTTAAATTTTTAGGAGGTAATTAAAATGAGCAAGATCGATTTGAACGCTGTTGATTTCGAGACTATGATCATCCATGCGGGCCAGGGTCCGGACAGTGCTTACGGTGCGCTGGCTACTCCCATTTACCAGACCTCCACTTTCTGCTTTGATACCGTGGAAGAAGGCGCTGCCAAGTTTGCCAAGCAGATCCCCGGCTATCATCCCGTCTATTCCCGCAGCGGCAACCCCACTACCCGGGCCTTTGAGCTGAAATGCGCAGCTATGGAAGGCGGCGAGGACGCCGTGGCCACCGCCTCCGGCATGGGCGCCGTGGGTTCTGTGCTGCTGGCCTTCCTGAAGACCGGCGACCATATTATTTTTGATAACTCCGTTTACGGCGGCACCAACTATGTGGCCACCACCAACCTGCCTGACCTGGGCATTGAGGTCTCCCGTGTGGATACCTCTGATCTGGAGGCTCTGAAAGCGGCCATCAAGCCCAACACCAAGATCATCTATTTCGAGACTCCCAACAACCCCATGATCAAGGTCACCGACGTAGCGGCTGTCAAGGCCGTTGCCGGCCCCGACATCCGTGTGGTGGTGGACGGCACCTTCGCACCGCCTCCCATCCAGTATGTGCTGAAGCTGGGCGCTGACATCGTCCTGCACTCCATCACCAAGTACATCAACGGCCACGGTGACGCCCTGGGCGGCGTTGTGGTGGGCACCGCCGCCGATATGAACCAGATCCGCATGAACTGCATGACCAAGATCAACGGCTGCCCGCCCGCTCCCTTCAACAGCTACCTGGTCCTGCGCGGCATGAAGACCCTGGCTCTGCGCGTGGAGCGCCACTGCCAGAACGCCATGGCCATCGCCAAGTACCTGGAGACCAATCCTTACGTTAAGGCCGTCTATTATCCCGGCCTGGAGAGCAGCCCCAGCCATGAGCTGGCCTGCAAGCAGATGGAAAACGGCCTCTT
Source organism: Clostridiales bacterium (assembly GCA_004558115.1). Taxonomy (GTDB): domain Bacteria; phylum Bacillota; class Clostridia; order Oscillospirales; family Oscillospiraceae; genus Oscillibacter. The sequence goes on along the minus strand of SFDT01000002.1, from coordinate 41,110 downwards.
TGGCGGCATTCTGAGCTTCGAGCTGAAGGACGATGTGAAGGGCCTGAGCAGCTTTGAGGCTGGCAAGAAGCTGCTGAACAACCTGACCATCCCCGCCATCGCCGTTTCTCTGGGCGATCCCGATACCCTCATTGAGCACCCCGCCAGCATGACCCACGCCGGTGTCTCCCCCGCTGACCGTCTGGCTGCCGGCATCACCGATGGTTTGGTCCGCCTGTCTGTCGGCCTGGAGTCCGCCAAGGACCTCATCAACGACTTCGAGCAGGCGTTTGCCAAGATCTGACCCTCGTTCCCCCCGCAGACGTCCCCTGTAGGCTCTTGGATTTATATGAGAGAAAGGAAGCGAATATCCGTGGAAAACAAGAAAAAAGATTACGGTTGGAAAGGCTTTTTACCCCTGCTGACATTCCTGGCCATCTACCTGGGCGGCGGCCTGATCTTTACCGCCATGGGCTATGGCGGTGACTCCTTCAAGCAGATCCCCCGTATGGCCGCTCTGGTGGGCGCCCTGCTGGTGTGCATGGTCATGGGCGGCAAGGAACGCAGTCTGGAATTCCGGATGGACACCTTCTGCAAGGGCATGAGCAACCAGGGCACCATGATCATGATCATGGTCTTCCTGCTGGCCGGCGCTTTCTCCGGTGTTGCCAAGGCTATGGGCGGCGTGCAGGCCACCGCAAATCTGGGCCTGAGCCTCGTTCCCACCCAGTTCCTGTTTGCCGGCCTGTTCCTGATCTCTGCGTTCATGGCCACCGCTATGGGCACTTCCATGGGCACCATTTCCGCTGTGGGCCCCATCGCCGTGGCCGTTGCTGAAAGTGCGAACCTGAACATGGCTTTCGCCATCGGCACCGTCCTGGGCGGCGCCATGTTCGGCGACAACCTGTCCATGATCTCCGACACCACCATCGCCGCCACCCGCGGCTGCGGCTGCGAGATGCGGGACAAGTTCAAGATGAACGGCCTCATTGCCGCTGTCGCCGCTGTTCTGGCCATGATCGTCTACACCATCGTGGGCAGCGCCGCCGAACTGACCGGTGACTTCACCTATGACATTATTAAGGTCGTTCCCTACATCTTCATCCTGGTATTCGCTCTGACCGGCTGCAACGTGTTCGTTCTGCTGCTGGCTGGTATCGGTGTGGCTGGTGCCATCGGCTTCGGCACCGGTTCCTTCGATGTCCCCGGTTTTGCCCAGGCCATGGGCAGCGGCATGAGCGGCATGTATGACATCTGCCTGATCGCCCTGCTGCTGCGCGGCGTCGGCGGTGTCGCGGAGGAATTGGGCGCCGTTGACTGGCTGGTAAAGAAAATGCACGCCAGTGTCAAGTCCCGCAAGGGCGCTGAGTACATGACTGCCGGCATGGTGTCTGTGTTTGACGCTGCTATGGCCAACAACACCATCGCCATCATGATGGCCGCTCCCCTGGTCCGCAAGGTGGTTGCCGACCACAACGTGGCTCCTAAGCGCGTTGCCTCCCTGCTGGACATCTTCTCCTGCGTCGTTCAGGGTATCATCCCCCACGGCGGCCAGGTCCTGCTGTGCATCTCTCTGACCGGCCTGTCTCCCTTCTCTGTCATCGGTGCCAACTTCTACTGCTTCATCCTGGCTATCGTTGCCATCTGCACCATCCAGTTTGGCCTGCTGAAGACCAAGGAGGAGAAGGAAGGCATCAAGATGTACGACGAAAACGACGAAGTCATCGCTCTGAAGTAAACATCCACCTCTCTCTTCTCACCCCTCGACAGCTGCCGGCCGCCACAACAGTGGTTGGCCGGCAGCTGCCATATTCGGAAGAAAGGAGCTTTCTCATGGACCTGACCACTAGCCGCTGCTGGGTGGAGATCGATCTGGATGCCCTGGCCGCCAATTGCCGCACACTGCACCAGCTGCTCCCGCCCGGCTGCCGCCTGATGAATATTCTGAAAGCCAACGCTTACGGCCACGGCGCCGTTCCCACGGCCCGCGTCCTGGAGCGGCTGTTCCCGGAGGATTGGATCGGGGTAGCCTGCCTGTCCGAGGCGCTGGAGTTGCGGCAAGCGGGTATTCGCCAGGAGATCCTCATCCTGGGGCACACGCCGCCGGAGGCGGCACCGCTGCTGGCAGCGGAAAACATCACCCAAACGCTGCTCTCGCCCGCATACACCGCCCGGCTGGCCGCCTGCGCTGCGGAGGCCGGCGTCACCGTCCCCTGCCACCTGAAGCTGGATACCGGCATGACCCGCATCGGCTACCTGTGCTGCGGAGACGCCTTTTCCGCCGCTGTGGAGGACGCGGCGTCGGCATACCGGACGCCGGGGCTGCGGGTGAGCGGTATTTTCACCCACTTTTCCAGCTCTTACAGCCATGAGCCGGAGGATGACGCCTATACCCAGGCCCAATTTGACCGCTTCCTGCGCCTGTGCCGGGCGCTGGAGGAGCGGGGCATCCAGCTGGGCCTGCGCCACTGCTGCAACTCCCCCGCCACGGTGAATTCCCCGGAATACGCCCTGGATATGTGCCGGGTGGGCACTGTGCTCTACGGCCTTTTGCCGGACACCGCCATGCTGCGGCCCGTGGAATTCCGGCCGGTCATGACCTGGAAAGCCCGGGTGGCCATGGTGCGCCCCGCCCCCGCCGGGACGGCGGTCAGTTACAGCCGCCAGGCCGTCACCCAGCGGGACACGCTGCTGGCGGTGGTTTCCGCCGGAGACGCCGACGGCTACCTGCGGCAGCTGACCAACCTGGGCCGGGTCCGCATCCGGGGCCAGGTCTGCCCCGTGGTGGGCAGGGTGTGCATGGACATGTTCATGGTGGACATCACCGACTGCCCGGGCGTCACCGAGGGAGACGAGGTGCTGCTCCTGGGAGGCAGCGGCGACAGAGCGGTGCCCTGCCAGTGGCTGTACAAGCCCCTGGGTCTGGGGCCCAGCGCCATCACCTGCAACATCCGTCCCCGGGTGCCCCGGGTTTACCGGGAAATGTAGGAAAAACAAAAGACCGCCCCGCCGTGGAATCCCACGGCGGGGCGGTTTTGCGTGATGTGTGGTAATTAAGTATTGGACGTGAACTTCAGTTCGGTGACAGCCAGCGTGCCGCTGCCATTATTGGTGATCGTCACAGTACCTGCCGCGACCGCATAGAACATATCCGTCTGGGCGGTGACGGTAGTATCAGTACCGCCTGTGCTCTCAATCTTTCCACTGTCGCCGTTCAGGCACTTCACGCCGACCTGGGCAGCCCGGTCAATGGTAAACACCAGCGTTTCACCGGGAGCCAGATAGACCTCGTTCTTGGGTCCGTTGTCTACCAAATCCTTGACACTGGCCGTATCCGCAGCAGCCTGCTCAACACCAGAGATGCCAGTGCTGATCACAGCCGCTCTATAAATCTGGCTATCCGCAAGATTCTTCAACTGCTCTCTGTACGCGGCCAAATCGCTGCTGCTTGTGTCAGCGTTCAGCTGCACTTTCAGGACCAGGTCACGGAGCTCCACGATCTTGGGGGAATTCTCGCCGTCCTCCTTATAGGCATCGTGCGTCGGGCCAAGAGTGCCATGGACGCGGAAGCCATCCAGGTACACAGACTTATTCGCGCCGAGCTTGGAGGCAACGTGCTTGATCGTCACGGAGTAGCTGTCATACGGCAGACCGTCGATGCTGGCAATGGGAACGTTCTTGGCTTCAACCGCCTGCTTGTTGCTGCCGGTAACAGGGGTCGTACCCTCCTGCATGTGGGTATCCACCGTCAGCATCTTGACAACATCTTTGCCCTTCTTCACGGTGATCAGCACCGTGCCGGTATTCGTGCTGCAATTGGCATAGATGTCCACGCCCGTGCCGGTGAAGGAGAAGGAGGCGGTGCTGTCTACCTTAGTGCTAGTAGCCTGGCTATCATGTGCGGTTCCGACATAAGCGGGGTCATAGCCATAGACGTTTCTCGTTTGGGCGCCAACGGCTTCGGTAGCCTGCGTTCCGGTGCCCTTGCTGCCGCCAGAGAATCCACTGAAGGTCATGAAGCCTTCTTCGTAATACACTGTGGTGGCGGGATAGATGTAAATCGTGTGCGTTGCTGCGCTTCCATCATCGTCCGTTAAGGTCAGTTGCAGCGTTTCAACACCCTTCAGAACCTGTGTCGGTGTATAGGTAATACCAGTTACCGAGTCCGTTGTTGCTGTTCCATATTTCGCACCTGCAATGGAGGCGCTGGTCCAGTTACCAGCGATATTCAGGTCCTCTTTCCTGATATTCAGCGGCAGGCCGAAATCGACCACAAAGGAGTGGGTATTCTTAAAGGTATAGTACAGGTACACATCCTTACCATCCTCGCTGCGCTCAACCTGAACACAGGTATAATCACTATACCGGTACTGGGCGCCGATGGCGGGCATGGTGGACAGGTCCGCGGAAACGGTCTGCGTTTTGTTCTGGAGGTTGGTCACGGAGCCGTTGGCCAGGTTGCCCTTCCAGGGATTTGCCAGACCAATGTTCTCATTAAAGAGCGTGCCGGACTCCACCGCGATGTTGTAGGAGTAGAATTCCTGGTTTGCCGTCTGGTCAATATAATGGACCGCCAGAGAATCCGGCGTCACCTTGGCGCGGACATAGTAGGTAACCAGCATACCGTGCCGGTTGAAAATCTCCAGTCCGGGTACGATGGGGTCGCCGCCCACGGAATAGCTGATGTCGCCGGAAATGCTGGTATAATGCAGGCTCTCATCCGCGAAGTCACCGAGATTGGCCTCATCATCCACCCAAATGACCTTTTCCGTACCACCATAGGTATAGCTGGTTGCGGTATTGGCGTTGCCAGCCACCTGCTTAGTATTTCTGTCATTGGTAGGTGTGACGGTGATCATGTACACTTCGTAATCCCTAGTCTCCTCGGCACGGATCAGGCCAATGTTACGATAGCGATTATACCACCACGTGCTATCCCCGATATAACCAACCGTTGCATCACCAGAAGCACAATGGAAAGCCATTGTCTTGCCGCTGACTGGGAAGCTGCTGGGGGTCAATTCACCGGATTCGTACTTTACGGCAAAGTCAACCAGGACAAAGCTATCGGAATTATAGCTAGTGCTGGGAACAACTCCCCAGTCCACCACCTGTGTCGTGATCTCATCGGTGACCTCTGTCTTTTGGAGATAGTAGGCCACGATCTGGTCACCGCTGGCCACATTGGTCCAGGTCACACGGTCAGCGGAATACGCCCAGCAATAGCCGCCTTTGCCATCCTCCCAATACCGGATGTACGCAAAATCCGTACCGGCGTTTGTTTTGTCCACACCACCGCCGGTAGTCTGTGTGTTGTTAGATGCCAGCCGGGTACCCTTCCAGAAAACCATGGGGTTGCCGTCCTGCGTACCAGTGGCGGGGACCAGGCTGCTGAACAGCACGCCGTTTGCACTGTAAATATTGGTTTCCGTCGCGGCAATAGACATGGACTGTGCGCTTCTGCCATTCACCGTTGCATCTACCTGTCTATTGGTGATCCAGAACTCCACGGTCAGGGGCGTGACATTGCTCAAGTCCACGGGCTTAACCTCGATGGTATATTTCGTATCGCCGATGGTGACATAGGTGGTGCCGACGCTCACGCCTGTGAACGTGATGATGGTGGAGGCAGGAGTCCCATCCGTGCCGGACTTGGTGTAAACGGTGATGTTGGGGGTAGTGCTGGTGTTCGTGGTACTCTGGGTGCCGATTTGCGTCACATTGTCAGCAGAGCTTGTCGTGGAGTATCCCCAGGTGTAGGTGTAAACATAAGCAAAACTGCTCCAGCTCCATTCCCTGCTTCTCTTTGCATATACCGGATAGTAATTCGTTCCATCAGGCGTATAATAATAATTGTTGGCAGCCGTCCAGTTATCGTTGTCACCGCTGATAAGCGCACTACATCTAACAGAAGCCCGCGTATAAGTCACGGTCGGTTCCGTGCTATTCGTACCAGTCACCTGAACTGTGGCAATGTGGGGGTCTTCCGTTGTATACGCACCGGCGTAATTGGCATTGTCGACAGTTTCAATAGCTGTCTTTCCTACGGTTACGGTGATCGTCTTTTCCTTCTCTGGCTCCACAGAGCTGTCAAAGGCCTCCGTGCCAGCGTACAGGGTAGCTTCGCCGATGCCGGTCGCCGTCACCTTTACGGTGGTGGCGGTCACACCATCATCCTCTGTGTCCCCATCCATCTCGCCGGGCTGCGCATAGTAGTTCGCTGTCAGTGTATTCACCTCATAAGCCTCAATCTGAAGCACACTCGGGTCACTGGTCTTCCAAACCACTTCTGCGCCCATGGTGAGGTAGCAGGACTCGCCCAGCTTCAGACCCACCAGGACATCCGCGTTTTTCGCGTCCGTCATGTCATAGGGATACTCCGCCGTGCCGTTTCCGCTGTCAGCGACCGGCAGCGCGGAACCAAAGGCCGTGATCACATCCGCGGTGGCGGAGACAACAGACTCCTGGCTAGCCGCATTGCCCACGTCGCACCAGATGCAGAACATAGCGCCCTTCGCGGTGGAAATGGTCTTATCGCCGGAGAAAAGGGTATAGTCAAAGCCCGCCGCTTTCTCAGCGCTGCACTGCCAGCTACTGTTGCCCAGCACCCAGTAGTAGGAACCATTGGTGTTGATCATCGTATGGCCCTTCTGGCTGATGATATCCGCATCGGCTACGTTGTAGCCGATCCACTGGGCAGACCAATAGCAGACCTGGATGGCCTTGTTGATGCTGTAAGAGGTGTCATTCTTATAATAGATGCCGTCGTTGAAGGCGCGGGGGGTCATGCCCTCGTTGATAACGATCTGGGCGGCGGCGTTCAAATAGTCCACAAAGCGCTGGTATTTGCCAGCGGTATACAGGCGCTCAAAGCCCATGGTGGAAGACAGGTCATTGGCATACTCATCCGCGCCGATATTGAAGAAGTCGCAGCCCTTACCGGCAAAGTAATCGGCATACTTCTTCACAATGGCCAGGGCAAAAGCCACAGCCTCCGGATTCTCCAGATCGATGGAGCTCTTGGAACCGCTGTAACGGAAATCAGAGAACTTCTCCAGAATGGCGCCCATGTGGCCCGGGGTGTTGATGCAGGGCACGATCTCAATGTGGTTCTTCTTGGCGTAATCGATGATGGTATCCATCTCGTCCTGCGTCAGATACTTGTCGCTGCCGTCGGGATACTTGCTGCCGTCGGAATAGCCGTCACCGAGAGACTCGCTCAAATCATAGGTGTCGTAAGAGGTCGTGATGGTCATGTCATCCAGGGCAAAGCGGAAGCCCTGGTTGTCAGACAGGTACAGCTCCAGCTGGTTATAGCCGGCATCAGCCATGGTGTCAATGATGGCCTTGATGCTGTCCACGCTGAAATACTTACGGCCGGCGTCCAGATGGACGACCTTATAGAAATCATCATCGCTGGTATCGCGGGCTTCTTTCGTTGCCTCCACCGTCAGCACCGCTTCCAGCTCAGCTTCCAGCTGTTCGGCAGCAGCCTTGGCGGCAGCCTCTTCCGCGGCCTGCTGCGCGGCGGCCTCCTCGGCGGCAGCCTTGGAAAGGGCCAATTCCGCGGCCTTGGCATTGGCTTCATCCTGTGCGGCCTCTTCCTCCGATTTTTCACCGGAGATCGTGCCCAGGAAATCGCCCAGAATATCCGTGATCTTATCGATTGTGCTCTTGCTTTCCTCGCCGGTGCCAGCTTCGCCGGTCTCGCCGGTGCCAGCCTCAGCGGCCTCGCCGGTGCCAGCCTCGCCGGTGCCAGCCTCGCCGGTGCCAGCTTCGCTGGCTTCACCGGTGCCGGCCTCATCCTGCTGATCTTCGCCGGTATCCACGGCCGTTGTATCGCCGGATGCGGGGGACTGTTCCTCCACGGCGGCGCTGGGCTCGCTGATCTCCTCCGCCAGTGCCGTCATGGGCAGCAGGCTCAGGATCATGCAAAAGACCAGCAGCAGGGACAGGCCCTTTTTCAATCCGTGTCTTCTCATAGCATTGAACCTCCTCGGTTTTTCTTGGTCTACTTGATCTATATGCAAATGCAAATCATATTTACATGGATTTGCAGGTTAAGGGAATCTACTGGCCCAACGTGGCCAGCTCTTCTTTCGCCAGACGCTTCATTTCTTCCACCATCCGGCACAGATATGTGGGGATGCCCCCCGCACTGCCCGTTTCCGCCATGGCCATGGCGGCACAGGCGTGGCACATTGCCTGGTTGGCACAGCCCAGACAAACGCTGGACACGGCCAGTTCTTCGGTGACCTGCACGAGTTCCGCCCAGGCCTCCGAAAACGGGAGGGCCGTGATATCCACCTTTGGCGCGGGCATCATGCCGCAGGGAGTCATCCATCCGTCCCAGGTGATCCAGAAGGAGGCGTTCCCCGCCCGGCAGGCGATCTTTCCGTCCACCGGGTCCACACACTGTTCGTCCAGGCCAGGCGGATCGATCAAGCCCCGCTCCGCGTTTTTCAAAAAGCGGATGTATCGTTCATCCCCCTGCTGGTACTGGTACTTTTTGAAGTGGTACCAGGCCGCCTCCTGCGGTGTGAACCGCTGGTTCCGCCCGACCATAGCCGGGTCCCGGCGCAGCGGAGGAAACATGTAGGTATTGATTTCCAAAATCAGCTCCCGCTCCCGGGCGTACCGGCATAGGGCTTCCAGGTCTTTGGCGTTTGCCGGGGTCAGCGAGCAGTTCAGCTTCACCAGAACGCCGGCTTCCCGCAGGCCGCTGATGGCCCGGTCCACACGGTCAAACATCCCATCCGCCCGGCACAGTGCCCGGTACGTTTCGTCCCCGGCGCCGTAGAGGGTGATGTTGACGCGGGTGGGCGGATTGGCTTTCAGCCGCCGGATGGCCTCGCCGTCAATGAGGGTGCCGTTGCTGTTGATGGACACCAGAAATCCCATGGCCGTCAGCTGTTCGTACAGCTCCCAGAAATCCGGCCACAAAAACGGTTCTCCGCCGGTCAGCAGCAGATACAGCATTCCGGCCTGTTTGGCTTCCCGCGCGATGTGCAGCCACTGTTCCAGCGTCATCATGGGGCGGTCGTGGGCGGCCACCTCCTGGGGCGTCTTGCGGACATAACACATCCGGCAGTTCAGATTGCACACCGGGGAAAGCTCAAAGGTCCCGCTGAGGGGGAGCCGCGCCCGGGAGGCCTTCTGAAACAGGTACTGGGTCAGCGCCGCTTCGTAGTTTACTTCTTTACGTTCCATTTGTCTCTTCCTTCAGGAGTTGGGACCGCAGGAGCTCCACCGCCGCCCGGTCCGGCGTGCACCGCAGGGCATACACCGGAACTTCCGCCACCAATTGTGCAAGCAGCGTGCAGACGCGCTCCACAAATACCGGGTTCCAGGCGTTGACTGTGGTGCCGGCATACAGCTTTTGGAAAGCCGCCGGCTGGGGCAGCCGGGTGAGCCGGCAGTCACCGCCCTGCTCCAGCAGGACGATGGCCCGCACCGGGTGCTTTTCATTCACATAGCACCGGGAGGAACCGGCGTATGGAGAGCCGTAGGCCAGCCAGCGGCCGCTGTCCGGCCGGAGGATGGTGCGGTCCCCGTTGATGAGCCTCGCTCCCCCGTACCGTACCCAGAGGTCCGCCTGGGTGGACTTCCCGATGCCGGACGGTCCGGAAAACAGGATGCCGCCAAAGGGCGACGCCACAAAGGAGGCGTGGAGAATGAGCCGGTCATACCAGAGCAGCAGCTCTTCCAGAGCGATGTGGGACACACAGTTCTGGCTCCCGGAGAAAAACTGCCAGTCACCGGAGAGAAACGACACGGTCTCCCGTCCGCTCTTCCAGGCCGCTTCTCCTACCGCGTAGGGGCGGTCCTGCTCTCTTCGGTCGTGGTAGCGGCGAATGTAACCGCCGTCTTCCCGGTAAACGGTAAAGGACACATCCGAAAACAGTACCGGGCCGGTCAGCTGGGGCAGGCGGTCTGTTTCCCGGAGCCACACCTCCGCAGTCTCGCCGCCGGTGCTTCCCACAAAGGGACGGAAGCTATCCGCCAACTGGACCTCCCTGGGGGTATGCAGGCGGATGGTCACATCCGCGATGCCGTATTCCGTGCAGAAATCCACCGGTAATCAGGACTGGAACAGGCAGTACAGGGAGCCAGAGCCGTTGGTATAGCAGTAGTGCTCAAACTGGTCGAATCCGATTTTCTTCTCACAAGATTTCGTGGCTTCAGTAAAGTAGCCACCCATGATATCCCCAAAATTTCCCAGCGCTGTACTGGGACCTGTCTTCACAACTTCACAGCTAGAGTCATACAGCGCATTTACCAACTTGAAGTCGCAGGACGCAATGTGCTGCGACAATTCAAAGCTCTCAAAATAGAGCTCAGGCTTTACATACGTCTTCATGGTCTTCTCCTCTCGTTTTCCGGCCGGTGGGTCTCGCACCCGGCAACGAATTTATCTGCTCAGCTGTTCCGGGTCACCCGTACAACTGCTGCTTCACCCAAATAGCATTCCTCCGCCTGGATCGTGACGCTCTCTCCCGCGGGAATGCCATCCACGGGATATGCGTAAGTCAAACCTCCGAAATAGGTCCCATCAAACAGGCAATGGCAATAGACTGTCAGGCCTGCAAGGTCTTCGTCCGTCAGGTTGGTCAGCGTCACGGAAGTACCCTCCGTCTCCACTGCCACCTGGTCCTCCAGCAAAGGCGTCTCCGCTTCAAAGGACGCCTCGCACTTCAATTCCTTACAGGCGCTGGATGACGCAAAACTACCATTGTCCTGGTCAAACACCCACACCGTCTGTCCCGCGGGGATATCCGCCAGCTGGAAGGTCAGCCTCGTGCCGTCCGCCAGCTTCGCGGTGATCTTTGCGGAGGTCAGGTGTCGGCCAGACTGGTTGGTGACGGCCAGAGAGGCGATATTCTCCCCCGCCTCATCGCCGCAGTCCGGATTGTCTCCAGAGTATTGGAACAAAGATGTGACGCTGAGGCTGTTCTCCGCCAGCTGACAGGGAAACGAAATGTCTTCCTTCGCCTTCCCGCAGCCGCTCAGCAGCAAAAGCAGTGTAATCGCCAAGGGGGCCACAGCTCTTCCGAAGAAAGCTGCCAGGGGCTTTCCTTGTTGTCTCAAACCAGGATCCCCACTTCCCGCATTTGCTGGACAAACGCTTTCACATCAGCGGTGGCAGTCTCCCGGTCCACCTGGTATTCCGCCAGCAGGGCATTCACCAGGTCTTCCTCGGTACACTCCTCCTGGAGCCGGTTCCACAGCAGCAATCCGCTCTCGCTGAGGGTGATCATGCCGTGGATCTTCAGTGCTGTCTGTCCGACCGGGATGAGAAGGTTCTCTCCAGCGATCTCCCGAAGGACCACTTCACTTGTCGCTTTCAAACTTCTTTTCACCCCTTTTTTCCATGACCGCAGGAGCCTTGCACCTCTGCAAAAGGCCGTTTTACCGCAAATGGGCATAGTACCCCTACTATCAGAATAATTATTGTTATGGTAGCACATTCCTCTGGTAAATTCAAGCGTTCCGATATAAGGAAATTGCAAAATTTTGGATTTTTTTCAGCGCATTTTCCGTTTTTCTTTTACAAAATTGCTTTTTTATTTTCCCTTTCAAATTTCTTGTTTTTTTATACCCTTTTACCGCTGTGAAAAAGGCCGCCGTGGATTCCCACGGCGGCCTTTCAGCAAGTTCTTATTTCTTGACGTTTACGGGAACGGAGATGACCTCACCGGGGTTGGCGGCGGAGTTCACCGTGGACCATTCCTTCTCAAACGCAGCCCAGTCACGGACAGGCAGGAGCTTGGTCCAGACCTCGTAAGGCTCGCCGTCCGCGTCGTACTCGACCCTATACTCGTGGGAGTTAGTGGCCTCCTGCATGTTGGCGTAATACCACGCGTTCTTATCCATGTTGTCAGGCCAGGTGATCATCTCGCCAGGCAGCAGATGGTCCTTCTCAGGAGCGCGGCCCAGCACGCGGTTGAAGATGGCCATGGCCTGGGCACGGGTAATGTTCTGATTGGGACGGAACGTGCCATCGGAGAATCCGTTGATCAGCGCGGCCTCAGCGGCCTTGTTGATGTAATCCTTCGCCCAGTGGTCAGCGATATCGGTGAACTTGTCATCGCCGGAGTAGACCACCTCGAAGAAGCGGACCGCGATGGTGGCAAACTGGGCACGGGTGATAGGCGCATAGGGGCGGAAAGTGCCGTCAGAGAAGCCCTGGATCACGCCGGCGCGGGTCATGGTGGAAACAGCGGCATTGCACCAGGTATCCGGCTGGACATCGGTGTAGGGATTGCTCTGGCTCCACAGCTCATTGCGGGATTCGTCAGTGAGCATACGGAAGTAAATGGTGGCCACCTCGCCGCGGGTGATGTTGGCCTCGGGATGGACCAAGCCGTCCTTACGGCCAATGATATAAGCGTAATGGTCGGTCTCGTTCAGCTCGGCCTTGGGGGGCTCATCATCGGGAATGATGGTCCCACCGCCGCCGCCACCGCCGCCAACCTGGTAGCCCAGGCTGGGCTCGGGGAAAGGCATACCCTCATTGCTGTTCACAGGAGTCAGGTAAGCAACCACGTTGGTCAGCACGTCATGATGTCCGCTGGAGGCATCATACTGGGCCAGCTTTGCGTTATAGACCAGAGACACCTTGCCGCCGCGGACGATATCCTGGCCCAAGGTCAGAACAAAGTGCTCATCAGAGCCGGCGGTATAGACCAGTCTGGAGCCATCGCCGAACGTCCAGGTGTTCTCGGACACGCGGCTGCCGGTGTAGGTGGTTTCGCCCACCCGGAGAGTGAAGCCGTCCTCGGTGATGACATCAAAGTTATAATCCTCCGTCTCACCCTTGTCCTTCTGGGTGCGGCCGATATAGTCGGTAACGGTGCTGTCCTTCGGGACCATAACACTGATCTTCTGAACGATCAGGTCCAGAGCCGTACTCAGGTCCTTGTTCATCAGTTTTTCAGAGAGCTTGGTATCATCCATGTCGATGGCCATCTGCACAAACTCTCCGGCCAGATTCGTCAGAGCATCGATGCCCTGGTTTTTATAATAGTCTTTGCCTACGGTAAAGAGATTCACATCATCGGGAATGTTGTTCAGTTCCTGAGCAGCCCAGTAAATGCCGGTCTCAAAGTTGGTATATTTGTCGTCGTCGCTCTTGATATCCTGGACCGCGGCAGCCAGAGGCTCATGGGCATCGGGGTCACCGTAGGTCTTGGGCGCCGCGCTGAGAGCGGGCATATTTTTCAAGGAGGTCAACGCAGTGTAGCCGCCGTCCGCGGCGTCACTGTTCATCAAAGACGCGGTCGTAGGCGTTCCATCATTGTCACGACCGGTATAGTAGCTGTTGTTGACGGCTTCGTTGCCGTTCATCCAGTAATAGCTGCCGCCGTCAGTGATGAGTACCATGTACTTCCGGGTATGGGCAGGCAGAGTTGCGGAAGTCAGGTCCGCGATGCCGGCTTTGAGGCCCGCCTGCACGTTGGTACCCAGGAAGTCAGCCGCCCGCAGGACAGTTGCCCAGCTGTCGATGTCAAAATTGCCGGCATCCTGCAGCTTGGACATGGGCACTACGGTCGCCGCCTTGCTGCCGAACACAGTGATGCCCACATAGACGTTATCCAGCTTACCGGAAAGCTTATTTTGAATATCCGTCACCATCTTCTTGACCGGGTTCGTATCGCCAGAGATACCGTGCAGGCTGCTGGTGCCGTCCAGCACGAACTCCACCGCCACGGGACTCTGGTCAGAGGGGGCGGAGATAGTCAGATTCAGTGTCGTTTCGCCGCTTTTCAGTTCCGTAGCATTCTTGTCCAGAATAACACCCTGCTCGGCATAGGTGATCTGTCCCGGATTCGGGCCCTTATATTCGGCTGTTCCCGCCGCAAGCGCGGACGGCACCATGCCAAGCAGCATGATGGCAGTCAGAATCCCCGCTAAGACTCTGTGTTTTCGCATGATTGATACCTCCATTTACACGATTGGCAGCTCCGGCGGTTCACCGCTCCGGCGGGAACTCACCAAAGGCACACGCCCACATATAAGTAAGTTGATTATAGCACAATCAATTTTCAACGGCAACCTCAAAACCGTGCCGAATTGGATAATTTTTTCAATTTCACTTTCATTTTTTTCAAAATCCTGCGCCTGCGGCCGCTTCCTCAAAAGTCCATGGACAGCCGCTCTGACTCCTCCCGGTCCAGCTCCCGTACCTGCCGGTCTACGATCCGGTACACCCGGCGGCACATGCCCAATACACTGGGCCGGTGCGTGGTGACGATGACGGTGCGGTTGGGCCGCCCGGTCATGAGATTGCGCAGCACCTGCCGCTCCGTGGCAACATCCAGGGCGGAGGTGGCCTCATCCAGCAGCAGCACGGGCGCATCCTTCAAAACGGCCCGGGCAATGGCAAGGCGCTGGGCCTGTCCCTCGGAAAGGCCCCTGCCCCGCTCTCCCACACTGCTGTGGACGCCCTCCGGCATCCGGGACACAAACTCCCAGGCACAGGCCAGGCGCAGGGCTTCCTCCAGCTCTTGGTCCGTGGCATCCTCCTTCACCATGCGCAGGTTGTCCGCGATGGTGCCGGAGAGGATGGTGTTGCCCTGGGGGACATAGGAAAAGAGGTGCCGGGTCTCCGCGTTCACCTCCGCCTCCAGTCCAGCCCCGGTCCTCAGGAACACCCGGCCCCGGTCCGGCCGGACCAGGCCCAGTATCAGCCGGATCATGGTGGTCTTGCCCTCTCCGGAGGGTCCCACCAGCGCCACGATCTCCCCCGGCTCCGCATGGAAAGCAGAGCCCATGAGGACCGGCTCCGCCGGATCATAGCCAAAGTCCACATCCTCCATCCGGACGGCAAAGCCCTCCTCCCCATGTCGGTCCAGGCCGCTGCCGGGGATGTGGGGCTCCTTGGGGAGCTCCGTCAGTTCCCGGATGCGCCGGGCGGAAACGGAACTGGTGAGAAAGGCGGGCACCACGCCCACCAGGCTGCTGAACGTGGAGGAGAGCTTGGCGCTCTGGGACAAAAACAGCGTCATGGTGCCGTAGACGATCTTCCCGCTCCACAGCAGGTACAGGCAGTACCCAAAGCCCGCCAGCTGCACGGCGGAGCCCAGCAGGGAGATGGCCGCGTCCGTCTTGATACTGAACAGGTTATAGTCCAGGCTGGCTTTTTGGAAGGTCTCCTGCCGCTGCCGCAGGCCGCGGCCATACTGGCCCATGATGCCGAAGCTCTTGATGGTGTCTACATTGTAGAAGGTCTCCACCTCGTAGGCCATCAGCTGGCTGCCCAGCTCCTTCATCCGCTGGTTGTGCCGCCGCATGCGCCCCAGCAGATACCGGGAGCTCACCAGCAAAAACGGTGCGCTGGCCAGGGCGATGAGGGCCATGACGCGGTCATAGTAGAGAATGACGAAGAACGTGGCGATGAACGTATACAGGCTCACCAGAAGGTTCGGCAGCCAGCTGATGGCGTTGCCGGCCACGGTGCTCACATCGCTGTTGAAGCGGCTGAGGAGGTCGCCGCTGCTGTACCGGCTGAGGGCCAGCCAGTCGGCGTCCAGCACCTTGTCAAATACAGACGCCTGGATATCGTTGCTGACGAAGATGCTCACCTTGGCGGATACCCGGGAGACCAAGCTCCGCAGCAGCAGGCTGGCCAGGGCCGAAGCCACCATGACCGCCGCCATGGCGCCCAGGCGGGAGGTCTGGTAGCCGGTGATGATGTCGATGGCGTATTTGCTGGCCACCGCCGACACCAGCCCCAAAGAGGCGCTGGCCACGCCCAGGACCAGATAGCAGGCCACCGCCCATTTATACCGCTTCGTGTGGGCCAAGATCCACCGCCAGTCCTCCAGCAGTTCGCCGAAGGTCCCCTCCCTCCAGCGCCGCAGCAGGGTCCCCAAAGCCTCGGAGCCCAGGGCCGTCCGGTCCTCCCGGCCATTATCCGGCTGTGTCATGGTCACGCCCTCCTCTCCTGAACATGCGGAAATACACACCATACAGCCGCCGCAGCAGGGGCCGCAGCGGCAGCAGCCGCAGCCACGGGCCGGCAAAAAAGTCCCACCAGAAGTCCCCCGGCCCGATCCAGCGGCCCTTGCGGCACACCTTCGTCACCACGGCAAACACCTGTCCGGGAGGGACAGGTCCCTCCACTTCCTGCTGGCCGTCCCCCACCAGGAAGTATCCGTCCTCCTCCGCCCGCAGGACACGGTGCATGACATAGTCTCCGTTCACCCGGCAAAAAAACGCCATGTCTCCCCGCTTCAAAGGAGCGGAGGGCTTTTGAAAGCTGATCTGGTCCCGGCCATGGACCAGGAAGGGAGACATGCTGTTGCCCGTGACAGTAAGGCTGACGCTCTCCCCCTGCTCCAAAAGCTCCATCAGCACCGGCAGGTAGGTGTGGATATCCACGGTGCGCTTTTTCGGCTCCATGACTCCCCTCCTTTCTCCGAAAAGGGAAGAAGCTGCCCGGAACTTCTCCGGCAGCTTCTTTCCGGCCGTGATTTACGGTTCTTCCTCCGCCGCCTTGCTCTTGCGGTGGGCATTGTACTTTCCATAACCATAGCCATAGCCGCCGTAGCCGTAGCCATAGCCATAACCGTAGCCGCCCTGTCCGGGCTGCACGCCGTTAAGGACACAGCCCACCATCCGGGTGCCGCTTTCCGCCAGGAATTGCAGGCTGTCCATGATATGAGGCACCTCCACGGCGCCGGCACGGATCACATACAGGGTACAGTCCGCCAGCCTGGCCACACCGGCGCTGTCCGACAGGATGCCGCAGGGCGGCGTGTCCAACACGATGTAGTCCGCCTCCTGCCGAAGGGCGTCCAGAATAGCGCCCAGCCGGCGGGAATTGATCTGCTGGCGGGGGTCCGCCGCGGCGCTGTCCCCTGCCAGCAGGGAAAGGCGGCTGTTGTCCAGATGCAGCAGTTCTTCCGCCGGTTCCGCGGCGGGGTCCGCCAGCAGCTCCGGCATACCCTTGGAAGCCTGCCGCACACCCAGCGCCTTTTTCACGGAGGGCTTTCGCAGGTCCAGGTCCACCAGGATGACCCGGGCGCCGTTCTGACCCAGGGTCAGAGCCAGATTCACCGCTGTCGTGGTCTTGCCCTCGCCGGGCAGGGTGCTGGTGACCATGACCACCTTGGCCCGCTGCTTCTGGGCCTCCCGCAGGAATTTGATGCGCATGCTCCGCACGCTCTCCCGGAAGGCGCCGTCCACCCGCTGGTTCAAAACGGAAATATTTTTATCGATGGCATTGCCCCGCCGCTTAAACGTGACCTTGGGCAGTGTGGCGATGCAGGTCTGGTTCAGCCGCCGGTGGATATCCTCCGGGTCCCGGATGCTGCGTCTGGTGAAGGCGTACAGCAAAATGACCAGCAGTCCCAAAAACGCCCCCAGAAAAGCACCCTTACAGATGGTGGGAACGGGCCGGAACGCATTGTAGGGCTCCGCGGCCACCTCCGGCTGCGTCAGGACGTTCATCTCCGTGTTGCCGATGACGTAATCCGCCACCTGGGGATACACCTCCGTCACCGCCACCAGAATGTCATAGGCGTCCTGGGCCGACGTACTGGTGACCCGCAGGGAAAACAGGCTGGTATTATCCACCGTCTGGGCAGTGATATTGCCGTTGATCCAGCTCACGCCCATGGCCTGGCGCAGCTTGCTTTTCATCAGGTCCGACTGGACCAGGTAGGGAAAGGTCTTCGTCAGCTGCTCCGCCGTGGCCTTATTGTAGTAGCTGGTGCTGCCGCCGATGTCCGTCAGGGAGGAATCCGCCGTCTGAATGGTAAACGTCACCTGGGAGGCGTACATGGGCGTATAGCTCCGCCAGGCCCGCAGGCCCAGCAGGCCGCCGCAGGCCACCGCCAGAAGGAACGGCAGCCACCACAACCGGCAAAAAGCCTTCCAAAATTCCTGAAGGACCCGGAAAATATCGATTTTTTCCAGTTCTTCCTGGTCCTTTTTAAGCTCTTCCATGGGTCCCCTCCGACTGCTTGTCCGTTGTTTTGCCGCTTTTGGGCTTTTGCCCGTAATATCCGCCGTAGCCGTAGCGGTCGCCGTAGCCATAGCCGTAGCCGTAGCTGTGGTGGTCATTGGAGAAGGGCAGGCCGCGCACATCGTTGAACACGCAGCCCAGCAGCTCCGCCCGGCACTGGTTCAAAATATCCACCGTGTCGTTGATGCGCCGGGCCGGGGTCACATCCTGGCGCACCACCAGCAGCGACAGGTCCGCCCGGTCCGCCAAAGCCTCCACATCGGAAAACAGGGCCATGGGCGGGGAGTCGATGACGATATAGTCCATCTCCTTCCGGGCTTTGTCCAGCAGAGCCCCCATCTCCCGGGAGGCGATCAGCTCCGCGGCGCCGTCGCTGGATTTGGTGGAAAACAGAGTATACAGGTTATGCTTTTCCAGCAGCTCCGGCTGATAGGGCGCCTCGCCTTGGAGCATATCCGCCAGCTCCACCGCCGGCTTGCGGTGGAACAGCTTGTACTGGGCAGCCTTATGGAGGTCCGCGTCGATGAGCAGCACCTTCCGCTCGCCCTGGGTCAAGGACAGCGCCAGGTTGGCAGCCACGGTGGACTTGCCCTCGTTTTCCGCCACGCTGGTAACCAGGATGACCTTCCGCTCCCCGTGGCGGGCGGCATAGTCCACCTTTGTCCCCAGCTTGTAGATCTCCTCCGTGAAATAGAAGCTGGCCACCGGCATGGTGATGAGCAGGCCCTTATTGGCCTTTTTCAGCTTCGTCCGCAAGGTCTTGTTCTTTTCCTCGTGGTGGATGGTGGCAAACAGCTTCACATCCAGCTTCCGCCGCACAGCCTCAGAGGTCTGCACCGTGTCGGACAGGACGGCGATGGCCAGCAGCAGCACCATCATGGCACCGGCGCCACCCACAAAAGCCCGTTTCAGGAGCTGCCCCCGGTTCACGGGATTGGAAGGCTTCACCGGAACGGAGGGGCTGTCCAGCTCCTTCAAGATCACGTTCTGGAACACGTATTCCGAGACCGTGTCATAGTTGTCCAGCAGCAGCTGCAGCGTTCGGAAGGCATCCTCCGGGGTATCCGCCGTCACCCGCAGCGTCAGGATATTCGTCTCCGGCAGGACGGAGGCCGTCAGCTTGCCGGGCAGGCTGCTGGTACCCAGCTTGCTGCTGGCAATGCCGCCGAACATATTGCTTTCAAACAGCTTGGTAAAGGTGTCCGCGATCTCCGAGGAGATATTCAGGTTGGACAAGACGGAGGAATAGCCGCCGCTTTTCACGCTGACCGCCATGGTGGCGCTGGCCGTATACTCCGGCTTGTACAGGTTCTGGATCGCTGTCTCGGTCAGCATGGCGGCAATGAGTCCCGCCGCCACCACCAGCAAAACATCCCGGCCCAACCGGCGCAGCAGGCAGAACAGGTTCAGGTCCGTCCATCGAAAAGTCTGTTGTTCATCCATATTCGTTTCCTCACTCGGTCACAACGTAGAGGACGGTGGAACCCACGGTCCCGTTTTGTCCCACGCAGGAATAGGTCACCTGGCTGACGCCGGCGGACAGCCCGCCCTCCGGCAGCTGGATGGCGACATCCTCCACCGCCCCGCCGCTGACGGAATCCAGATAGGCCCGGGCGTCAAAACGCTCCCCGGCCTTCCGGTACACCAGATACTGCGTCAGGGTGATGCGGGGCTCGCCGGCGGCATAGTTCCGCACCACCACATCCATGGTGAGGGATGCGGTGTCGCCCAGGCTGTTGGTGACCTCAAAGGTCACGGGATATGTGCCCTCGTAATAGGGGGACAGGTCGTTGGAGTTCACCTTGATGCGGTCCGACAGATCGCCGTCCACCACGTCCGTGGCTGTCAGCCGGTCCTTGATGCGGACGCTGCTGCCCATGGAGTAACGCAGCTCCTTGGACAGGGCAAAGCGGGGCGGCGTATAGTCCGTGTACTGCAAGGTACGGCTGCGGCTGACCACATGGTGGTCACTGTCCACCACCACATAAGTGACGGTGATATCGCCGCCAGAGGCGCGGTCGATGCCCTCCAGCAGCAGCCGATCTGTCAGATCTCCGTCTTTTTCGTCATAAGCGGTCACATCCCGCAGCAGCACTTCGGTGCCGCTGTCCTTCACAGACAGCACCAACGGCTCCTCCGGGCAGTCGATGACGGGGATGGTCTTGTCCTCGCTCCAGACCTGATAGGCCGTGGAAGCTCCCAGGGCCGCCGCTGAAAGCAGGAAGCAGACCAGGGTGATGATGCGAAGTCGTTTCATAAGTTCTCCTCGGGATGTTCAAAATTCCGCCAGGACCGGCCGGATGGGCTGGTCCTCCAGGATGCGGCGCGGGTTGTCCCGCAGCAAAAAATCCGCGATCTCCGGCGAATCAAAGTCCGCTGTATACGTCCAGGCCTCCTCCATGCGGGGGGTCCTGCGCCAGGGGCTGTGGGCATCGCTGCCCAGCAGGTGGACGCAGCCCTCCCCCAGGCACCAGCGGGCCGCCTGGGCCGCCCGCCGGCCAAACCGGCCCAGAAGGCTCCCCTTGTTCACTTGCAGGGCGCAGCCCATTTCCGCCCACCGCAGCAGGCACTCCGGCCGCGGCTGGACAAAATGGTACCGCTCCGGATGGGCCACCACCGGCACCACGCCGGCCTCCAGCAGCTCTCCCAGCATCCGCTCCGCGAAGTCCGGCTCCTCATCGAACCCAAACTCCACCAGCAAATACCGGCTGCCCCCCAGGGTCAAAAGCCGTCCCTCCCGCAGATAGCGGGGCGTCTGCTCCGTCACGAACACCTCCATGCCCGTGTACAGCCACAGAGGGACATGCTCCCGCTCCAGCAGCCGCTCCAGGGCAGAAAATCTGTCCATCAGGCGTTCATCCGCAAAATTTTCAGACTGCCCGGGCACGCCGCAGTGGGGCGTGGCGGCCAAGGCCGTGACGCCGCTTTCCGCCGCCATACGGGCCATCATGCAGCTCTCCTCCTCGGAGGCGGCGCCGTCATCCACCCCCGGCAGGATATGGCAGTGCAGGTCGATCATGCTGTCCTCCGCCCTGTCAGCCGTTCTGGAATTCCTCCAGATAGGCCGCTTTTTTCAGGCTCTTTTCGTTCTGGTACGTCTCCTCCACCTGCTTGGCCAGGGAGTCATCCCGTCCGGCTTCCTTCAAAAGCTCCCGCAGGCGGGACACCACCTGGGCCACCTGGGCGTCGCACTCCTTTTCCAGCGCCGTCAGCTGGTCCAGCTTGTCGTAGACCACCTGTTTGCGGTTCTCCTCCGTATGGTCGCCGGCGGTATACTCGTCAATGGCGGACTGGGCGATAGCCTCCAGCTTGCCCAAATAGGTGCTCCGCAGCACGTACATGGTGGCGATCTGCTCCTGAATGGCCTGATCTGTCTCGGACTGAGGCGCACCTGCCTGCTGACCGGACGCTCCCTCCGGCGATGCCGCCTGGGGCGTCTGTCCCTCCAGCAGCTTCTTGGCCGCCTCCTCTGTCGAAAGCGTCCCGTCCGCCAGCTGGGCGACCTCCTCCTGGGAGAAGGCGTAGCCCTGGATATTGTACTCCGCCATGGCGTCGTTCAGGGCCTGCTCATTATCCTGGAGCTTCTGGTCAATGGTGTCCCTATCCAGGGTCAGGCCGTAGCGCAGGGCATTGAGGTTGTTCCACTGCCATGCCGCCAGGGCCGCGCCGCCCACCACCAGGACGCCTACGATGCCAAGTGCGATCTTCACACCTTTTTTCATTGCTCAATCCTCGCTTTTATACATTCTGCACCAGGGCCAGGTCCTCCAGGTGGGCTGCCTGCCCCTCCCGGACGGCACGGATGGCCTCCCGGTTCACATCCTCCGGACTGCGGAAGGTTGGCACCAGCTCGCGGAGCAGCTGGAAGATCTGCTGGCGGCTTCCGCTTTCCACGACGGCGGCCAGCTCCTCCAGCCAGCCTTTCAGGTCACTTTCTTCGATGGCGGGCTTTTCCTCCACGAAAATCTTTTCGTTTTCCGTTCTGCGCAGGTCCGCGCTCTGGGTCAGCAGCTCCTCATAGAGCTTCTCACCGGGCCGCAGGCCCACCTCCTCGATTTGGATATCCACGTAGGGCGTGTAGCCGGACAGGCGGATGAGCTTTTCCGCCAGGTCCAGAATGTGGACGGGCTCCCCCATGTCCAGCACATAGACCTCTCCGCTGCGGGCAAAGGAGCCGGCCTCCAGCACCAGCTGGACCGCCTCCGGAATGGTCATGAAATAGCGGATGATCCGCTTGTCCGTAATGGTGACGGGACCGCCGTAGGCGATCTGCTTTTTAAACAGGGGGATGACGGAGCCGTCGGACCCCAGCACATTGCCGAAGCGCACCGCCGCGAATTCCGTGCGGCTGCCAGCCCGCAGGCCCTGGAGCACCTGCTCACACAGGAACTTGGTGGTGCCCATGATGTTGGTGGGGTTCACCGCCTTGTCCGTGGAGATCAGGACAAACTTCTCCGCTCCGTATTTTTTCGCGGCGGAGGCAGTATTGTAAGTACCGAAGATATTGTTTTTGATCGCTTCCTCCGGGCAGTTCTCCATGAGGGGCACATGCTTGTGAGCCGCCGCGTGGAACACCAGGTCCGGCCGGTACTTTTCAAAGATGCGGTCGATCTTTTTCCGGTCCCGGACAGAGGCGATCTCCACCGACATGGGAAAATCCGTGCCGTGGAGGTGGATCAGATCGTTTTGCAGGCTATACGTGGTATTTTCCGCGATATCCAGGATCACCAGCCGCTTGGGTCCATAGCCCGCCACCTGGCGGCACAGCTCCGAACCGATGGAACCGCCGCCGCCTGTGACCAGCACGGTCTTGCCGCGGATAAACTTCGCAATGCGGCAGTTGTCCAGCTGGATGGTCTGCCGGCCCAGCAGGTCTTCGATCTGCACTTCCCGGACGCTGGCCGCCAGGGAGGTCTTTTCCCGCTTCAGCTGGGACATGGGGTCCGCCAGGATATGGAGGCGGCAGTTGGTGGCGGCGCACAGCCGCAGGATCTCCGTCTGCCGCCGGGAAGACAGGTTGGAAATGGCCAGTATGATCTCCGTCACCGGCGTGTTTTGCAGCAGCTCCTGGAGATTGTTGATAGGACCCAGAACGGGAACGCCCAGCACCCGCTTGCCCACTTTATCCAACGCATCGTCCACCAGGCAATAGGGGATATAGCGCCCCTGGGGATTGTTCACCAGTTCTCCCAGCAGCGACACGCCCACAGCGCCGGCGCCGATGATGGCCACGTGGCTACGGCCCTCCGCGGAACGGCCGGTGATCTTCGTCCGGTATGTACGGTACACGAACCGCATCACCAGCATGGCCAGCAGCGCCAGGGAGGTGCCTGTCAGGGCCTGGGTGATCCAGATCAGATTGGTGTCCAGCAGCAGGTTCACGCCGCTGTACAGCAGAAAGCCGAGGCTCATGCCCATGAGCAGCACGAAATACTCCCGGCTCTCCGCGTAGCGCCAAAGGGTGTTGTACGTCCGGAACACCAGCTGAAACACCAGGACACAGACCGTCAAAAGGCCGATGTGGAGCATCAGGTTGGTGAAACGGATGTCATCACGCAGCAGCGCCGGAAGAAACAGGAGAAAATTGAACATGAAGATCAGGCAAACATCCGCCGCCAGGATGATCTGCCCACGAAATCGTGACAATGACACGCGCTTTCTTCCCTTCCAGAAAAAGTTCTATTACGCCAGTATCTGCTTCATTATATCCCTGCCATCCGGCAAAGTCAAATATATATGTTAAATGTTAACGCAAAATTATCATATTTTTGTAACTATTCTTTTAGTGGTTCTTCTTCGCTCCACCGTATCCGGCGGTTCCGGCGAAATGCCGGACGGGGACGGTCCTTCCGCCGCCCATTGTGGAAGTTCTTCCCATTGACTTTTTCCCGCCAGTCCGTTAAACTGAAAAAGCAGAAACGAGAGCAAGGGCGCTTTCCCGCTGGGAAAGCGCCCTTGCTTTTATTATTACATAATACCATATACCATGTGCCGCAGCACATGGTCAAAGCGAGGCGTTTTTGACATGAAAGGATCTCTGCTGCTCTCCCAGCGTGCCCAGGCATACCCAGCCTCCGGCATCCGCAAAATGGCCGCTCTGGCCGCCCAATATCAAGACACCATCAACCTCACCCTGGGAGAGCCGGATTTTGACACTCCCGTCTATATCCGGGAGGCCGCCAAGCGGGCCCTGGACGAGGGCTACACCCATTACAGTCCCAACGCCGGAATGCCCGGCCTGCGGGATGCCGTGGCCCGCCGCTGCCAGGCCTTCTGGCCGGGCTACACCCGGGACCATGTCATCATCACCGCCGGTGCCCTGGAGGGCATGACGCTGACGTTCATGGCTCTGCTGAATCCCGGCGACGAGATATTAGTACCGGATCCCTGCTTTTCCAACTACTACGGACAGGCCATCCTGGTGGGAGCCAGGGCCGTTCCGGTGCCTACCTACGAGGAAAACGGCTTTCGCATCCAGGCCAGCGACATTGAAAAGGCCATCACGCCAAAAACCCGGGGCATCGTTCTCAACTCCCCCGCCAATCCCACCGGCGCCGTCTTGAGCCGGGAGGACATCCTCTCCATCGCCCAAGTGGTGCGGCGTCATGACCTGTGGGTCTTTTCCGACGAGCCCTACGACGCCCTGGTCTTTGACGGCGCGGAGCATTTCAGCATGGCCCAGGTGCCGGAGGTACGGGACCGGGTCATCCTCCTCAACAGCTTTTCCAAGACCTACGCCATGACCGGCTGGCGGGTGGGCTACGCGGTCATGTCCGACCCGGCCTATATCACGAAGCTGGCCCAGCTTCAGGAGGGCGTGGTGTCCTGCATCCCCACGTTTGTGCAGGTGGCCGCCGCCGAGGCCTTCCGCCAAAAGCGCAGCGTGGACGCCATGGTGCGGGCGTATGCCCGCCGCCGGGACATCCTGGTGGACGGTCTGAATCAAATTCCCGGCTTCCGCTGCGGCCGGACCGCCGGCGGCTTTTACGCCTTCCCCAACATCAAGGCCTTCGGCAAGAGCTCCCAGGCCTTTGCGGAGGAACTGCTGGAGCACGCCCGGGTGGTGGTCATTCCCGGCTCCGTGCTGGGCGCCATGGGGGAAGGATATCTGCGCATCGTGTTCGCCAACTCGGAGGAAAACCTGCGGGAGGCCCTGCGGCGCATAGACCGCTACGTCCGCTCCGCCTATCCCCAGCTGGCCGCCGCATCCTGAACCATACCGTTCAAAAACGGGAGGGACCTCAGTCCCTCCCGTTTTTTCCTTCACCGGATCACCTGGTATTTTTTCAGCAGCTCCACCCGCTGGGTTCCGATGGAAAGGCTCTCCTTGGCAGACTCCGCGCCTCCGTTCTGGCTCTGATAGCGGCCAAGCCGCTGGACCCACGCCGCCGGCAGCAGCCAGGGATACCGCTCCAGATAGGGATATGCCCTGAGCAGGTCCTTCCGAGCCGGGAACATCGTCCGCAGCACCCGGTGGGCGCTCCTGCCGCCGGCGCCGTCCTTCACCGCGTTAAGGGTGATGAGACTGCTGTGCTGCCGGGAAAGAGAGCTGCTGCCGTAAATACCGCTGGCCAGCAGGTCTGCCAGCAGGTCACCGCAGTCCAATTTGTCTCCGAATCCGGCCATCCAGGCTTCCGCTTCCTCCGGATACCGGGAAAAGCCCAGGTATTCCCGGCCAATGGCCAGCAGGTTGGCGGCAAACACATCCGCCCGGGCCTGGGCCAGCCGCTCCGCCAGACGGTGCCAGTCCAGCTCCGCGCCATAGGCTTCGGTAAACAGGCAGATGTCGCACACCTGCCGGATGCCGAAGCCCGAGTGGAGAAAGTGCTTGAAGCTGTGAAGGATGAGATACAGCAAATGCGCCTCCGGGCACAATGACCACACCGTCCCGCCTTCCACCGGCACTTCCGCAGCATTGGCAAAGGCATCGTCAAAAAAGCGGTTCAGCCCGCCGTACACCTCCGAGGACGCCGGAAACAGCGTCCGGTGCAGCTCCAGATACAGCCCTGTCCGGCTGTCCCGGCAGGCCAGCACCTGCTCCGCGTCCGGGTCCTCCACCGTCATGCCGGCCTTCCGCAGCGCCGCCAGCACCGTGGGCAGCTCCTCCTCCGCCACCAGCAGGTCCTCATCCGCGGAGATCCGCAGGTCCGGCTTCGGATACAGCTCCCGGCACAAAATTCCCTTCACCACAAGGGGGCGGGTCCCTTTTTCCAGCAGCTTTCGGTACAGCTCCAGAAATACGGCGCTGCGGTGGAACTGCACCGTCATGGTCTGCACGGCGGTCTTTCGCACCGCCGCCAGATTGGCTTCACCGCCGCCTGTCCGCAGCGCGGGCGCCAGGGCATCCGCCGCCATGGGCAGCACCTTCTGCTGGGCCGCCAGCTCCCACAGCCGCGCCCAGTCCGCTTGCTCCGTCAGCAGCACCCGGGCCGGTTCGCTTCGCAAAAACGCCCGCAGAGCCTCCAGCAGCTGTCGTTCATACTGTTCCACAGGCGCTTTCACCTCATTTCCTTTACCGTAAATTTAAAATCATGATCTCCGGCGGGTTCCACATCCGGGGCAGCTTTTCCCAGTGGGTGCCAAGGCCGCTGGTAATGGCCAGCCGGATGCCGTCCTTTTCATACAGGCCGTGGATATACTCCGGAAACAGCCCCTGGTCTCCGCCGAAGACGCCGCCCAGAAACGGCAGCACCACCTGGCCGCCGTGGTCGTGGCCGCTGATGACCAGTTCCACTCCCCAGGTGGCGGAGGCCTCCCCAAACACAAAGCTGTCCGGCCGATGGGACAGCAGGATGCGGCACCGGTCCGTCTCCTGGAACTCCGACAGGAAACCGTACACCGCTGGGTCCATGCGGGCAGGGTCGCAGGTGTTGAAATCATCCAAGGCGAAGGCGTAATCGTACAGTCCGCCCAGGCGAAGGCGCTGGCCATGCACGGTCAGGTCCGCAAAGGAGCGGTCCAGCACCACGGCACCGGCGGCGGTGAGCTCCGCCTCCAGCGGGGAAGTCCCCCGTTCCATGTATTCCAGCTCGTGGTTGCCCCAGGCGTAATAGACCGGCGCAATATCCGCCAGCTGCCGCACCAGCGAGCACACCCGGCCGCTGTCCTGGGAATAGCTGTTGAGCATATCCCCGTCCAGCAGGACCAGGTCCGGCTTCTCCGCCGCCGTCAGCTCCACCAGACGGCGGTTGTCTCCGCCAAGATCCATGTCATGAAGGTCGGACAGCACCGCCAGCCGCACCGGGCCATCCAGTTGGGGCAGGTCCACCGTCCACTCCCGTGTCACCGGATGGTGATAGGACTGCCACAGTCCCCAGGCGCACCACAGCGCAAAGCAGGCCAAAAGCCCCAGGCAGGCCCGCTTCGCCTGCCGCAGCCGCCGTCTCCGCTGTCCCGTATACCGCATGTCCGCCTCCCGCTCCGTTGGAAAATAGTCGTATTATTGTATCATGCCGCCGCCCGAAAGTCCACTGTTTCACAGAAAACGCGGTCACTCCGCAAGGTAGGCGTCGCCCCACTTTGCCAGCTCAAAAAATACCGGGAGCAGCGCCCTGCCCTTCTCCGTCAGCGCATATTCCACATGGGGCGGGATCTCATTGAACTGTTCCCTGCCCACGATCCCCAGGCGCTCCAGGTCCCGCAGCACCGTCGTCAGCATGGTGTTGGTGATCCTTGGGACCGCTTTTTTCAACTCGCAAAACCGCCACGAAGGCTTTTTGCAAAGCTCAAAAATAATGCGGGTCCGCCATTTGCCGCTCAGCAATTCCAGCGTGCGCCCCACGGGGCAGTCATCCCGCATACCGTCCGAAAGTATCTGTTGCAGGTATTCCTCCGCCGTCATGTCCTTTCTCATTGCCCCCTCCAGTACAGTTGACGATACCAGGTATACGCTTTCTGCGTACTTGCCCGCCGTCTTTTTGTATAGTATAATTTTTATACTGCCACAAATCAAGGAGATTTGCTTATGAAAACAGCCATCGTCTATTATTCCAAACATCACGGCAACACGAAACAGCTTGTGGATGCCCTTGCGGAGGCCTTTGACGGCATAGACCTGATCGACGCCGCAGCTGCCCCGGATGCCGATCTGCGCGGCTATGAGCGGGTGGGCTTCGCCTCCGGTATTTACTATTCCAAGTTCCACAAAAGCGTCCTGCATCTGGCGGAAACATGTCTGCCCGAGGGAAAGCCGGTGTTCTTTCTTTACACCTGCGGGGCAAAAAAGCAGAGCTACACGGATGCCATCGCCAAGATCGTCCGCGCCAAAAACGCCGAGATCCTGGGGGAATACGGCTGCTTGGGTTTTGACACCTTCGGCCCCTTCCGGCTGGTGGGCGGCATAGCCAAGGGCCATCCCGACCCGGAAGACCTGGCCGGCGCGGTCCGGTTCTATCAAAGCATCTCCGAATAAAATTTCCAAGCGGAGGCAGCCCAAAGGGCTGCCTCCGCTTGCACTTCCCGGCATTTCGCTGTATACTGAATCATCAAATGCAAACTGGAGGCAGCCGTATGAAAGACGCGAGGACCATGGCTTACATCAACCTTTTCGCCGTGCTGGGCGCTATTCCCTATCTCTGTCAGCTGGACTCGGCGTCCGCGCAGCTCATTGCGGGGAAGTCCGTTTCCATAGGCTTTTCCGTGAAGGGCGGACCGGAGGCCACCCTGTTTTTCGGCGGCGGCCAGTGCCGCATGGTCCCCGGCACGGAGCGGTGCCAGGTCAAACTGCCCTTCACCTCCTGTGAAAAGTTCAACGGCCTCATCGACGGCACGGTGACGCCCATTCCCAGCAAGGGCTTCACCAAGGTGGGCTTTCTGCTGGGCCCCTTCACCAAGCTGACGGACCGGCTGGGCGCCTTTTTGAAGCCGGCTCCCGGCGCCCTCAGTGACCCGGAGTTTTTCCGTGTCTCCACCACGCTGATGTTCCATGTCATCGCGGAGGCCATCGCCCAGGTGGCCAATCAAGATACCATCGGCCAATTCTCCGCCTCCAACATCGTGGACGGCACCGCGAAGCTCTCCATTGCCGGCGGCCCCGCCGCGGCCCTGTGCTGCCGGGACCACCGCCTGACCGCCGTCCACCAGGCGCCGGAGCAGTTCCTCTCCTATATGGAGTTCCAGGGGATGCACCTGGCCCGGGACCTGTTTGACGGCCAGGTGAACGCCATCGCCGCCGTGGGGCTGGGACAGGTCCGCATCGGCGGTATGATCTCCCAGATCGACAACATCAACCGCATCCTGGACCGGGTGGCGGTATATCTCGCGTAAGGAGGGACCATCATGAAGATCAACGACTATTCCAAAAGCCGGGAGGAATACCTCCGAGCCTGTAAGGTGATCCCCTCCGGCATTTACGGCCACCAGGGCCCCGCCGAGGGCTGCTATACCCCCGTGGAGGCGTGGCCTTTGTTCTCCTCCCGGGCTCAGGGCAGCTATTTCTGGGACGTGGACGGCAACCGGATGATCGACTATATGTGCGGCTACGGCCCCAATGTCCTGGGCTACCACGACCCGGACGTGGACGCCGCGGCGGCCAAGCAGCGGCAGCTGGAGGACTGTGTCACCATTCCCTCCACCAAAATGATCGACTTCGCGGAGCTGCTGGTGGAGACCGTGGCCTCCGCCGACTGGGCCTTTTTCGCCAAGAACGGCAACGATGTCACCACCCTGGCGGTCATGACCGCCAGAGCCCACACCCACCGGAAGAAGATCGTCTTTTTCAAGGGCTACTACCACGGCGTCTCTCCCTGGACCCAGAAGATGGACTACTCCGGCGTGCTGGAAGAAGATGTGATGCACAACCTGTACGTGGAGTGGAATGACTTTGACGCCCTGGCGGAGCTGTTTGACCGCTACAAGGGCCAGATCGCCGCCGTCATCGGCCAGCCCTACATGCACGGCAATTTTAAAGACAATGAGCTGCCTGCCGACGGGTACTGGCAGAAGGTCCGCAAGCTGTGCACGGACGAAGGCGCCATCCTCATCGTGGACGATGTCCGGGCCGGCTGGCGGCTGGACCTCCAGGGCAGCGACCACTATTTCGACTTTGAGGCGGACCTCATCTGCTTCTGCAAGGCCCTGGCCAACGGCTACAACGTCTCCGCCCTGTGCGGCAAGGAGTTTTTGAAGGGCACCGTTTCCGGCATCAGCTACACCGGCAGCTACTGGCTCTCCGCCGTGCCCTTCGCCGCCGGCATCGCCTGCGTGGAGAAAATGAAAAAGCTGGATTTGCCCAAAATACTAAACGAAAAGGGCAAAAAATTGGGCGATGGTCTTATTGCCGCCGGACAGAAGTACGGCTTTGACCTCCACGTTTCGGGAATGCCCAGCCTGTTTTACCTGCGGCTGGCGGATGACCCCAGCCTGATGCTCCACCAGGAGTGGATCGCCGAGTGCGTGAAGCGGGGCGTGTTTTTCACCACCCACCACAATCACTTCATCAACTATGCCCTCTCCGACGAGGACATTGCCGAGACGATCGCCGTGGCGGAGGAGGCTTTCTCCGTCATCCGGCAGCGTCACCCCAAAGATTGAGTTTTCAGGAGGAATCACACAATGGTCACCATGGCACAGCGCATTGAAGCCCTGCGGACGGAGCGGAACCTCAGCCGTCCCGCCCTGTCCGCCGCTTTGGGTTTCCCCAAAAGCGCGGCGGAAAAATTTGAGACCGGACGGCAGACGCCCTCCCAGGACCAGCAGAAAAAGCTGGCGGAGTTTTTCGGCGTCACCCTGGCCTATCTCCGGGGCGAGGTGGATGTCCGGGAAGAAGGCCAGGGCACCTGGCTGGAGCGGGCTTACGCCGAGGAGGAGCCCGCCCCCGCGCCGGCGCCCAAACGGCCCGCCGCCCCGGTGGTGGTCCAGTCCTCCGGCGGGGGCCAGGACAGCGCCGTGTTCAGCGCCCTGCTGAACAGCAAGTCCTTCCAAGGCGTGGTCCGCGCCGCGGTGCTGGATGTGCTCCGCTCCCCCGAGGGGCAGGCCCTGCTGCGGCAGGCCGTCCGTAAAGAACTGGGCAAATCATGAAAAAGCCGCTGCTTTTCGTATCTTGGAAAGCAGCGGCTTTTCTCTGCTTCGCGCAAAAAGCGCCCGTCCTTTTCAGGACGGGCGCTTTTTGCAGCATGCAGGGGAAATCTTACAGCTCGCAGAGCTTCAGAAGCTCTTCCCACAGTTGCGGTCGACTTCCTTCTGGACCTGCTCGATCATCCACTCGTTGCCGGGCTTGAACATGTGGGCGAAACGGCCCTGCATCTTCAGGTACTCCTCAACAGGCTTCTTCTCCTTGGGCTTGTAGCTCAGGACATACTTGCCCTCGATGACCGGCGCTTTCCGAGAATCTTTTTTCCATTCTCTTCACCTCTTACTTCCATTATACCAGAAAATCCACACCTTTGGCCTGGTTCTTTGACAAGCTGAAAAGAGCGGTACCCGAGATCGGGTACCGCTCTTTTTTATGATGCTGTGCTGCACAGATAAGCGTCAGGCAGGGGCTCAGCCCTCGGCCAGCTTCTTGTATCTGGCGTAACGATCAGCGCAGAACTCCTGGGCCGCCTCGAACAGCTCCTTGGCCGTCTCGGGGAAGGTTCTGGTCAGAGAGGCGAACCGGGTCTCGCCCATCATGAAGTCCAGCAGCTGGCCGTTGGGCTCCTTGCTGGTCAGGATGAAGGGATTCTTACCCTCGTCCTTCAGCTCGGGCACATAGCGCCACAGGGGCCAATAGCCGCACTCGCTGGCCTGCTTCTCCTCCAGCTGGACCTGGCCCATGCCCTTGGAGATACCGTGGTTGATGCAGGGTGCGTAAGCAATGATGAGGGAGGGACCATGATGCGCCTCGGCTTCCTTCAAAGCCGTGATGAGGTGCTGCTCGTTGGCGCCCATGGCGACCTGGGCAACATAGACATTGCCATACGTCATGGCGATGGCGCCCAGATCCTTCTTGCCGGTCTTCTTACCGGCGTTGGCAAACTGCGCCACAGCGCCCAGCTGGGTGGCCTTGGAAGCCTGACCGCCGGTGTTGGAGTACACCTCGGTATCGACCACCAGAATGTTCACGTCAGCGCCGGAAGCCAGGACATGGTCCAGACCGCCGAATCCGATATCGTAAGCCCAGCCGTCGCCGCCGTACATCCAGACGCTCTTCTTGGGCAGAACATCCTTGTTGGCCTTCATGAAGGCGATGTCATCGGAGGTCTCCGTGGTGGCGTCCAGCGCGGCCACGACCGCCTCGGACAGAGCGCGGGTCTTATCGCCGATATCGCCCTCAGCCAGCCAGGCCTCGATGGCGCTCTTCAGTTCGGCGTCGGAGGTGGCAGCCACCACAGCCTCGGCGTGGGCAGCCATCTGACGGCGCATCTGGTCGATGGACAGCTTCATGCCCAGCGCATACTCGGCGTTATCCTCGAACAGGGAGTTGGAGTTGGCGGGACCGTGGCCCTTCTCGTTGGCCGCGTAGGGGAAGGAAGGCGTGGAGGAGCCCACGACGTAAGAGCAGCCAGTGGCGGAGGTAACGAACATCCGATCACCGAACAGCTGAGACATGAGCTTCATGTAGGGAGCCTCGCCGCAGCCGGCGCAGGCGCCGCTGAACTCGTACAGAGGACGCTCGAACTGAGAACCGCGGACGGTGAACTTGTCCATGGGATTGGCCTTGGTGGACAGGGTCAACGCATGGTCCCAGTTCTCCTGCTCGGGCATCTGGGTATCCAGCAGCTCCATGACCAGAGCCTTCTCCTTGGCGGGGCAGGCATTGGCGCAGGCGCCGCAGCCCTGGCAGTCCAGAGGATCGACCTGCATGCGGAAGGTCAGGCCCTCAAAGCCCTTGCCCTTGGCTTCCTTGGTGACGAAGGAGGCGGGCTTCGCAGCCTCTTCCTCCGCGTTCAGCAGGAAGGGACGGATGGCGGCGTGGGGGCAGACCAGAGCGCACTTGTTGCAGCCGATGCAGTTCTCGGGGAGCCACTGGGGCACCTTCACGGCGATGCCGCGCTTTTCGTACTTGGAGGTCTCAGAGGGGGTAACGCCGTCGGCGTAAGGCATGAACTCGCTCACGGGGATGGCATCGCCGGCCTGCTTGTTGACGGGGATCTGGATCGCACGGATGTAGTGCGGCAGATTGGCGTCGGGAGCCTGGGTGTCGTCAGTCAGGGTCTTCCAGGACGCGGGAACATCGATCTTCACGGCGGCGTCAACACCTCTGTCAACGGCGGCGCTGTTCATATCGACGATCTTCTGGCCCTTCTTGGCGTAGGACTTGACGATAGCGGCCTTCATGTACCCCACGGCGTCATCGATGGGGATGATGCCGGAGAGCTTGAAGAAGGCAGCCTGCAGCACGGTGTTGGTGCGGTTGCCCAGGCCCAGCTCCATGGCGATAGCGGTGGCGTCAATGGTGTAGAAGTTGATCTCACGCTCGGCGATCTGGCGCTTCACACGGTTGGGCAGGTTCGCCTCCAGCTCAGCGCCGCTCCAGCTGGTGTTCAGCAGGAAGGTGCCGTGGGGCTTGATCTCGGAGACGATGTCGAAGTCCTTGATGTAAGAGGGCTTGTGGCAGGCCACGAAGTCAGCCATGGTGACATAGTAGGTGCTGTGGATGGGCTCATGGCCGAAGCGCAGGTGGGACTTGGTGACGCCGCCGGACTTCTTGGAGTCATACTCGAAGTAAGCCTGGGCGTACTGGTCGGTGTGGTCGCCGATGATCTTGATGGAGTTCTTGTTGGCGCCCACGGTGCCGTCAGAGCCCAGACCCCAGAACTTGCAGGAGATGATGGACTTGCCGGCGGTGACGATATTCTCGCCAACGGGCAGGGACAGGTGGGTGACGTCATCGTTGATGCCGACGGTGAAGTGGTTCTTCTTCTCACCCTTCATGTTGTCGAACACGGCCTTCATCTGGGCGGGAGTGGTATCCTTGGAGCCCAGGCCGTAGCGGCCGCCCAGGGCCTCGATGTTGGTGCGCTTGCCTTCCCACAGGGCGTTGCACACGTCCAGGTACAGAGGCTCGCCAGGAGCGCCGGGCTCCTTGGTGCGGTCCAGAACGGTCAGGCACTTGCAGGAAGCGGGGATCTTCTCCAGCAGACGCTCCATGGAGAAAGGACGGAACAGGTGGACCTGGATGAAGCCGACCTTCTCACCGCGCTCCACCAGATAATCAACGACCTCGGTCAGTGTCTCGCAGACAGAGCCCATGGCCACCACAACGCGCTCAGCATCGGGGGCGCCGTAGTAGTTGAACAGCTGATAGTTGCGGCCGGTGAGCTCGTTGATCTTGCCCATGTACTCCTCAACGATGGCGGGCAGCGCATCATAGGCGGTGTTGCAGGCCTCGCGGGACTGGAAGAAGGTGTCGGGGTTCTGCAGGGTGTGGCGCAGGGTGGGATGCTCAGTGCTCAGCGCGTGATCCTTGAATCTCTGAACGGCGTCCCAATCCAGCAGCTTGCCCAGGTCCTCATAGTCCAGAACCTCGATCTTCTGGATCTCGTGAGAGGTCCGGAAGCCATCGAAGAAATGCTGGAAGGGGATGGAACCCTTGATGGCGGACAGGTGCGCAACGGCGGCCATGTCCATGCTCTCCTGCACGCTGGAGGAAGCCAGCTGCGCCCAGCCGGTCTGGCGGCAGGCCATGACGTCGGAGTGATCACCGAAAATGGACAGGGAGTGGGTGGCCACGGTACGGGCGGAGACATGCATAACGCCGGGCAGCTGAGAACCGGCGATCCGGTACATGGGAGGGATCATCAGCAGCAGGCCCTGGGAAGCGGTGTAGGTGCTGGTCAGGGAGCCGGTCTCCAGAGAGCCGTGCATCGCGCCGGCCGCGCCGGATTCCGCCTGCATCTCGACCAGCTTCACGGGCTGACCGAACAGGTTCTTCTTGCCGTTGGCAGCCCACGCATCCACGTGGTCAGCCATGGGACTGGAGGGGGTGATGGGGTAAATGGTAGCTACCTCGGTAAACGCGTAAGACACGTATGCGGCAGCCTCGTTACCGTCCATCGTCTTGAACACTTTGTTCTTTGCCATAAACTTAATTCCTCCCTATTTTTTTGTTTCACAGTGTTCAAAATGGCGGTTTTCCGCCCTTTTGGGAATGCTTGTCAGCATCTTCAGTATAGCCTTTTCCCGTGTATTGTGTCAATTATCTAACAAAGAATCGCCGTGGAGAAATCCGGCGGGGCATTTTGGTGGTTTTGTTCACTCTTTCATGGAAATTACAAGTTTTTACTTTTTTTCATTGTGTTTTTCACCAAAAACAGGTCTCTCCTTTTCACACCCGCCCTTTTTCGCCGCAAATTTGTCCGTTTCAAGCGGACATGTCCGCTTTTTTGCGCCTGCCGCAAAAAAACACAGGGAGCGCCGCAGGCTCCCTGTGCTTTTCATTTGCCGTATCACTTGGAACGCTTCAGCACCTCGCGCACGAAGGCCCACACCCGCTGCACGGAGGAGATGCTCATCTTCTCCCGGGGCGTGTGGATCTCCAACAGGTCCGGGCCGATGGACACGCAGTCCAGCCCCGGCAGCTTACCCGCCAGCAATCCGCACTCCAAACCAGCGTGGATGGCCTCCACCTTGGGCTCCCGGCCGTACTGCTCCCGGTAGACCTCCGTCATCAGCTCCCGCAGGGGGGAGTCCGGCCGGTACGCCCAACCGGGATATTCGCCGGAAAAGGACACCCTGCCGCCCAGCTGGGC
Source organism: Clostridiales bacterium (assembly GCA_004558115.1). Taxonomy (GTDB): domain Bacteria; phylum Bacillota; class Clostridia; order Oscillospirales; family Oscillospiraceae; genus Oscillibacter. Next base: position 5,488 of record SFDT01000002.1, on the reverse strand, counting down.
CAGCAGGCAGGCCAGCCGGTCCTTCAGCATTTCCTTCTCGCTGTCCACGGAGCTGCGGATGCAGAAGGACGCCGTCACGGCATTTTCCTCTGTTTTCAAAATGCCCAGGTTCAGGGAGGTCTGTACCAGGCCGTGAATATCCTGGCTCATGGTCTGCACGCCGTTGGGCGCGCAGGCCAGCAGGCACACCGTCCTCTCTGTGGAGGAGGCGTCCATGGGCAGCCACGCAGCCGCAGCCTCCTCCGCCGTCACCGTCAGCATCGGGTCGGAGCGGCGGTACTCCGTTTGGAAGCAGGCGGCCATGCGCTCCGACGCCGCCTTGGCCTTCCGGCCGTCTGCCGCAGCCACCACAGCCTCCGCCGCCACGGGGATGGCGTTGTCCTTCAATCCGCCGTCAGCGGACACCAGCCGCAGCTCCGTCTCCGCCGCCATGGCCCGCAGCAGCCGGCCCAGCAGCATATTGGCGTTGGCCCGGCCCTTGTGGATCTCCGCGCCGGAATGGCCGCCGGTAAGGCCTTCCACCCGGACCCGCAGAATATCGCCGCCGAAAGGCGCCCGGGCCACCGGCAGACCGCAGGCCGCCATGGAGCCGCCGGCACAGCTGACGGTGAACACGCCCTCCGCCTCGGAGTCCAGGTTCAGGAGCTTTCTGCCCCGAATGGGGGAAACATCCAGCGCCATGGCGCCGTCCATGCCCACTTCCTCCTCGGTGGTGAGGATGACCTCCAACCGGGGATGGGGCAAAGACTCATCCTCCAACGCCGCCAGGGCCATGGCCACGGCGATGCCGTCGTCACCGCCCAGGGTGGTCCCTTCGGCGTAGATGTAATCGCCCTCCACCGCCAGGTCCAGGCCCTCCCGGGCCATATTCTTCTCACAGCCGGGGGCTTTTTCGCACACCATGTCCAGATGGCCCTGGAGGATGACCGGCTGGGCCTCCTCATAGCCCGCGGAGGCCTCCTTGATGAGGATAACGTTGTTCATTTCATCCTGGTAGTGCTCCAGCCCCCGCTCCTTCGCAAAGGCCACGCACCAGTCGCTGACGGCCTTCGTGTTGTAAGAGCCATGGGGGATGGCGCACATCTGCTCAAAAAAGCGGAATACGTTTTTGGGTTCCAATTGGTCCAATACTGCCATGCTGCTCGCTCCTTGTTTTTGTTCTGCCTACATTATACCCGGTTTCCTGTCTTTTCCGCAAGTACTTTCCCTTTCAGAAGGCAAAAAACCGGCGCGCCCATACGGCGCGCCGCCAGCCTGTCGAAAAATTCTTTTCGACAGGCTGAGCAAGTTTTTCAGCACTTAAAAAGTTCTGAAAAACTTAGATTGCAAACGAAAGACACCCCTCCTGGGTTTCTTTCGTAACTATCTTCCTTCCCGTTTTCCAGCAGTTCACCCTTTTTCGATAGCGCGCCGGTCTGGTTCAGCTCTGTTCCTTTCTCTGGGCAGCGGTCCCGCCCAGGCCGAAGTCCCGCTCCGCCGAGGCGGTGTCCCGGTGCAGCATGGTCTCCATGACCCGGATGTCGCTGTCCACGTCCATGGCATCCGCCTTGTACAGCTCGTCCAGCTGGTGCTCAAAGCCCTTGACGATGGCGTCCATGGTGGATTCGATGCGGCTTTTGGCCTGCCGCAGGTTCTCTCCCTCCACACCGGCGGCCTCAAATTCCGCGTAGGAGTCCAGCAGCTTTTGGGTGGTGGGCAGGTAGTAGTTCAGGAATGTGTCGATGCGGCTCCGCTTTTTGGGGTCCTCCTCCACTGCCCGGAAGATCTTGGCGGTGATCTCCTCCAGCCGGTCGATCTTGGCGGAGAGCGCCGGGTCCGCAATGCGGTCATTGGCCCGGCGGATGTTCCGCAGGATGCCGGAGTAACCCTCCTCCGCCTCCTTGGGCGCCTGGGCCGCGGCTTCCCGCTGCTTTTTCTGAAACGCCGCGTCCGCCTGGCCGCTGCGGAACAGGTAGCCCAGTTCCATGTTCAAATAGGCCTTGCCGCCGAAATAGCCCTTGTCGATCATCTTCTGGAGGTCCTTCTCCACCCGCTTTTTGGGGTATCCCAGGACCCGGCTCAGCTCCTCCACGGCCACGGCCTCCCGGTCGCCCATGACGGAGAGGTACTTGGCGTGGCGCTTGAGCTGGCGGTCCATGGAAAGGCCGCTGCCAAACATGGCGCCGCCGCCCAGGACCATGGCCAGGGCCGTCAGCAGCTCCTCGATATAATAGCTCTCGGCGCTCCCCAGCCAGACCATCATGTCGATGGGCTCCACACAGGCGATGATGCCCACCGCCGCCAGCACCGCGCCGGCCAGCTTCAGCCAAAAAGCGGTGGATTTTTTCGCTTGGGGCGTTTTGGTGACCTTTTCCACGGCCTCCCGTGCCTTGCTGGGCTGCCGGGGAGCCGCCTGCTCCGCCGTCTGGCTCCGGGTCTGGAGAGGCGGCGGAGATGCCTGCTTCTTGTTCCCGTCGCCGCCAAACAGCTTGAAAAACAGCAGCAACAGCGCCAGAGGCGCCAGCCCCACGGCAAACAGGAACACGATCAGGACCCAGGCAAACCAGTCGTTGTCTTTTTCTGCTGCGCGGCCAAGGCTCACTCCCCCTTTTTCTTCAGCTTGTGCTTTTGACCCTTCTCGTCCACGATATAGGTATTGTCCAGCTGGCCCCGCAGGCTGCCCAACACGGAATCCACGTATTCCCGGCGCAGGGCGGCCCGCTCTTCCTCCTCCCACTTCGTCAGGCCCTCGGGGCTTTTGGCCTTTCGGGCCAGCTCATTGATCCGGTCGATCTGCTTTTGATCCATGGTTCTCCTCCTCAGATATATCGCTTCAGCACGATGGAGGTGCGGCCCTTTTTCGTGACGCCGCCTACCTCCGTCAGTTCAAATTTTCCAAAGCCCCTGGCGGAGACGGTGTCTCCCGCCGTGAGCAGCTTGTCCGGCTTCGTGCACTCCCGCCAGTTCACCTGCACGCGGCCGGAGGTGATGAGTGCCGCCGCCTTGCCCCGGGCCATGCGGAAGCCCGTGGACGCCACGGCGTCCAGCCGCAGGGAGGACACGGTGTCCCGCACTTCCTGGCATTTGACCTCCGGCACCCGGACCTCCCAGGGCTCAATGGCGGTGACGGCGAGCCTGGCCCGTCCGGCGCTGTTCCAGCTTTGCAGCAGAAATTTCGCCACCGTATCCAGCACCATGAGGTCCGCGCCGGCAGGGCCCACCAGAATATCCCCCACCTTTTCCCGGACGATGCCCATGCCCATGAGGCTGCCCAAAAAATCCCGGTGGCTCAGCTTTTCCTCCTCCCGGAAGGATGCCCGCAGGCAGCGGATAGGGCTCTGGCTCCCGGCGTCGGCGGCCTCCAACCAGTCCGGCAAAAACAACAGGATGTTCCGCTCGGCCCCTTCGTAGCCGCCCAGGCGCGTATACCCCGTCTCCGGGATGCCTGCCAGGCGCAGCAGGTCCAGGGCAAGGGCCTGCTGCTGGGGGCTGAGAAAGTCCGTGGCGGCGGGGATGTTGCGGCTTTGGGCCTGTCCGGCCCGGTCCAGGACCTTGGCAAGCAGCAACCGGTCCTCTCCGGCAGCCCCCAGCCGGTCCAGCAGCTTCGACTTATCCATGGCGCAGCTCCTGGGTGCGGACCAGCGCCGCGTAGGCGCCGTTTTTCGCCATAAGCTCCTCGTGGCTGCCCAGCTCCGCGATGCGGCCATCCTCCACCACGGCGATGCGGTCGGCGTTGCGGACCGTGGACAGGCGGTGGGCGATGATGATGGTGGTGCGCCCCTGGGACAGCTTTTCAAACGTCTCCTGGAGCTTGGCCTCCGTCACGCTGTCCAGAGCGGAGGTGGCCTCGTCCAAAATCAGCACCGGCGGGTCCTTCAAAAAGATGCGGGCAATGGAGATGCGCTGCTTCTGTCCGCCGGACAGCAGGGCGCCCCGCTCGCCCACATAGGTGTTGAAGCCGTCGGGCATGGCCACGATATCGTCGTAGATCTCCGCCAGCTTCGCCGCCTGGGCCACTTCTTCCTCCGTGGCGCCGGGGCGGCCGTAGCGGATGTTTTCCAGAATGCTGGCGGCAAAGAGGAACACCTCCTGCTGCACCACGCCCACGTTCTGCCGCAGGGACTCCTGGGTGACGGAGCGGACATCCTGGCCGTCAATGGAGATGGCACCCTCGGTGACATCGTAGAACCGGGGAATGAGCTGGCAGAGGGTGGACTTGCCGCCGCCGGAGGGGCCCACCACCGCTAGCGTCTCGCCGGGGCGGATGTGGAGGTCCACATCGTGGAGCACCGCCAGGTCATCCTGATAGGCAAAGCTCACGTGGTCCACGTCGATGCTGCCCTTCACCCGCCGGAGGACCTTGGCGTCCGGCGCGTCCTTCATAGCGGGCTCCGTCCGCATGAGCTCGATGAACCGGGAAAGGCCGGCGGTACCATTGGCGAACATCTCCGCCATGGTGGAGAGCTTGCGGATGGGGTTGACGAAGGTGGTGATATACAGGCTGAACGTAATAAGGTCCACGGTATCCATCTGACCCCGCATGATGAAGAAGCCGCCGGCGGCGATGACCGCCGCGGACAGAATGCACAGGAAAAACTCCATGGTGGCGTTGAACCGGCCCATGGCCTTGTGGAACTGCCGCTTGGAGGTCTTGAAGCTGTCATTGGAGCTCTCAAACTTCTGCAGCTCCGCTTTTTCGTTGGCGAAGGCCTTGGCGGTGCGGATGCCGGAGAGGCCGGACTCGATATCGGCGTTGATGACGGCGGTCTTCTGCTTCACCCGGGCGGAGGCCTCCTGCATAGAGCGGCGGCTGCTCCACACCACCAGCATAAAAATGGGCAGGATGACGGCGATGACCAGGGCCAGCCGCCACTGAATGGTGAACATGATGACCAGGGCGCCCACGATGGTAACGCCAGAGATGAACAGGTCCTCCGGGCCGTGGTGGGCCAGCTCCGTAATGTCGAACAGGTCCGCCGTCAGCCGGCTCATGAGCTGGCCGGTGCGGTTGCGGTCAAAATAGTCAAAGGACAGCTCCTGCATGTGGCGGAACAGGTCCCGGCGGATATCCGCCTCCACCAGGATGCCGAAGGTATGGCCCCAGTAGCAGATGACATACGTCAAAACCGCCCGGAGGACGAAGGCCGCGAACACCACCGCCATGACGGCGAAAAAGGCGTTGTAGGCACTCTCGGGCAGCAGCTCATACATGCACCAGCGGGAGACATAGGGAAACGTCAGGTCGATGATGGAGATCATCAACGCGCAGCTGAGGTCCATGAAAAACAGCCGCCGGTGCGGTTTGAAATACGAAAGGAAAATACGGAGAGCGGAACTTTGCTGAAAATCCTTGGTGGTCATGGTCATGCTCCTTGTCTGTTTGCAATCAAAGATATGATACCACGGTTTTTCCGCCTGTGCAATGAAATATCCCCGGAGTCTCAATGAACTTAAAATGTTGGTGGTCTCAACTCCGGCACTTTTACCAATCATTGAAACGAGCAGGGAG